>JAAEMP010000058.1 GCA_024225445.1 Hyphomicrobiales bacterium | reverse complement strand
TATTTGATGGTGCCTTGATCGGTGGAAGTTTGGCGGCGGGCAGAAATTCGGGATCAATTGAGACCGGGAAACTGGCCGATCTGATTGCCCTGGATGATGAGGCTGCCGACTTGTATCTGAAAGAGAATGACATGATTCTGGATAGTTATATATTCGCTAGCGATGACAGATGCATCAGCGATGTCTGGTCCGCTGGTCGTCACATGGTTACCGGGGGTCGCCATATTACCCGTGAAAAAATCACTACGGATTACAAAAAAACGATGGCGTCTTTGAAGGACAGGATTTGAACGTTTCGAGAAACAATATTGCAAGCCAGCCGGATAATTCTTCGACCAGCATGTCCTGGCAGAAAATTCAGGCGGAATTGATCCGTCGCATAAGCGAACGCATCTGGCTGCCCGGGGAACTGGTGCCAAGAGAAATTGAATTGGCTGAAGAATTTGGTTGCGCGCGCGCCACTATTAACCGGGCGATGCGGGAAATGGCCAATTCCGGCCTGCTCAATCGAAGGCGAAAGGCGGGTACCCGCGTAGCCATCAATCCGGTTCGCAAAGCGACGCTGGATATCCCGGTAATCCGGCTGGATATAGAAAGTCGAGGAGCATCCTATCGCTATCTTCTGCTTTCAAAGGAAATCACCACGCCACCTCCGGTTATTGCTAACAGACTGATGTTGGCAATCAAAACGGAACTGCTACATTTGAAGGCCGTGCATTTTTCCGATGACCAACCCTTTGTATTTGAAGATCGCTGGGTTAATCCGGCCGCAGTCCCGGAAATTCTGGATGTAGATCTGGAAAATAAAAGTGCCAATGAATGGCTGGTACAAAATGCCTTGTTTACATCCGGTGACATATCTTTTTCAGCCCATAATGCGATAGAAGAAGAGGCAGAGATACTGGGAGTAGCTGCTGGCGCCGCGTTGTTTATCGTTGAGCGTCTGACCTGGCTTGGAACGGCGCCGATTACCAGTGTTCGGCTTTCCTATTCACCCGGTTTCAAGATGCACACGGATTTGTGAGATGGAAAACACGGATAACCAACCCTGATGTCAGCCAGGCAATCATCGGCGGTTGTTTTGCTTGACGTTGGTTCGAAAATGAAAAAGGGTATTTCAGTTCAACAAGCATTTACAGGTCAGGATCACCAATATGCAGGAACATGCCAGAGTAGTTGTCATAGGAGGTGGAGTTGTCGGTTGTTCGGTGTTGTTCCATCTGGCCAAAGCCGGCTGGACAGATGTTTTGCTGATCGAGCGATCGGAATTGACATCTGGATCTTCCTGGCACGCAGCGGGCGGGTTTCATACGCTGAATGGCGATCCCAATGTGGCGAAATTGCAGGCCTATACGGTTTCTTTATATCAGGAACTTGAGAAAATTTCCGGTCAGTCCTGTGGCCTGCACTTGACTGGCGGAGCAATGATGGCTGATACGCCCGAGCGTATGGATTTCCTGCGTCTAGCCCATGCCAAAGGACGATGCCTTGGGATGGAAACGGAATTGATCACGCCTCTGGAAGCCAAAGCCATGTTTCCGCTGATGGATGAAAGCAATTTTGTCGGTGCCATGTGGGATCCTGTTGAAGGACACCTCGATCCATCCGGCACAACCCATGCATATGCCAAGGCCGCCAAAATTCTGGGTGCATCAATTGAACTGCGCAACCGGGTTATCGAAATTTCCCAGATGGCAGACGGTACGTGGAAAATTGTTACCGAGAAAGGTACTGTTACCTGTGAACACGTGGTCAATGCGGGAGGTTTGTGGGCGCGCGAAGTTGGGCGCATGGTTGGTCTTGAATTGCCGCTTTTGGCCATGGAACACATGTATTTGCTGACCGATGATATGCCCGAGGTTGTCGAATACAACCAATCTACCGGTCGTGAACTAATAGGTGTTATTGATTTCAAGGGAGAGATATACACCCGCCAGGAACGAAACGGAATTCTGCTTGGTACCTATGAAAAGGCCTGTAAGCCCTGGTCCCCGGTGAACACTCCATGGGATTTTGGTCATGAATTGCTGGAACCTGATATCGACCGGATTTCACCATCTCTTGAGGTTGGATTTAAGCATTTCCCGGCTGTTGAGAATGCCGGAATAAAGCAGATCATCAATGGCCCGTTTACATTTGCACCCGACGGCAATCCGCTTGTTGGTCCAGTGCGTGGTTTAACCAATTTTTGGTCAGCTTGCGCGGTGATGGCCGGGTTTTCACAAGGCGGCGGGGTTGGTCTGGTATTGTCCAACTGGATGGTTGATGGCGATCCCGGCCATGATGTTTTCGGCATGGATGTTTCACGCTATGGGGAGTGGACAACGCTACGCTACACCAATGCAAAGGTCCGTGAAAATTATTCAAGACGTTTCTCCATCTCTTATCCGAACGAGGAACTGCCCGCTGCCAGGCCTCAACAAACCACGCCGCTTTACGATATCATGGTCAATGACAATAATGCCGTCATGGGCGATTCATGGGGGCTTGAAACACCTCTCTGGTTCGCGCCCGGGGGCAGTGATCCGGTAGATATTGTTTCTTTCCATCGTTCTAACGATTTTCGCCATGTCGGCGATGAAGTGCGCGCCGTACGCAATTCTGTTGGCGTCACGGAAATCGCAAATTTTGCCAAATATGAAATCAGTGGATCAGGTGCAGAGAGCTGGTTGTCACACATGATGACTAATACAATGCCCAAAACCGGGCGGCTGGTTTTAACTCCGATGCTGAACGTCAATGGCAAGCTGATTGGCGATTTTACCATTGCAAAATCAGCCGACGAGCAGTTTTTCATGTGGGGATCATCCGGTGCCCAGGTTTATCATATGCGCTGGTTTGAAAAACATCTGCCAAAAGATGGCTCTGTGCGCATTCATCTGTTTGGCCAGACCATGGTTGGCCTGTCGATTGCCGGACCCAATGCACAAAAACTTCTGGCAAAATTGTCGGATGAGGATGTTTCAAAATCGGCATTCCGGTTCATGGATTTTCGACAGATGGCATTTGCCGGTGCACCCTGTAAAATCAACCGAATGACCTATTCCGGCGATCTGGGATATGAAATATGGATGGAACCGACATATGAAAGGCAGGTATATCTGGCAATAAAACAGGCCGGTGAAGAATTTGATATCGTCGATTTTGGTATGCGAGCGTTACTGTCCATGCGCCTTGAAAAGAATTTTCCCACCTGGTTTGCCGAGTTGCGCCCGATTTACGGACCCTATGAAGCCAGCATGGAACGTTTCATCAAACTCTCCAAGAATGATTTTATCGGGCGCGAGGCGGCAGCAAAAGAATATGCAGATGGTCCTAAATTGCGACGGGTTACTTTTGTCATTGAAGCTGATGATGCCGATGTGATGGCAGATGAGCCGGTATGGGCAAAAATCGGTGATGAAGATTATGGAAGCGTCGAGACCCCGCATGGATATGGTGCGCCGCGTTTTGATGCACAGGGGTTGGAAATTCAAAAACCACAAAGCCAGCGTGACGGGGACTGGCGGGTTGTTGGATGGGTTACATCAGGCGGGTATGGGCATT
Organism: Hyphomicrobiales bacterium; assembly: GCA_024225445.1. Taxonomy (GTDB): domain Bacteria; phylum Pseudomonadota; class Alphaproteobacteria; order Rhizobiales; family Rhizobiaceae; genus JAAEMP01. The sequence continues at coordinate 27,545 of JAAEMP010000058.1, read as the reverse complement.
TTGTTAAGCAATCCCTGGCGCAAGCCTATTTGCCTTCTCAGCTTTCTGAGCGAACGGAAGAAAACCTGTTCGAAATTGAAATTCTCGGCATTCGTCTCCCTGCAAGGATCGCGTTGGAAGCCTTGTTTGATCCAAGTGGTGCAAAGATGCGTGAACATTAACAGGGTCGCACCAAACAGGAATATCTGGTTTAGAGGAAAAGAGTTTACATGAAGGTTGATGGAAAACACTACCGTTCGATCTGGTTTGACCATGATAGCAATGTTGTAAAAATAATTGATCAGCGCTGGCTCCCACACCGTTTTACCATCGTTGAACTAAACACCCGAAAATCATTTTGTCATGCCATCCGGGACATGTGGGTACGCGGTGCGCCTCTGATTGGGGCAACAGCCGCTTATGGCGTGGCGGCTGAAATGCAAAATGATGCCGGTGATCAGGCACTTGATGATGTCTGCAGGGATTTGCAACAAACCCGGCCAACCGCCGTAAACCTTGCTTGGGCTCTCAATCACATGCGCGATTTGCTGAAACCGCTGCCGGATCATCAGCGGGCAGGGGCAGCAATGAAAAGAGCCAATGAGATTTGTGATGAGGATGTCGAATGCAATCGCCAGATCGGTCTCAATGGTCTTCAAATAATAAGGCAGATTGCGGCAGGTAAAAGCCGTAATGAACCGGTGAATATTCTTACCCATTGCAATGCCGGTTGGCTGGCTACAGTCGACTGGGGGACTGCCACTTCACCCATTTACCATGCCACGGAAGCGGGAATTCCGGTGCATGTCTGGGTTGATGAAACTCGCCCGCGAAACCAGGGGGCCCAACTGACTGCATGGGAAATGGATTCCCACGGTATTTCCCATCAATTGATTGTCGACAATGCCGGCGGTCATTTGATGCAACATGGTCAGGTTGACATGGTTATTGTCGGTACCGATCGCACATCATCGAATGGCGATGTCTGTAACAAGATCGGCACCTATCTGAAAGCGCTTGCTGCAAAGGATAACGATATTCCCTTTTATGTGGCACTTCCCTCACCAACCATCGACTGGCAAGTCAAGGATGGAATTGCCGGGATACCGATTGAGGAGCGTGATGGCAAAGAGGTGACCAGTATCTGGGGGAAACTTGAAGACGGCAGCCTGGCAAATGTGCAGATATGCCCCGATGGTACACCGGCAGGCAATCCGGCCTTTGATGTGACTCCCAGTCGGCTGGTAACCGGTTTGATTACCGAACGCGGAATATCACCCGCCTCAACAGAAGGCCTGGCCGCAATGTTCCCCGAATTTTCAAGTCCGTGAATGACAGTGTGTCATATTGTGTTATCCGCGTAATTTGTAGCGCTGAATTTTACCTGTCGCAGTCTTGGGAAGGTCGGGGACAAATTCGATCCAGCGTGGATATTTCCATGCACCGACTTCTGATTTGACATAATCTTTTAGCGTATCAAACAATCCTTCTTCGCTGGCTGATGGCGTAAGAACAACAAAGGCCTTGGGCTTTATCAAACCATCGCTGTCCTCTTTGGCAACTACGGCTGCTTCCAGCACGGATGAATGAGAAACCAGTGCCTGTTCAACCTCAAACGGCGATACCCATCGTCCACTTACCTTGAACATGTCATCAGTGCGCCCGCAATAGTGATAAAAATCATCCTCGTCACGAAAATACTTGTCTCCCGTGTGGGTCCAGATGCCGGCAAAGGTGGCGCGGGATTTTTCCCGTTGATTCCAGTATCCCTCTGCCGCTGAATCTCCAGAGACAAGTAACTCGCCAATTTCACCGGTTTCAACTTCAACACCATTTTCATCGATTAGCCGCAATTTGTATCCGTCAAATTCCTGGCCTGATGTGCCATAGCGTACCGCTCCGGGACGATTGGATAAAAATATATGCAACATCTCGGTGGATCCAATGCCATCCACTACCTCAACCCCCATGCGCTGTTCCCAGGATTGCCCCAGATCTGCCGGTAATGCTTCGCCGGCTGAAATGCAAAGCCGTAATCGGTTCGAACTGTTTTGCGGTTGGCACTCCGGGTCTGCCAGCATCGCTGCATACAGAGTTGGAACGCCAAAAAACAATGTCGGGTTGTGCTTTTTCAGTGTAGTCAAAACAGATTCCGGGGTAGGGCGTCCGGGTAATAGAATGACTGTCGCACCCACCGACATGGCCATGCCTAGTCCGGCTCCCATTCCATAGGCAAAAAACAGTTTGGCTGCTGCGAAAACCACATCATTTTGTTTGATATCCAGGATACCTTTGCCGTAATGATCTGCCACATAAGCCAGGCTTGTATGGACATGTCTGGTACCTTTTGGATCACCGGTCGAACCCGATGAATATAACCAGAACGCGGTTTCATCAGAATTGGTGTCGACATTTTCGAAATCAGCATTAGCCTGATCCAGCAATTGTTCAAAATTGAGAAAATCGGATTGTTCATTTTCACCGTCAACAACGATCACATGTTTTAATGTCTGGAGGTTTGCCAATATTGGTTTGACCACCGGCAGCAATGCGGATGATATGAGCAACGCCTCAACCCGGCTGTCCTGCAGCATATATTCATATTGATCGGTGGTCAGCAGGGTATTGATGCAGACTGGAATTACGCCGGCACGCATTGCGCCAAAAAATACAACCGGATAATTGACCGTATCAAACATCAGCATGGCAATTCGTGCCTCGCGTTTAATATCCAGATTCTGCAGTATGTTGGCAAATTTTCTGGTATTGGTTTGCAGGTCCAGATAGGTCATCATCTGATCCGGATCGACAAAGGCATTCTTTTCTCCAAATCCCTCCGACACATTCCTGTCAACCAGATCGCTGACCGCATTATATTTTCTTGGTTTTGTCATCTATCTATCCCCTTATTTCGCCAACCATAACCCGCCTGATATTCAAGTGAAATAAAATACCGACAAAATCTGCAAAAAGTTTCCCGTTTAGATCCAATGGGTATTGCTGAAATTCGGTACAAGCTTTGTTATCGGATAAATATCCATTGGTAATTGCAGGACAATTAAATTAGGTTTGTTGGAACCTGAAAACTGAGAACTGTTTTATTGAATGTTTTGACCGGGGGCCTTGTTCTCAATTATTTCAACGCAGGTAAAGGTGTAAACTCAACTGGAGAGCGGATAATGTTGTTCAATACTTTTGAAATCTGCCGGAATTATTGCTTCAGGATACTACCCCTGATTTTACTTTTGGCGTTGTTTCCTCTTCAGGCTTATGCGGGAGAAAAAGGTCGTGTGGAGCTGGATGGTCGTGAGATAATTTTATTTGATGATAATACCTGGCGGTTTGCTGGCGAGACTGCGAAATCTTCTAATGACGATGATTGTGTGGTGATCAAATCAAAATCCTTACCGGTTTCCGTATGTCTGGATGAGGCGGTCTGGAAATTGGGGAATGCCAATAATGCGGCTGAATTCACTTTCTCCACCATGGATGAAAGTCTGTTCTTAATGGTGATCACTGAAAAGGTAGAAATTCCACTCAAGGCATTTGAAAAAGCAATTGTCACCAACGCGCAAAATGCGGCTGGCCTGAAACCGGTCGAAGTGGCGAAAAATGAGCGCATTGATGCATTCGGCATTGAGTGGGGCAGAATGGTTTACAATGTCGACATTGACGGGCTGATCATCAAATATGAAAATTTCTTTACCACAATAAAAGATAAGGGCTCGGTACAGTTTGTATTTTATACGACACCTGCCAATTTCGCTGAGGCAAGTATTGAAATTAAAAAGGCAACAAAAAATATATCGGTCGGCAAATAACTGGAGAATGGGTCAATTCCGCTGCTGGATTCTTTGAAATAAACGCTGGTTCGCACCAATAATGGTGAATAATTCGCCCCGGCCTTGATTGTGGCCTGTTTTGTTGCTGTTTGGCAACATTCATGGACGTCATTTCGCTGCAATGCCCTTGCCGATTTTCTTTGTCCGTGCTATCTCGCGCCCACGCATGATGATCTGATCGCATAAATTAGCCAGAAATTGCCGCGAACAGGCTGAAATGCCCGAATTTTCACAAGTTATCAGGCATGGAATACGGTTATTGAATGCCGCACCGCTGGCAGAATATTCGTGTAAATTGCCAGAAATCCGCAAACTGGTCAGTTCAAGAAATAGACCAAAATCCAGGTAGGCCGATATCATCCGGCCAAAAATGAAGTAGGAATGAAAAATGCAGGTTAACGAAACCCTCAATGAAGGCCTCGCTCGCGAGTTGACCATCACTGTTGCAAAAAAAGATATGGAATCCCAGCTTGTTGAGCGCCTGACCAAGATGAAAGACCAGGTGCAGATCAACGGTTTTCGACAGGGCAAGGTGCCGGTGAGCCATCTTCGTAAAGTATATGGCAAACAGGCGATGGCAGAAATTGTCAACGAATTCATTAACACCCGTTCAGGCGAGGTTCTGAAAGAGCGGGGAGAAAAGCCGGCCCAGCAACCGCAGATTTCAATGACGGAAGATGAAAAAGAGGCTGAGGCCATACTGGATGGCAAGAAAGATTTTGAATTCAAGCTTGCTTATGAAGTGTTGCCGGAATTTGAAGTTCCAGCACTTGATAAACTGGCACTTGAACGCCCTGTCGTTGATGTAACGGACAAGGAAATCGAAGAGCAGGCATTGCAAGTTGCCGAGAGTACGCGTTCCTGGGATGAGAAAAAATCCAAAGCGGCGAAAAAAGACCGCGTTACCATGGATTATCTTGGGAAAATTGATGGCGAGGCGTTTGAAGGCGGCGAAGACAAGGATGCCAAACTGGTACTGGGTTCAGACCAGTTCATTCCCGGTTTTGAGGATCAGCTGGTTGGCAAAAAAGCCGGTGATGAACTCACTGTAAAAGTTGCTTTTCCAGAAGAATATGGTGCGCAGCACCTTGCCGGCAAAGATGCCGAATTCGATGTAAAAATTTCACTGGTTGAAAAGCCGGGCAAACTTGAACTGAATGACGACACGGCAAAACTGCTCGGTCTCGACAGTGTTGATAAATTGCGCGAAGTGGTGCGTGAGCAACTCGAGAGCCGCTATGGCTCCTTCACCCGTGCAAGGGTGAAGCGCCAGATTCTTGACCAGCTGAACGAAAAAACAGAAATGGAAATGCCAACCAAGATGGTTGAACAGGAGTTTGGCAATATCTGGAAACAGGTTACCGAGGAGCTGGAAAACAACAAGAAAACATTCGAGGACGAAGATACAACCGAAGAAGATGCGCGCAAGGAATACCGTGAATTGGCCGCGCGCCGGGTACGTCTTGGTCTGGTGTTGGCGACAATAGGTGAAAAGGAAAAAATTCAGGTCACCGAAGAAGAACTGCAAAAAGCCATTTATGACCAGATGCGCCAGTATCCGGGTCAGGAACAGCAGATCATGGAATATTTCCAGCAAACACCTGACGCTGTCGCTGGTCTGCGTGCGCCACTATATGAGGAGAAAGTTGTTGATCACATCATGGGTGTCGCCGATGTCACAGACAAAACCGTAAGTGTCGAGGAACTCACCAAAGAAGACGACGAGTAAGACATTAGGCCAGGTGGTAATACAGCCTGGCACATAATGGAACTCAGGCCAGGCTGTAGAACACAGTCTGGCCTTTATGTTTTTAAGTATGTCTGGTTGAGATGGTGTGTTTAAGTTGGCTATCGAATTACGGTAATTCGTGATTGTTTGCGTCCGAATGGAAATTGCCTTAATTAGTGCACTCAGTAAACTGCTACCCCCAGAACAGAATAACAATGCTGAATGTTTAACAAATTCTCAACAAATTGGGTTCAGAATCATATCACTGATATTCGAAATTCAAGGCGCCTGCTGTTTTCCAGAGATATTGAAGATTTGGCAGTGTAGGTGACGATAGTGGGACTATGGGCAATATCTTGCGGACCAAAATAATGTTTGCATGGTCGGTTCTGGCATTTGTTGCATTTGCTGGGTCAGCCGGTTTTGCCACCAGTCATCATGGTGGACATCATTCCCAATTTTCCGCACCTGCTATCGATTTGATCATTACCGGGGCCAATAACGGTTCCCTCAGGCTGGACAGTTTGCCAGATAACACGGGCGAATGCGGGTTATGTTACCATCGCCAACTGATGAACAAGCGCAACGGCAATAACAATGAAGTGCCGCTACAGCCTTTTCCCGGTGATTGAGATAGTGATTAACAAATCTATTTCTGAGCCGCCGGTTTGACAAGGCGCGGGATTATCGGGACTGAAAAATCTGTCATACAAGATTAAATATCTTTGTTAATCTCGCGCAAATTGCCTTTGAATATTTCTTATTTGATTGAACCAACAATGTCCCGATTGTCTTCAATATCGGTCCAGCGTCCCGAATGCATGGTTGACTGGCGTTTTAGATATCGGTATTCGGTTTTGTTCCAGGGCAGTATCTTGCCGTTCAGGTTATCAAGAATGTAATCTGAATCCTTGGTGCGCACGGTCAACACCGCATGACCTTCACCACTGGTTTGCAGCACAACCGTTACCAGCAGACTGGAAACCGGCCAGCCTTTGTCAATCAGCAACTGGCGCTTGAGCAATACATAATCTTCACAGTCGCCATATTTCTTCGGCAGGGTCCAGTATTCTTCTCTGCTGTATTGTTCAATATCGGTTGCCGGGGAGACCGAACTGTTGGCATGGTGATTGATATCAATCATCTGCATCCATTTTTTTCTGGTCAACTCCGGTGCCAGGGGGCTGGCGGCATTTGATGCACAATCGTTCGGGTTTTCCCGGCAATAGTTGAAATGGCCGATTGGTTGTGAAGTTCTTCCCAACACGACCATACGATCATTATCCAGCCCAAAACTCATCGAACAGGTTCCCAAAATAGCAGTTATTGCCAGCGGCATCCGGAATACCGGGAAATATCGGGAGTTTACTAAATTACGCATAAAACTCGGACCAAAACAGGGTTAACGAATTGTTAACCTATCCAGCGCTGCCCGCTTTGTAAACGTCCATTTCATTTAATGGTTAACGCCAATAGCTTTGGATATCCAAAATCATTTGGACACACAAAAATGGCGTATTCCGTCATAACCCAGAAAAGTGCCGGATTTTGCATTAAAAGACCGGTAGGTACTGCGGCAATAGGAATACCATTGAGGCGACCATGGTTCTGCAAGATTTGAATTTGACATCGCTTCGTTGTAGGTGATGACTTTTGGTCCCGGTTGTGATGATTTGCGGTAGGTATTTTTACTTCGCTTGTATGCCGGATCATAGTCATGACGGGGCAGGGGAGCCGGTTGGTTGTAATAATCGTTATTGCGATACGGGCGCTCCACTATCGGGCCCTGTTCCTCATAATAGGTTCGCTGGTAGTCGTCGACATAACCTGGGGGGTAATAGGCTGGCAATTCTTCATATATCCGGTCCGCACGGTGCTGGCGTCGATAGCCTGAATCAGCGATAATTGCGCCAAGCGCCAGGCCGATAATACCACCGCCGACAATTTCGGCGGTATGATTACGATGATGTCTTTTTCCCGCATAGGCGCTGGAGACCGGCATACTTATGCTCGTAATCAGGGCGGCAGCCAAGGTGATTGTGACAGATTTTGAAATAGTGTTCGAGGCCATTATCAAGCGCTCCTTTTGAGATGGATTCATATTACGTGACGCAAATTTCTGCCCAACGTTGTTAACAAACTACAAGAATGTGTCTGAACTGAAGCTGAACAGGGTTTTCATCAAAAATTTTCGTTGCGAGCAGCCGCAAGTCTCAATAGATATTATATTCAGCAAATCAGCCGTCACCACAGGAGCGTTAATGACCAAGTCACCTGATATATTGAGAATAGCTCTGGCGCAGCTGAACCCTGTTGTAGGCGACATTGCCGGCAATCTTGACAAAGCTCGTGATGCACACGCCGAGGCCGCCAGGAACAAGGCTGATCTGATCGTGTTCACCGAACTTTTTATTTCAGGCTATCCGACCGAAGACCTTGTCCTGAAACCGTCTTTTGTCGAAGCCTGTATGCTTGCGGTAGCCGATATTGCCAAGGAAACGGCGGATGCTGGCCCGGCTATTCTAATCGGATCGCCCTTGCGTGATGATACCGGGCTTTTCAATGCGGTAGCTTTGCTTGATCAGGGTGAAATCCAGACCTGGCGCAAGAAAATCGATTTGCCAAACTATGGTGTGTTTGATGAGAAGCGGGTCTTCGATTCCGGCCCAATGCCGGGTCCGGTCAATTTTCGCGGTGTGCGCCTGGGCGTGCCTATCTGCGAGGATATCTGGGGGGACACGGGAGTTTGCGAAACGCTCGCTGAAAGCGGGGCGGAAATATTGCTGGTTCCCAATGGCTCTCCTTATAATCGCGAGAAAATGGATGTGCGCTATCAGGTGGCAATCCGGCAAATCATCGAATCCGGCTTGCCGATGATTTATCTCAATCAGCTGGGCGGTCAGGATGAGCTTGTATTTGATGGCGGTTCGTTTGTTATCAATGCCGACTGTCAATTGGCAATGCAGCTAAACCAGTTTGAAGATGCCGTTGTCACGACAACATGGCGACGCATTACCAGCAAAGATGCCGATAGAGATCCTGTCGCTGGAAATGAAAACTGGGTTTGTGATACCAGCGCATTGGTCAATCTGCCGGAATTGAATGAGGCAGACTGGCGAGCCTGCGTCATGGGCTTGCGGGACTATGTCAACAAAAACGGTTTTTCCAATGTGGTACTGGGCCTGTCAGGTGGAATAGATTCAGCCATCTGTGCGGCCATGGCGGTTGATGCAATTGGCGAGGAGAGGGTGCGTTGTGTGATGATGCCCTATGATTATACCACAAGGGAAAGCCTGGATGATGCGGCCAGTTGCGCCAGCGCATTAGGGGTGAGGTATGACATTGTACCGATCAAGGCACCGGTTGAAGGTTTCAATGAAGCTCTGGGCACGCTGTTTGAGGGTACAAATTCCGGCGTCACCGAAGAAAATCTGCAATCAAGAGCCCGTGGTGTAATCCTGATGGCTATTTCCAACAAATTTGGCTCGATGGTTGTCACAACCGGAAACAAATCAGAAATGTCGGTTGGATACGCCACTTTGTATGGTGATATGAATGGTGGCTTTAATCCTATTAAAGATCTTTACAAGATGCAGGTTTATGCCTTGAGCCGCTGGCGCAATGCCAATTGTCCGCCGGATTGTCTTGGACCAGCGGGTGAGGTGATCCCCCAGAATATAATTGACAAGGCGCCCAGCGCTGAACTGGCCCCCGGCCAGAAGGATTCCGACAGTTTGCCGGAATATCCGCTCCTGGATGATATTCTGGAAGGCCTGGTTGAAAAGGAGTTGGGGGTTGAACAAATTGTTGCCAACGGACATGATAAAAAAACAGTCCAGCGTATCGAGCACCTGTTATATATTGCAGAATACAAACGTCGGCAATCAGCGCCAGGTGTCAAGATCACCGGCAAATATTTTGGACGAGACAGGCGTTACCCGATAACCAACGGGTTTCGAGATGCCAGGGGAAATGATTGAATTTTTCCCGCATTATTTTCACACCTTGCCCTGTTGGCATTCACGCGCTAAACGCATGATAATAATTTCCATTTCCTACGGCCCTCAATCATGACCCCTATTGTCCGCTTCGCCCCTTCTCCCACGGGTAACATTCATATTGGCAATTCACGTACAGCGCTTGTCAACTGGCTTTATGCAGAGAAACACAATGGCCAATTCATTTTGCGTTATGATGATACAGACAAAGCCCGTTCCAAGCAGGAATATGCTGATCAGATTTTAAAAGACCTCAACTGGCTGGGAATTGAACCCGATCGTATTGAGCGCCAGTCCGGTCGCTTTTCTGCCTATGATGAGGCGGCGGAGAATCTGCGTGCGCACGGGTTATTATATGCTTGCTATGAGACGCCCGATGAACTGGATCGTAAAAGAAAACGTCAACTGGCTCGGGGCCTTCCACCGATATATGATCGTGCCGGATTGAATTTGACAGCGGAGCAAAAGCAGGCTCTTGAGGCGGAAGGCAGGAACGCTCACTGGCGATTTCTGTTGCCAAATTTTGATGGCTCCACCGAAAATCTTGTCCGCACACCCGTCACCTGGAATGATGTGGTAAGGGGCGAACAGACCATAGACCTGGCATCGATGTCGGATCCTGTTCTGATACGCGAAGATGGTACCTATCTGTATACTTTGCCCTCGGTCGTTGATGATATTGAGATGGGAGTTACCCATATCATTCGTGGCGACGACCATGTCACCAATACGGCAGCTCAGATTGCAATTTTTGAAGCACTGGGTGCAAAATCACCGGATTTTGGTCACCATAATTTGTTGACCACGGCCAGCGGCGAGGGCTTGTCCAAGCGTCTTGGATCACTGTCCATTGCCTCCCTGAATGAGGATGGTTATGAACCGATGGCTGTTGCCAGTCTTGCGGTGTTGATTGGTACATCAGGTGCGGTTGAGGCGATTACGACAATGGAAGAACTAATCCAGCGTTTTGATCCTTCAACTATTACCAAATCTGCGGCAAAATTTGACGTGGCAGAACTCGACAGCCTGAACAAAAAACTGGTCCACGCAAAGCCTTATTCAAACGCACGGCAAAAGTTGGAAGCAGCAGGCATTGGCGGCGGCGAAGATTTCTGGAATGTTGTCAGAGAGAACATTGAAAAACTGCCGGAAGCAGCTGATTGGTGGCAGATGGTCGAACATGCAACGCCGGTCATTGACAAAGATGATGTTGAATTCCTGCAACAAGCCAGGACGCTGCTTCCTGATCAGCCCTGGGGTGAGGAAACCTGGACTGAATGGACATCCTTGATCAAACAGCAAACAGGACGCAAGGGCAGGGCATTGTTCATGCCTCTCAGAAAAGCTATGACGGGTCGCGAGCATGGTCCGGAACTGGCCGCTATCCTATTGCTTATTGGTCGGGAAAAAACGCTGGCCCGACTAGCTGGTGCTAGAGCACTTCCGGTTTAGATTGAATTATTTGACTTGTCTTTCACGTTTGCTGGCAAGGCATGCTTTGCGCAGTGGTTTATAACGACCATAAGCGAAGTATAACGCAGTCCAGCGAGCGTGAAAAACAAGCCTTCGCCATATTCTTGGGGCGGCCCAAATCAGCCCCCAGGTTCTTATTGGGGCTGCGTTGCGAACCTTGCCCGACATTACATATCGCCCAGATACATTTTCGGGTTCCGCGCCTGGCCGAGTGAACTGATTTGACTCCATCAAATGGTTCAATCTAAACCGGAAATGTTCCAAGCCTCAGCATTAAGGAAATGATCCCGTGTTAATTAATTGGTCCTGATCCTGAAAGGGGCCTGAGATACTTGAAGAATTCCGGATATCGTAGAGAATAATCTTGACGTGGTCACATGTAGCCGCTGTGTGACCAAATGTGACAAATCCTGTATCCAGGTGGTTACACTACTTTTTAACAACCATATTGTTTTCAATAGCTTGTGCAAAAAATGCTGGCCCGACTATCCTGACCCTTCTGCCATTGAACGCGATTGTGTCGGCCTTGGCGATATCTTCCGGACTGGTAAACAGGCGTGTTATCTCGCTTTCACTAAAAAGGCCGCTTTGATTGGCTATTGTTTCTGGATCCAGGCTGCGATCGCCGCGAAAATTCGGGGTGCCGATCCGGGAGGGTGTGGAATTCGACGGGTTTGAAAAATTCAGATTATGATAGCTGGAACTGGTAATTTCCTCAAAGATTCCCGAGGTATATTTGCAGGTTGCCTTGGGGTTGAATTTCTTGCGATAGGCAAAAGCTGCAGGTAGGTCCGCATAAGGTATTTGCCCGCGAAACGAGACCATATCTTCACTGTCCTGGGTTGGCATTGCATGGAAGTAGAGCGATACATTCGTCCCTGGGCATTTGGACTGGCAAACCCGTTCATCAAATTCAAACCGCTCCGGTGTTGTTGAAAAACTAATCGGAAAATAATAGCCATCCATTTCACGTACACACATTGTGCGATAGGTGTTGTAGCGCGACGACATGGAAAAATCGGGTTGTTCAAATAATCCGCGCCTGCCATCATCGCCAAATGTCCGCACGCCGAAAATCTGCTCAACCAGTGAGCGACGGCGAGGTCTTTCTCTGGTTGCCTGAAACCCATTGTTGTTGTTAAAACAGCCGCGTCTGTTCATCGCCCGAATAATAGAGCGTTGTTGATTATTACTTACATTGGTGTTTCTGGGTGCAAGCCGCTGGCGTTCCTGCTTGAGGGTAGCCAAATTACCGCTCATCTTATCAAGGCTTGCCAAAATCCGTCCACATGTCGACGTATTCCTCCTGTTGAAAAAATTGCCGTTGCAGCCATTGCGACGAGCCATCCGGCGGGTTTTGTCGATTTGCACCTGCTGGTCCTTGACCGCTCTGTCATATTGACGGTATCGCGGACTGGGTCCAGGGCGGTTGGTACCGCTAAAATCGAGCGCGCTGAGCTGATTTTGCAACTTAATACAAGCTGATGACTGGGCATGGGCCGGGAAAACAATGGCTACATTAGCCGATATCGCGACAACAGTAATTGCCATTATTCGCAAATATTCTGGCCGGTGTTTCAAGTTAACAACTTTCCTCAATTGCCTGGCGACACAATACAAGTCTGTACACTTCAAGAGGCACCGCAGATACCGATATCAGCAGAATATGACCCAATAATGAGTAGTTTGCAGCAATATGGTTTAAATAATATTGAGCAAAAAGTTGATGCTGGTTTATGTGTAATGATTTAGGGCACTTTTGATGAAACATGAATTGTTTGACCGAATCGAAGTTGTTCACATGCAGGGCGAATTGAGCGCTGCAGTGCCGGGTTACCATAAGCGAATTTCAACGCCGCAGCTGGGCAATTTTGATCGGCCATTTTATCATATGTTTTCAACAGCTTCTACAGTGACCAGGGAGCCCCGTATCGGCTCATCGGAGTTGTCGCGAAGCTTGCCCGATGCGCAAGCATCGCGCTGCACTCCGCGCCTGGTCGAGTGGAACGATATGGGACATCAAACGGCTATTTCATCAAAAGTACTTCAGGTCATATCCTGAAGGACGGTAAAATTGCTTCAATCTGTTGCGTCAAAGCGCTTGAATGGGCAACAAGCCCATCCCGCACACTTTTCCTTGCATATTTTTTACAGTTTTACCGCCTTTTCGGCCCTGTTTATGGGTCTACGAGCTGGTATCGGACCGAACCCTGGAGTTTCTGGCTGGATAATCAATATCCCCAAACCCTCTTGTGTATTCATGAACAGACTTTTAGATAGTGATGCAGCAACAAGGGATGCACAAGCAATGAAAAACATTCCACAATTCAAGGACGTTTTGGATGCGGCAGGTCGAATTGATAATATTGCAAGAAAAACTCCGTTGCTGGAAAATCAATTACTGAATGAAATGACCGGTGCCCGGGTTTTCATCAAGCCGGAAAATCTTCAGAGAACAGGTTCTTTCAAATTTCGTGGAGCCTATAACGCAATTTCGATGCTGGAGAGTTCCCAGAAAAAAAACGGTGTAGTTGCATGTTCCTCAGGCAATCATGCACAAGGTGTCGCGGAAGCTGCCAGATTAATGGGGGTTGAGGCGACAATTGTCATGCCCGAAGATTCGCCTTCAATAAAGCTGGAACGTACAAAACGTTCTGGTGCACGGATCATCACCTATAACAGAAATGAAGAAGATCGCGACGCGATCGCACGCAGAATATGTGAACACAACGGTGCCAATTATATACATCCGTTTAACAATCCCAATGTGATCGCAGGGCAGGGAACAACCGGGTTGGAAATTGCCTGGCAGTTGGGCGAGGCCGGAATCAATACCGGCAATAAGCTGGACCGGGCACTGGTTTGCACCGGTGGTGGTGGATTGACAAGCGGTCTGGCATTGGCCCTCACGCATTATTTTCCTGAAATCAAAATTCACAGTGTGGAACCCGAAGGATTTGATGATTATCGACGTTCCCTGATTGCCGGGAAACGAGTGGCGAATCTGAAAAAGTCCGGTTCGGTATGCGATGCATTGTTGAGCGAAGAACCCGGTGAAATCGGTTTTGCGATTAATAGCAATTTGCTGGATGAAGGTTTAACGGTCAGCGATATGGATGCTTTGAAAGCGGTAAAGTTCGCGTTTCACGAATTGAAGCTGGTGGTTGAACCTGGAGGTGCTGTGGCTTTGGCTGCGTTGTTGAATGCTGAAAAGTCCTGGGCAGGTGAAACCATCGTCTGTATTATTTCCGGCGGCAATATTGATCCGCAAATGATGGCAAATGCGTTATCATGATAGCTTGTTGTAATAATTTGGCCCGAATGGTTGATCGTCATATTTCTATGTTTTCTACAAGGTAGATTGTTTTCTTGAATCAGCTTGTACAACATTGATACCGATATTTTGTCTGATAAGTTCGGTTGCCCGGTTTTATTGGTGCGAACTAAATCTGCCCGATGCATGGGCCAGCATGGTATATACTTTTCCTGTGTCAGATGTGAGGTAAGTTTGAGTCATGATATTATCGCGATCATTGCGGGCAATATCGGTCAATAGTTTTTCGAAATCTTCTACATATCGGTTAACTGCATTTTGGAATTCAGGTTCAGTTTGATATTTTTTCTGAATTTCATCAAATGTTCTCTGACCCTGAATAGTGTATAAACGACGAGTAAAAACATCATGCTCACCGCGTTGGTAACGGTCCCATAACTCAACAGATGCTTCATGATCAATCGCACGCGCAATATCCATGGAAAGCGCATTCAGAGACTCCACAACATGATGTGGTGAACGATTTGCACCAGGATTACTTTGCGGCGGCGTTGGAGGACTTACCGGCTCATTATTGGAAGCGCGTCGCAAGAGATCACTCACCCAGCCCCCGCTTTCGTCGCTCTTTTGCGTTGGTGCTGGATCGGCGGGCCTTGCTGCAGCTGCAGGAGCAGGACGGGCATCTGAGCGGACATTGTCTTGTCGAGCTTGTTGCTGATGGTTTGGTGCGGGTGCTGGCTGTTGAAGTACGGAACCAGTCTGAGGGGCATTTTGTGCTGCCGGAATTGTCTCTGGTGCCGCCTGAACATTGGTTGCTGGAGCAGCCTGCTGGTCGACAGTCGGCGTGGGTTGCGGAGTTGCCGAAACAACTTGTTCCGTTGTTGGCGCTGGAGCAGCGGCAGGGACCACTTCCAGTTTTTGGTCTGTATCCGTATCAGGACGCGAAGGGGGATTAACCGGTTTTGCCTGTTGAACAGAAATTGCCGCAACTTGTGGCTCAGGATTTTGGATGACCCGCTGTGCTACCGGTTCAGACAGCATGTTTGCCTTGTTGCGGGCACTGCGTGAAGCAGGTGTCGCATCCAACGCCTTACCGGAACGCACGACGATATCAGACAAGTCTTTGAGCGCCTTGATCTGATCAGTGACTACACGGCGCATCGAATCTGCGCTTTGACGTGTCTCATTGGGAAGTTCCAATACACCGCGGCGCATTTGTTCACGTGTCTGTTCGAGTTCCGCAGAAACGTCGCGTGCAGCAATCTTCATGGATTCTGTTGCATCACTGAAACGCGAAGTGGCGCTGTTAATTGCCGCAGAAACTTCCGCACTGACGATACCACCAATCTCCGTTGATTTTTCCTTGGAATCAGTCAGCATTCTGGTAACTGTCGCTGACATTTTCGACATGGTTTCCTCAATTTCATCCGAACGTTGTACCAGGCCGTTTGACAGTTCTTTCAATAATTCCTGGCGTACATCCAGCGTAGTGGCGAAATTGGTTTGAGAGGCGTCAATAATTCGGGTTGCCTCCACCAGTATATTTCCTTGTTCATTCAAACGTTCAGCAACGGAGTTAACGTCAGCCAGCAGATTGGATGCAGTGGATTTCATGCCCGTTTGAACATCGCTGGCCAGTTTTCCTGAAAGTTCCAGATTTGTTGTCGCTTTGTCAAACGCATCCATTAGTGAGGAAGATTGTTGGCCAAGGGAGGCCTGAATAGTACCCAGATTTTCTCCGGCCTGTTCAACCAATATGCGAAGTATTTCATTGGATGATCCAAGTTTTTTGATTACGTCGTTAACACTCGAATCAACCAATCCCGAGGTTTCGTTCAGACGATGTGAAACTTCATCACCAACCCGGCGAAGAGATTCAACCATTGGCAGCGCTTTGGTTTCTACAATTTCCACAAATTCATTTGAACGTGCCAGCATGCCGGAGTTAATCATATTTGCTCGTTCGCTCAACATATCGAATATATTACCCGAATGCTGTTCAAGTACTCCGGATATCTTGATGGCACGATCATTCAGCATGGTTGAAATACCAACTGAACGCTCATCCAGCAGTTTTCCGAGTTTGACCGTATTTTCTTCTATTGTGCGCTGGGTTTCAACCAGATTGGTTCCCATAGTCCGGTTGATGTTTACAGCTCTTTCACTCAGCAGTCTTGATAAATTTTCAGCTTTGCTGTCAAGGCTGATGGCGGTTTCTCGAAGGCGCTTGTCAAGGCCCTCCATTACTTTCTGATGTCCATCGCCAATCGCAGTTGTAATCTGAATTTCACTTTTACTGAATATTTCGGATAATTCTTTGGTGCGCTTGAAGAGCGTTTCATTCATGCTGTCAGTGCGTTCTTCTACGGCTGTTTCTACCCGTTCAGTTGTGATCTGCAATAGATTGGTTTGGTCGGTCAACTGAACAACTACATTGTCCACATGACCGGTCAATGCGCGCCCGAATCCGGTTAAGCGGTCTGAAATAGTTTCACCGATTGCCGTTGTACGGTCAGTTATCACATTGTCTAGATCCTGCGCTTTTGCGTCCAGATTTTCGATCACGGCACCAACGCGATTATACATCATTTCATCAATTTGAACGGATCGATCATTCAGTGCTTTGTCCAGCGCCCGGGTTTTTGTGCCTAACTCATCAGTCAGCATATTAACCCGGCTCTCCAATATTGTATTGATTTGCCCCGATCGGTCATCCAGTATTTCGCCCAGCGCCTTGGTTTTTGAGCCTAACTCAGCAGTTATGGCACCAACCCGGCTCTCCAATATTGAATTGATTTGCCCCGATCGCTCATCCAGTACTTCGCCCAGCGTCTTGGTTTTTGAGCCTAACTCAGCAGTTATGGCACCAACCCGGCTCTCCAATATTGAATTGATTTGCCCCGATCGGTCATCCAGTACTTCGCCCAGCGCCTGGGTTTTTGTGCCTAATTCAGCAGACATGGCACCAACCCGGCTCTCTAATATTGTATTGATTTGTCCCGATCGATCATCCAGTACTTCGTCCAGCACCTTGGTTTTTGTACTTAACTCAGTAGTCAGGGCACCAACCCGACTCACTAATATTGAATTGATTTGCCCTGATTGTTCGACCAGCACCTGGTCCATCGCAATGGATTTATGGCTTATGTTCTCAACAAGAGCTCCAACGCGATCTTCTATAACGGAATTAATCTGGCGTGATCTTTCATCGAGTACTCTGTCCAGATTTTCTGTCTTGGTTCCCAAACCGTCAACTAATGTACCGACTCGTTTCTCCAGCAAGCCATCAATTTGATCCGTTCGTTCATCAAGAATTTTGTCCAGATCATGAGCTTTGGCACCCATACCATCGACCAGTGTTCCAACCCGATCCTCTAATACGATATTGATTTGGTTGGATTGTTCACCCAAAACTTTGTCCAAATCTTTGGCCGAGGTGTTTAAGCCATCAACCAGTGTGCCAACTTGATCATCAAGTATTGTGTTGATCTGACTGGATTTTTCTCCCAGTAACTTGTCCAGATCCTTGGTCGTGGCACCGAGACCATCAACCAGTGTCCCAACACGTGTCTCCAAAACAGCGTTAAAATCGCCTGATTGCTCTTTCAATACTTCATCCAGAGCTTTTGCCTTGGAGCTAAGGCCTTTCACCAGGCCTCCAACCCGGCTATCAATAATTTCGTCAAACTTGCCAGTGCGGTCATTCAGAACAGCATCCAGATCTTGCGCACTTGTACCCAGACCCTCGACTAAAGTTCCAACGCGCTTGACCATTACTGCGTCAATTTTTGAACTGCGCTCTGAAAGTACGCTATCCAGTTTTTCGGTTTTTGCAGCCAGCCCCTTAACCAGAATACTTACACTTTCGTTCAATGATGCGTTAATTTGGTTGGTTCGGTCCTCCAATGCTAAATCCAGGGATTTTGATTTTTCACTAAATCCGGACACCAGGATTCCCATTCCATCATCAATGGATTTGTTTATTTCAGCCGAACGATCATTGAGAATTTTCTCCAGAGTTACGGTACGCATGCCCAATGCCTCGACCAGTGTCATACCTTGGGTATTCAGGGTATTGCTAATGGTCGAAATTCGGGAATCCAGTGCCGAATTTAACGCACTTCCAGCCTCAGTAATCCTTTCAGCAAATTCAGTTGAGCGTTGACTTACTGAATCTTCAAGCATTCTTGAGAATTCTTCACTTTGCTCACTGATTTGAGCTGAACGAATATCGAGCAAACTGGCCATAGCATTACCCGCCAATCTTATATGATTGGTAAGTTCGCCGGTTTTTGCCTCAATTCCCGTTCCAACAGCATTGCTGCTAGCTTCCATATTTGCCTGGATTTCCAAACCGGCCGACGACATTCTGGCCACCAGACTTTCGCCCGCCTCCAGAAGGGAAGCCGAAATTGAAGTTTGACGTTCTTCCAGCCTGTCCGTAATTCGGTTGGTTGCCATAGATACGGCGTCCTGTATCCGAAGGTTTGCGATATTTAATTCTTCCGTCAGGCCAGAATGTGTATCAGAAATTGATTCCCGCAATTTC
Organism: Hyphomicrobiales bacterium; assembly: GCA_024225445.1. Taxonomy (GTDB): domain Bacteria; phylum Pseudomonadota; class Alphaproteobacteria; order Rhizobiales; family Rhizobiaceae; genus JAAEMP01. Next base: position 8,701 of record JAAEMP010000058.1, on the reverse strand, counting down.
TCCGCGTGATTTTCAATTGTTTCACGTTCATTTGCCAGTTCGCTGACCAGGCCGCGCAACTTGATTTCTGAATCAGTATACGAACGTTCCAGACTGGTAACCTCATTTTGCACCATGAATTCCAGCTCGCCAGCCCTGGCCAATGCTCGTTCGACACCATCGCCCATTGCAGCGACTTCGCGACGAATGGCTTTGCCAAGAGTATTGACAGATTCACCCGCTACACTTTCCGGTTGCAGCAACCGAATTGCTGCATGGGTTAACGAACTTGCCGCGTGGCGCATTTCCTGTGCCCTGCTGACCATTGAGGTAAACGCCCATAATAGTAATAATGGCAAAGTAACAGCCAACGCCAATACAAGAAGTTGAGGGGATGTGATAATATCGCCAAAAGAGGAAACTGCAGATAGTTCTCTTCCCAGATTCAGGTAGCCATAATAGGCGCATGCCCCAATCCACATGATCCCGAGCAATATGGATACCCAGCTTGTTTTTGATCTTGGTCTTCTCTGCAGTGCAGCCACCAGATCAGAAATTGTATCCTGACTATCATCATTGGCTGCCCGTACCGCATTAGTGGTTCCAGCCAGATCAGCGGGGACTTCTCTCGCCTGAGCGGGGCGGCGGTCTTCGGCAACTACATTTTTTGGGGTAATTACCGGACGGCGCCGGGTTTTGTTTTGGGGAGGATTGTCAACTGGCCTGGGTGCAGCAGTCGATCCTTTATTGGAAGTTAGCTGATGTTCTGATTTGGCATTCCTGTTATTTTGCACTGAATTTGACGGGGCTTTATTCTCAAAATTCAGCGCTTCAAGAACATCATTTATCTCTTCATCAAATGTGGCCCCTTTACTGCCTGCTTTTTTCGGATTTTCCATGTCGCGCATATCATTTGCCACTGATGCGAGTTTTTGCTCCAGTTTGCCCATATCAATATCGCTATCATCGATATTGCCGCTACCAGTTTTTACTGTGGGGGGCTTATTGGCGTGCACAACGGCGTTCTTGGCAATTTTCTCACCACCAGTCTGGCTGCCAGTGCCGGGTGGAGTTTTTGCTTCCGATTTTTCGGTTGCGGCTTTACCGGGTTCTACATTTTCAAACTCGGCATTAAGCGCATCCTCGACTGCCTGCATGGCAGCGTCATTTTCATCTTTTTTATCTTTCGGCTTTAAAGCCATGGCCTCGCCTCACGCTATCACTTTACCCAACAAGCATCGTCCCGCACCATTTCAGAATAAATACAGCTACTCGCGTCTGCATCTGGATGAAACAGCATAAATCCAGTGAAATAGGGAGAATTAGTAGGATAGCAATCTTTGTTGGAATCGCAAAGTTCCCACATGTCCCCTGAAATTTTATCACCACGATTTATTCAATTGCACAATTCAACGCTTTCGACAAGAAATTCACCCGCCGAAAGGCAAAAAAGTTAATATAAGGTTAACAAAAGCATCAAACCTCTTAACTTCCTGTTTTCTCAATTGTGTTATTAATTTGACTATTGAATGACCAACATACGGATATTTTCGATGGCAACTCCCAATATCAGTCAAAAAAAAGGCGGCATTCCCGTTCCAAAAGATAATGAAAAGATAGATTCTTTACTGGATCTGGTGCACCTAACCCGGCAGACAATGGGAGACAACCAGCTTGAAAATGAAATATTGGCATTGTTTCTCGTTCAATGCGAAAACTGTCACCATTCGCTATCTGAACATCAAGAGCCCGGTGAATTGAAAGAAATAGCTCATCAGATGAAAGGATGTGCCAGTTCTGTTGGTGCTTGGAGAGTAGCCCAAAAAGCAGCGTTGCTTGAGAAAAATCCGACCCAACAGCGTCTGGTTTCCCATTTGCGCGACCAAATTCATCTGGTTGCGAATTATTTGAAATCGATGGTAGATGGCCACGAAATAGATGCAAATTCACATTAAAAGGCGGTTGCATATCTCAATGTCTTGACTTCGGCAACAACTGCACTAAATGCGGTTTTAGTCATTTCATTACTAATTGGCAATTTCCATCGGACATTTTCACAAAATGGTAAAAATTACGTTTGTCACCCATGACGGTGTTTCGCATGAAGTCACGGCGGCGGTCGGGTCAACTGTAATGGAAAACGCAATCAAGAGTTCTGTTCCCGGAATTGAAGCTGAGTGCGGGGGCGCTTGCGCTTGTGCCACCTGCCATGTTTACGTTGACGAAAAATGGACAGAACTTGTCGGGGAACCGGATGTAATGGAGGAAGACATGCTGGACTTTGCCTGGGAAATGGCTCCAAATTCGCGTTTAAGTTGTCAGATCAAAGTCAGCGACGACATGGATGGTCTGATCGTGAGGGTGCCTAAGAAGCAGGGATGATCATCCTCTAGATTGACTGTATTGAAGCCAGGAAGCCGGGTTAAAGACTTAAAGCATATTCCACTTTGATGACCGGTAGGTTTTTTTCCGATGATTGCGCAAAAACAGTTTTACTACGTTCGTCATGGACAGACCGATTGGAATCTGGAGGGCAGGCTTCAGGGCAATACCAACATTGCTCTCAATCAGACTGGTGTCAAACAGGCTGGAGAAGCGAGGGACATGCTTTCCGGCGAGATGGTCGCCACTGTTTGCTGTAGTCCATTAATCCGTGCATTCAAAACCGCAGAGATTATTAATCAGGGATTGAACTGCCCAATTGTTGTGCTGGAAGGACTTCGCGAATGCGATTTTGGCCCCTATGAGGGAACCCGCCACCACCATTGGCTAAATGACTGGCTGATTGGAAATAGTGGCCTGACCCCTCCTGAAATTGAAAGGGTCGAAGATTTTCAGATTCGTGTTATCAAAGCGATTAATCACGCCCTGGATCATGCCGGTCCGGTATTAATTGTTGCTCATGGGGGAACTTATCGGCCGATAAATAGTACCCTGCCAAGAGGTGAACAATGGGATTTGCCGAATTGCCAGCCGGTTCGCCATGACCCGCCCGATGAAAATAACTCAAGCTGGACCAAGACTTGCTTGTAAATTATTTCGTCGGAGTATCCCTGTATTTGTAGCAAGAAATTATAAATAGTTGCTCAAAAATTGGTAAATGGGGAATTATGGAAATTAAAGACTGCGATGGAACTCCATTAAATGATGGCGACAATGTCAAGCTTGCACGTGACTTGTGAGTAAAGGGGGATCTCTCAATTCAAATCACGTAACCTGTTTTGTTGACGGGTAAGAGATGGGTATGGACTGGTAAAATTGGCTACACCGTGTAAAGAATATCCGCTCTAAACTTGGAAAAAATTCAATATTTAGCTTAACCTAAATCCGTCAATATGAAATTTCGCAGCCATATTGAACCGTTGATAATTCATATCTGTCGTCACGATATTGATTGATAACTTGGTTTGGTGGAATATAGCGTGGTTGGGTGGAATTAGGCCAAATTTAAAAAATACTTTTTTGCTCGGCATCCAAATTATTCGTCACCCCTTTAATCCAATCTTCACCTAACCTATGTTTGTCTGCGAATTCAGATTCGGTATTCGGCAATTTCAGGTGATATAGCCGGATTAGTATATAGAAATAGCATATCCATTTGATACACTCTTTCCATAAAGGCATTTCGCAAAATGAAAGATCCCATTGAAACCTGTATGAACCTTGTCCCCATGGTTGTCGAACAAACTAACCGTGGTGAGCGTTCCTATGATATATTTTCCCGCCTTCTTAAAGAGCGAATTATTTTCATAACCGGTCCGATCGAAGACGGTATGGCGATGTTGGTTAGTGCACAATTATTGTTTCTTGAGGCCGAAAATCCGAAAAAGGAAATAAATCTGTATATCAACTCACCCGGAGGTGTTGTTACATCAGGTATGGGCATTTATGATACCATGCAGTTCATCAAACCGCCCGTCTCTACACTCTGTATGGGGCAGGCTGCATCGATGGGTTCATTGCTACTGGCTGCGGGAAACAAGGATATGCGATTTGCACTACCCAATGCCCGTATCATGGTTCATCAGCCTTCAGGCGGGTTTCAGGGTCAGGCTTCGGATATTCAGCGCCATGCTGAAGACATCATGAAAATGAAGAAGCGACTGAATGAAGTTTATGTGGAACATACCGGTCAGGATTATGATGTGGTGGAGTCCACGCTTGATCGCGACCATTTCATGACAGCGGGAGAAGCCAAGGATTTCGGTCTGATTGATGAGGTTGTGACAAAACGACCAGATACTGGTGATGAAAATGACTAGGAAAATTGGATAAATCGCTATTTTTTTAACTTTGTTTACAAATTGTCACCAATATCTTTACTTATTAAGCCATTCTACAGGTTTACACCTGTACAATCACGTGCAAAATATTATTAATGCGTGACTGACGCAATATTTATGTTGGTGGTGTAGTCGGTTAACAAAAGGCGATACAGTGATAGCTGAAGCCATATTGCAGAACTAAGGATTTCTAATGAGCAAAATTTCAAACAGTGGTGGCGGTGACAGCAAGAACACACTCTACTGCTCATTTTGCGGTAAAAGTCAGCACGAGGTGCGAAAACTGATTGCCGGACCTACCGTTTTCATATGTGATGAATGTGTTGAGTTGTGCATGGATATTATCCGAGAGGAAAATAAATCCTCTGCAATCAAATCCGGGGATGGTGCGCCAACACCGCAGGAAATTTTGGACGTTCTTGACGACTATGTAATAGGCCAGCCCTATGCCAAGCGGGTTTTGTCAGTGGCAGTTCATAACCATTATAAACGCCTCGATCATGCCACGAAGAATGATGATGTCGAATTGGCAAAATCAAATATAATGCTGATTGGTCCTACGGGTTGTGGCAAGACCCTGTTGGCCCAGACCCTGGCAAGAATTCTTGATGTGCCATTCACGATGGCCGATGCAACAACGCTTACCGAAGCGGGTTATGTGGGCGAGGATGTAGAGAATATTATCCTGAAGCTGCTGCAGTCAGCCGAGTATAATGTGGAGCGTGCCCAACGCGGCATCGTCTACATAGATGAAGTGGATAAAATTACCCGTAAAACTGACAACCCTTCTATTACCCGCGATGTTTCGGGTGAGGGGGTGCAGCAGGCTTTGTTGAAAATCATGGAAGGTACGGTTGCATCTGTTCCTCCTCAAGGAGGCAGGAAACACCCGCAGCAGGAATTTTTACAGGTTGATACTACAAATATCCTGTTTATCTGTGGCGGTGCTTTTGCTGGGCTGGACAAGATTATTTCTGAACGCGGTCGCAAGACATCCATCGGTTTTTCCGCTCATGTTGAAAATCCGGAAGATCGGAAAACAGGTGAATTATTGCGTCAGGTGGAGCCGGAAGACCTGTTGAAATTTGGGTTGATTCCGGAATTTGTCGGCCGGGTGCCTGTTTTGGCAACTTTGGAAGACCTCGATATCGATGCCTTGGTTAAAATTCTTTCAGAACCCAAAAATGCCATGGTCAAACAATATCAGCGACTTTTTGAAATGGAGGAAGTAAGCCTGACATTTCATGAAGACGCGCTGACTGCCATCGCCAAACGCGCGATCGAACGCAAAACCGGTGCCAGGGGTTTAAGATCCATTCTGGAATCTATCTTGCTCGATACCATGTTTGAACTGCCCAGTCTGGAAGGCGTGGGAGAAGTGGTTATTTCCGATGAAGTGGTCGATGGCAATGCCAGGCCGTTGTATATATATTCGGACAAGGGCGAGGACAAGGAAGTCAGTGCCTAGCCACTAATTCAGGTTAGGTTGTAGCTTGTAAGGTGTGGCTACAGATGGGAACATTGGTTTCATTGATTACAGCATTTCTTCGAGAGTTTCGTAAGGTGTTTTTCAGTTGAATGCACCGTGTGGCCGCTAGAAGTTGTGGGAATGCTACCATTCATCAGGTTATGCTCCCAGATCGACATCCCCCTTATAGCTGAGAAGCTGATAACGTTTGGCGTGGACGTTGCGCAATCGAGTGCCTCAAGGAAGCCTGTTCATATCGTTCAGCTTCAGGTGACTATCAATTGCTTTACATTGTGCAGGGTTGAATGTATGGCGTCCAATTAGTTGCAATCCAGCCATTGTTTTGCAGATCAGATTCTGGAACGGGAAAATAACAAAATCAATCGGGATTATTGGATACGGAAGCTTTGGCGCATTCCTTCATATATTGGCCAATCGATTTGCGCCAGAAGCCGGTGTTTGCGTTTATAGTCCCGAAAAAACGCCCGATGGACGGCTGTTCCGCTCACTGGCTACTACCCTTCGCTCAGACGTAATATTTTTGGCCGTCCCGATCAGTGCCTATGAACCGGTTTTATACCAGATAAAACCTCATCTGACGCAGGCAACAACCATTGTTGATATCGCTACCGTGAAAGTCTACACCTCGCAGATCATTCGCAAAATTCTGCCTTCAACCCGATATTTGTCGATTCATCCCATGTTTGGCCCTGCCAGTTATTCCAGGAAAGGCGGTGATATTTCGGGTTTTCGAATTGCCATCACCGATACCAATCTTGGGCTGAATGCGCTGCAATCCATGAAAGATTGGGTTTCAGGCATGGGATTCAAGGTTGTGGAATTAACCGCTCAAGAGCACGACAAAATGCTCGCTGAAACTTTGTTTCTCACCCACTATATCGGTCAGATCCTGGCCCTGGGCGATTTCGAACGCACCGACATTGATACAGCCTCCTTCGGCTATCTCATGGATGCGGTCGACAGCGTACGCCATGATGCGGCGCTATTCGCAGACGTCAACAAATATAATCCGTACTGCGCTCAGGTTGTAGAGCGATTTGACAAAAGTGAGAGAGCCATAAAGGAACGTTACCTGAAATAGAGTGTGTCAGGTTTGGATGGAATCACTCAACTTCCTGGGAATTTATCCGGGCATATGGTGAAATAATCAAGTTCCTGCCGACCCGGAACGATCTACAGCCGGTCCCCGTATCAGGTCTCGAGCCAAATCGTGACAGGTCCGTCTTTGGTAAGGTGGCGTTCACCGCACGTTAACGATGGAGGAAACGTAGAGGTATTGTGGCTGTTTTGACCTTTTTCTGGTAAGCGTCCAGTTTCCCCTATTTAATAGGACCGGGATAGCGGTTTTTATGCAAATTTGCACAGTACTGGACGCTATTGGATAAGGCATTGAATTGATTCATAAAGGTGATTCTTTGTTTGGATACAAAAGGATCCATTTCATGTCCTCAACATTTCTCAATACCTTATCCGCAGTTACACAGGAACATATTTCGCTCAGCCGAACAAGGCGTGAAACGCTGTGCTGGCTGGTTTGTTGATCATGCGGTACGGCACAGTTTGCCTTTGGCGGCTGGCGGCTCATACCCCTTCATGCGCCCGGACAGATTCTGTGCGCCGCCGGTTCTATCGCTTCTTTCAGTTCATCCACATCGATACATGTACTGCAGCTCGTGTGAGTGTTGCCTTACTGGGGCTTAATGGCAAGCCATGGACATTGACGATTGACCGCACCAACTGGAACTTTGGCAAAGTCAGCATAAGTATTTTGATGATCGCTGTTGTCTGGAATGGTGTGGGTATCCCACTGATCTGGACATTCCTGCCAAACAAAGGCAACTCATCGACGCAAGTGCGCACACAGTTGCTGGAGCGTTTACGGGTGACATTTCCCGATATGAAAGTCATCATGCTGATGGGGGATCGCGAATTTATCGACGGCAACTGGGTGGCATATCTTGCTGAAAACAATGTATATTTTGTACTGCGCCTACGCGAAAACCAGTTCGTTAGCCGTCAAGGCTATGCCACCTGGCCGATTGCACGTATCGCTCAAAACCTAAAGCGCGGACAATCCATGAAGCTCAAAGGCTGCTGCTATCTCAAAGACGGCCCGCCCTTGCGTATTGTCATCATGCGGATCAAGTCCGGTGAACTGCTGGCACTGGCTTGTCCTTCACGTCCAGCACGCGCGTTAGCGCTTTACAGGCAACGATGGACGATCGAGACCCTGTTTGCAAACCTGAAAACCAGAGGCTTTGACATGGAGACAACCGATATTGCAAATCCAAAAAAGCTGGCAACATTGATGGCTATACTGGCAATCGCCACTGCGATTGCTGTCAAGACCGGTGTTGCAGTGAATGCAGCAAACCCCGTGTATGTAAAAAGCCACGGAAGAGCAGCGGTCTCGTTGTTTGCCCTTGGTCTTGAAACCCTTAAAAAAATGTTTGCAATGCCAGATCGCAAAGATGCAAGCACAATATTCGAGCACATAATATCAAACCGAACCAACCGAAAACCCAGGCTGACAGCCGCCTTCAACCGGGGAGTCTAGTACTGTGACCTGCTTTGCGTAAAGCTGGTCGAGTCTTTTTGGGCTGGATCAGCCAGTATAAAATTAGTACCCCATACCTTGAACCCGTCCTTGCGCCACCCCAGATGTATGTCAATACGTTCATTCTGACCTTTGCGGTAAATTTTCTGCATAAACCATCAATAATTTTTCACAATATCTATTTGATGGTTTTCGTATGCGTGTTGTTTGGTTAGAATGGGAATGCAAGAATCAAGATTCGTTTGTCCATCCGGCTTTCTGCAAAGATGACACGAACACAAAAGGACTATCTTTCATGACTTCCGAAAGTTCTGACAGCATTGATTTCGCTTCCGGTGAAGTTTATCCGCTTCTGCCGCTTCGTGACATTGTTGTTTTTCCCTACATGATCGT
>JAAEMP010000057.1 GCA_024225445.1 Hyphomicrobiales bacterium | reverse complement strand
GTTGATTTGGATCCATATCGCCGGAGGCTACAGCGTCTCTGCGCCTTTTGCCGGTAAGCTCAAGGATCTTCATCGTCGTGTCATCATTGTGCAGGACATCGCCCTGTGCGGCTTGACGAACCAACTCTTGATAAGCCGGTAAGAAAGCTTCGCTGGATTGGGCGACCAAATCCCATTGCGTCGAAGATGGGAGCGGGATCCCGAGGCCTTGTTGCAGCTGCTCCAATCGGTGGAATGGCAAGCCGAAACCGTACTTGAGCAGCGCGATCATGACGATCGCACCCTCGTCGTACTTCGCAGGTCCTACTTCGGGTGGCTCGCGCGCGGTAAAGACTTCGCCACAGGCATTGCAGCGTAATTTCTCTAACTTGTATACGGTGGCCGATAGGGGCGCCATGCCGGTGACTCGAACGAGAACGGCGGGCCGCTTGATTGGAGAGATTTTGCCGCTTGGGCAACTGGGGCAGGCGTTTCCGGCTTTTAGCGTGTCGTGGGGTACATTGATGGTCGTGGCGCCGGTGTAGGTCTCGGCGGCATT
>JAAEMP010000056.1 GCA_024225445.1 Hyphomicrobiales bacterium | reverse complement strand
TTTCGTTTCAATCCACAATCCCAGCAAATTATCTCAAGCGGGATTTGGTTCTATTCCCTAAAGTACAATGAGATTGATAATCGGTACTATCAACGCACTTGATACTATTAGCCCATCTACAATCAACCCTATTGGACGCGACACGCTTCAACCCTCACAGCTCAATGATTAAGTGCATGAGGGTAAACTGTCAGCGCCGCTCTTTGCTCGTGAGCAGGCCTATGGTTGCGTTACCAGTGTCACGGAGAAGTCAATTGGAGGCTTTCTTCTTGGCTTCCTGGCGTTCGCGAAATTTGCGATTGAAGTAAGTCTGAAAGCCTTCATCGCTCTCATATCCTTTTTCATTAACCCAGATGAACATTTCCAAAAAAGTGAATTTCTTGAATGCACCAGGCATTATCGCAACAGCTGCTTCAACCGCACTTTTATCCTGTGGAGGATCTTCAGGCAGAAACAGGACGGTTGGCGTAAACAGCAACCGCCACTTTCTGGCGGCCTTTTTTTCGCTGAGAACTTCGCCGTCTGTATCGACTATTTCAACATCGCCATGCAGATTGAACTGTACCATCATGAAGTTTTCCTTCAGATAGTCGCGTACTTCCGGGTCGCTCAGTACGTGCTCATGCACTTCCTTGCAGTAGATGCACCCGCGTTGCTCAAAAATGATCGCCAGACGTTTTCCCTCTTCCTTTGCCGTGGCAATATCCTCGGCAATATCCTTGAATGTATCTGAAAACCAGGCTTGCTTGTGCAGTCCGTCATCGCCCATCTGCACTTCCCCGGCATTGACAAGGGCGGTACTTCCTGCCAGCAAAAACAGGGCCAGTCCCAAAATGAAGTTTTTCATGTTGTCACCTTCTCCATCAGTAATCGGCCTGTTGAATTACGGTAATAATATAAATGCCTCGGTCGGCTCTAAAGTAAGCCATGACAGAAGAGAAAAAAACGATTTCCATCAACTGCGAAGCGTCCACACTATTACCGTAATTCCAGAAATCTTTCAATGCAGGGATTGCTGTGCGGGTAGGGTGTAATTGACAGCTACGCCAGATTCGGGTTCAGATGTTCTAAACGCGTGGGAGTTCAAGTCTCTGCCTGCACCACAGGCTTTTCGCGAGGCGAAATGGCAACAGCATTCGCGCTTGGCAATTAACGGCAATCGTTTCGCAGAAACGATGAGAGCGTTCAGAGTTCGAAGTGATATTCTTTGCCTGCACCGATTTGATGAGGTTGTTTAGTTGCTAATATTTTCAACCCTGACAATCAAACAACCTCCTTACACCCCAAAAATCTACTGCCGCGTTCTCCGCTAATATTACGCTCGGGCGTTGGTGTTGCTGCTGATCAGTTTTGGCAGTGATCGGTTGCCCCAATCGCATTCTGCCTTGTATTGAGGTGCTTGAAATCCGGGTATCAAATTTTTTATAATGGTTATTTGATGAACCGGTTGGCAACGTTGGACACAAGGGCGGTGTTCACCAATCTGATCCATAAAACTTGATGTTAACCGGATACGTATATATATCAGTCATCATGAAACAAACAGTAAAGAACACACTTCTTTCCAAAGTGAACGCGCCATATGGTACATATGCCAGCGCAGGGGTTCTTGCTGTCCAGATTCAAGTACCATCCCTGGATAGTGATTACATTGGACAGGTAAGTTCATTTTTCAGTGAGATTCCTGTCGAGGATCAACTCGCCTTTGCGCACCAGCACGGTATATCGGAAGCTGCCCTGAAAAAGGCAGCAACCGCATTTGTTGAATTATCCGGCGTTGATGCGCCATTGGCTGCTTGAGCGCCGTTATCTCATCGCCGTGGCAGCGGTTGCTGCCTGTCGCCTATGAACTGATTGATCAGGTCAATCATGCATATCCTCTAATTGACAATTGGACATTCGGCGGCGGCACTGCGATGCTGTTGCAGATAAACCATCGGGAAAGTCATGATATTGATCTCTTCCTTTCAGACCCGCAGCAACTTTCTCTGTTTAATCCGGAAACCACAGCATTTAACTTGAGCATTCAACCGTCCGGTTACAGCAGTAACGGCACGACAAGTTGTCGTTTTGCCTTTGATGATATTGGCGAGATTGATTTCATCGTTGCCGCACACATAACGGACGAACCGACAACGGGACAGCAAGTTTGTGGTCGCGAGGTTCAACTGGAAACTGTGCCAGAGATCATTGCAAAGAAAGTGCATTCTAGAGGAGACAGCATGCAGCCCCGCGACTTGTTTGATATCGCAAGCGGAGCGATGGCCGGACACCGCGATGCGATCATTGAGGCTTTATCCAGCATGCCTCAAGAAGTTGAAGTTGCGATCGCAGCGGCGGAGAAATTGAAGCCGGAATTTGTGAAGGCCCTTTTTTCACGATACATGATCAAACATGATTTCAGGCAACTGCAGAACACTTATCGGGAGCAGGCACTGGAGATTATGAGAGAAACGCTTTGCTGGTCATAACAATTCCGGCCACGGGCACCATGGCCGGTTACCGCATCCATGCCAATACCTTCCCTCCATCTCACCCCTGCGCAAAATACCGCCGCGTATTATTGGCGAATGCCACCAGCGATAACATTACCGGCACCTCAACCAGCACTCCGACAACCGTTGCCAGCGCGGCACCGGAATTCAGGCCGAACAGGCTGATTGCCACGGCAACGGCAAGTTCGAAGAAATTGGATGTGCCGATCATCGCGCAGGGTGCGGCAATTTTGAATGGCACGCGCAGCAGCCATGCCGCGCCATAGGCCACGGCAAAGATACCATAGGATTGCAGCAGGAGAGGGATG
>JAAEMP010000055.1 GCA_024225445.1 Hyphomicrobiales bacterium | reverse complement strand
TTGTGGTTTTTACCGGGCTGGGATCCGTTGAATAAAGTGAATAGAAATATTCATCTTCGCCAGAACCGCCATCGGCGGTATCATCGCCAATCGCGCCGTTGATAAAATCGTTGTCAGCGCCGCCATAGAGAAAATCTTTTCCAAAACCACCGTAGAGATTATCTTCACCGCTGCCTCCAAAAAGGAAATCTTGTCCAGCATTTCCGTATATGATGTCGCTATATTTGGTGCCCAATATTAAACCGTTATGCGGGCTACAATCTACACTACCCGCAGGCAAAATTTTTGCAAGATTGATAGCTTGGTAAATTGGTTGCCCCTGTGTAAATGATGTAACATCATAAAATTCGCTTGAGGTAGTGATTCCGGCAGCATAGCCAGCTCTTTCAGGATCAATACCCATTTGTGACAAAATCAATGCAGTTTTAGTTACGGTATCGCCATAGGTATCTCTGTACCTAATGTTTTCAGTTGTAAGAGCTGGAATATTGCCTTTACCATCAGGATCATACAATAAATCAATTGCGTGAATTAGCTCATGAATGAGAATATGGGTAGGTGACGTTGAAAATACATAGCCATTCTTGTTAATGAATTTCATATTGGGATTAGTGTAAAAACCCGTATCATATAAATTTGAAAAAACATTTGCATAGTCTGGGTCTGTTGAAGACCCCCCCGAAGTTTGAATGATATCAACACCGGTGAATAGTGCTACATTTTCATTTTTTTCAAGAAGGGCTTTTCCGGTTGCAGAATCTGATAAATACACATTAGCCAGCAATGTTCTCAAATAATCTTCTTGAACTGGTGACCAACCGTGAAAATCCATATTGTCAGCGTAGAATTTCCCGTCCTCAATTAATATGCCCATAAGAATTCTTTCGAAGTTTGTTTAGTTAATACTGACCATGGTGCTTTAGTCACGAAAAAACATCATGATTTAAGTATTTAAGTATTTTTTCTAACCCTGTTTTGGTAATTAACATGCCAGATATAGTTGCAAATAAAGTAGAGATGTAGATGAATAAGATTTTTTCGGATTGCCACTGAAATTGAAGAAAACCACCAAAAGTACTCTGAGTAAATATGCCGCCGCTGATAGCAATCGCCAACAACCCGGTTGCAACAATTGTCCAACAAACTGCCGCAATAATATATGCGCGAATTCTCGGTTTCACCCGCTCCAATGCCACACCCATTAAGAATAGCAACAACACCCCAAATGTCCACCAAACAGCGGGCCACAGAAGTTCACGGCCCCATAGGCCTTCCAAGCCGGGCAAATTAAAGACTGCCCACCAAAGCCAAGTACCAGAAAGTAGAACCCCGATGATGCAAATTAATCTACAAAAATTTTTGAAATTCTGCATTTTCGCCATACCTAATCGGATTACGGCGACAGTTTACTCTAAATGCACTTAATTATCTACTTTTGCCTTAGCCTTGAGTCCACGCTTTTGTGGTCTTAAACAGGGTATTAAAAAGGAAAACCAGGCCAATTGGCGCCAGTCATCAAACAACCGGAATCATCCGCCCATCCAGGGATCTGGATTCGTCCGGTAAAAAGCCCGGGAATATTCTTGATTTGCTGTTCGGCAATTGAAAATCCTGCCTGATACTAATCAGACAGGATTAAATTTAGAAAATCATGTTGTGGTTAATCCAATGGTGGAATGCGCAACATCTGGCCTGGATAAATCAAATCAGGGTCTTTCAGCATTGGTTTGTTGGCTTCAAAAATAACCGGATATTTGTCACCATTGCTTTTACCATAATTGGCGACGGCGATTTTCCAGAGATTATCGCCCTTTTTTACCTCGTAAAAAACCGGATCGGCTGCTTTTGCATTTGCCACCTTGACATCGTCGGCTTCAACGCTGGATATTCCCAGAGTATTGCCAACGGCAACGATTGCTTTCTCAAATACTGATTGATCGGCGACTTCACCTTTGATAACCGCTTTATCGCCCTCAACCTCTACAACAAGATTTTCTGACCCAAGGTCAAAACTGTCAAGTTCGCTTTTCAGATCATCGGCCGTTGGCGGCGTATCTTCGCTGCCAATGCCCAGTTTCTTGCCAACTGATTTTACAAAACTGAATAATCCCATCAATGCCTCCTGTTTAGAACCGTCCCAGTTTTACATTTAGATGACATTTGGGCAAGTAAAGATTCCAGATTAAAGATTCCAGATTACTTATTCGGCCGCCATCCTGATCATCGGGGCGGCACCCAGAATCTCATTGTCAACATATGACTCAAACTTGGCAAAATTGCTGGCAAACATCTCCACCAGTCCCCTTGCCTGCTCGTCATAAGCCTGACCATTATCCCAGGTTGATCTTGGATCAAGGATACTATCGTCTACACCAGCCATTGAAACCGGCACTTCAAAACCAAAGTTTGGATCGGTGCGAAACTCAACATTATTAAGTGAACCATCCAGGGCTGCACTCAGCATTGCCCGGGTCGCTTTAATCGGCATCCGGCTACCGACACCATAAGTGCCACCAGTCCACCCGGTATTGACCAACCAGCACTTAACATCGTGGCGGGCAATCAGGTATCTTAGAAGGTTGCCATATTCTGAAGGATGACGCGGCATGAATGGGGCACCAAAGCAAGTGGAAAATGTTGCTTCAGGTTCAGTCACTCCTTTCTCGGTTCCGGCTACCTTGGCCGTGTAACCGGAAAGAAAGTGATACATCGCCTGCGCCGGACTGAGCCGGGAAATAGGCGGCAACACACCGAATGCATCCGCGGTCAACATGATTATGTTTCTTGGATGCGGAGCAATACCGCTCTCCGAGGCATTGGCAATAAAATGCAGTGGATAGGCACATCTGGTATTTTCAGTGAGCGAACAATCGTTGAAATCAACCCTGGATTCTTCATCAAGAACAACATTTTCAAGAACCGTGCCGAATCTTTGGGTGGTTGCATAGATTTCCGGTTCTGCTTCCTTTGAAAGATTGATGGTTTTGGCGTAGCAACCGCCTTCAAAATTGAAAATACCGTCTTCACCCCAGCCATGTTCATCATCACCAATGAGAATCCGGTCGGGGTCCGCTGACAAAGTTGTTTTGCCGGTGCCAGACAGACCGAAGAATACAGCCGCATCATCATCGCTACCGATATTAGCAGAACAATGCATCGGCATCACATTTTTGGCAGGCAACAGAAAATTCAAAAACGAGAATACGGATTTTTTGATCTCACCCGCATAGGATGTTCCGCCGATAAGCACAATTTTCCTGGTAAAATCACAGGCAATCACTGTCTCCGTACGACATCCATGGCGCTCAGGATGGGCTCTGAAATTTGGGAAATCAATAATTGTAAATTCAGGTAAAAAGGTCTCAAGTTCTGAACGTTCCGGCGTTATCAGCAAATTACGGATAAACAGCGAATGCCAGGCAAATTCCGTTATCACCCGCGTAGGAAGCCTGTTTTCCTCATCAGCCCCGCCCACCAGGTCCTGAACAAACAATTCACGACCCTTTGCATGATCCAGAAAGTCCTGAAATAATATCTCGAACTTACCCGGCGCCATTGCCTTTGTATTATCCCACCAAACAGTCTCTTCTGTGATGTTATCACGTACAACAAATTTGTCCTCAGCCGAGCGGCCAGTATGCTGACCGGTAACGGCAACCATCGCACCACCTGCAGCCAGCGAAGTCTCGCCACGACAAAGTGACTCCTGGTAAAGCTCCGGTTCGTTAAGATTCCAGTAAATGCCATCGAGTTCCTCGAAACCCAGATCAGCCAGTTTTGTCTGCTGGTTAAAAATGCCGTTTTGTTTCACGATGCAGTCGCCTTTTCAAATATCCCGATACGAATGGGATTTCTGCTGGAAGTTTTGTTGGAGCGCAACCTACATTTTCACAATCTGACTCACAAGGTTAGAAGATGGAAAAACTAATGATTTCAAAACATTAATCGATTTAAAAATTTTAAACGTTTAAATTCAGTTGGTGAATTATTTCTGGTCATGACAAGTTTGGCCTTGTAAACCAACAGTTTATCCTCGGTCAGCACCTTGCACGCCCAATCAGGACCAATTAAGTATAAGCAAAGATTATTCATATCAGGTAGCTCGAACGCCACATTTTGTTCGTAATTATAGCGCCAATGCCATCTGGTCCAGATGCTGGATCAACAACACTAAGGTACATTCAAGGAGCCTGCATATGGCGACAATCGCTTTGGTTGATGACGATCGGAACATACTAACTTCGGTTTCAATTGCTCTGGAATCGGAGGGTTACAAAGTTGAAACCTACACTGATGGAGCATCTGCTCTGGACGGATTATCGGCACGTCGTCCGGATCTGGCAATTTTTGATATTAAAATGCCGCGCATGGACGGAATGGAATTGTTGCGTCGCCTCAGACAGAAATCTGATCTCCCGGTGATATTTCTGACTTCCAAGGATGACGAAATTGATGAATTGTTCGGCCTGAAAATGGGCGCTGACGATTTTATCAAAAAACCATTTTCGCAACGATTACTGATCGAGCGGGTACGCGCGGTTTTGCGACGGTTTTCTGCCCGCGAAAGTGGCACCAGGTCTACCGAATCCGGTGGGACAAAAATTCTGGAACGCGGAGATCTGGCGATGGATCAGGAGCGCCATACCTGTACCTGGAAAGGTCGGGAAGTAACCTTGACGGTCACAGAATTTCTGATTCTGTTTTCGCTGGCCCAACGGCCAGGTGTGGTGAAAAGCCGGGATTCATTGATGGATTCTGCCTATGATGATCAGGTGTATGTTGACGATCGAACCATCGACAGTCACATTAAGCGTCTGCGCAAGAAGTTCAAAGTTCACGATGACAATTTTGAGATGATTGAAACATTATATGGCGTTGGATACCGGTTTCGCGAAAACTAGAGGCTTTCATGTTTATATTGAATCGTTTGACCGATTTTTGGCGTTTGCTGGCAAGGCAGGTTTCGCGCCGCGGTCAGGTTGACCACAAGCGAAACATAACGCGGTCCAGCGAGCGCCAAAAACCGATCTATAAGTTGGGCCGGATCAGCCCATCTGCTACGTTGCGGCACTTGCCCGATCAACCAGGTCGCGCTGCGCACCGCGCTTTGCATACTGGACTGATCTGGCTCCATCAAACGGTTCAATATAAACATGAAAGACTCTAGACTTTACGCCGGAAACGAGATGATTCTTGAAAACCGATAATCCTGCCAGTGCTGAACGTTTGGAGGATCAATCCAAAGCTGGTAATTCATCGGCTAAGCTTAACCCCGATTCCGGTTCCGCCAAAAACAGCAAGAAATCGCCTACTGCCAGTCGGAGCAAACAAAACAGGCCCGGCCTGTTGGCTCGCATCAAGCGAATAATTACACTCAATTTGTTCTCTTCACTGTCACGGCGTATCGCAACACTCAATCTGATTGCTCTGGTGGTGCTGTTATCCGGAATCCTGTATTTAAACCAGTTCCGCGAAGGACTGATTGATGCACGCGTTGAAAGTCTGATGATTCAGGGCAGGATAATCGCTGGCGCAATTGCTGCATCGGCAACCGTTGAAACCAATACCATTACCATTGATCCAGAAAAATTGATTGAATTGCAAGCTGGTGAAAGCACAACTTCCAATCCAATTCCTGGAACCGGGCTGGAATCTCCTTTAAGTCCTGAACGCGTTGCACCACTGCTGCGAAGTCTCATTCGCCCGACCCAGACGCGTGCGCGTATTTATGACAGTGAGGGTTCATTATTGCTTGATTCCCGTCATTTGTACGCCGGGGGACGTATTCTGCGTTATGAATTGCCGGCGTTAAACCGGAAGAATCCCGGCATGACCGAGCGCATTGGCAAAACCTTGAACCGTTGGCTGCAACGAAATGACCTGCCGATATACCGTGAACTTGCCGGTAAGTCAGAGCAATATCCGGAGGTTAAGGAAGCCCTGATTGGTGGACCGGCAACCGTCGTCAGAATGACCGAGCGAGGAGCCCTGATCGTGTCTGTAGCAGTACCGATTCAACGTTTCAGGGCAGTCCATGGTGTTTTGCTGTTATCCACACAAGGAAATGATATTGATCGCATCGTCACAGATGAACGCATCGCCATCATGCGGGTATTTCTGGTCGCATCAATCGTAACATTGATTCTGTCCATTCTTTTGGCCAGCACCATTGCCAATCCGTTGAGAAAATTGTCCGAGGCAGCAATTCGTGTGAGATACGGAACCAAATCCAGGATTGAAATTCCGGATTTTTCGGCAAGACAGGATGAAGTCGGAAACTTGTCTTCAGCATTGCGTTCGATGACCAATTCACTTTATGCACGTATTGAGGCAATTGAACAATTTGCTGCTGATGTCAGCCATGAACTAAAAAACCCGCTAACCTCGCTGCGCAGCGCTGTAGAAACACTTCCCCTGGCAAGAAATGCCTCTTCCAAAAAACGCTTGATGGACGTGATAAAACACGATGTCATTCGTCTGGATCGCTTGATAACCGATATATCAAACGCATCCAGATTGGATGCCGATCTGGTGCGTGATGACACCAAAATACTCAACATGGAGCAATTGCTTCAAGATATTGTTTCCGCCAATCGGGAAATCAAACAAAAAAATCACCAGCTGACCATAGATCTTGAAGTTGCAAAACAAAAAAACTCGAAGCAGAAATATCTGATTTCGGGCCACCAGGCGCGTTTGGGCCAGGTATTTACAAACCTGATTGACAATGCGCGCTCATTTGTACCAGCCAGCTGCGGACAAATTGATATCAAACTCAGTCGAACCAATAGTGATATTGAGGTCATCGTTGAAGACAATGGACCCGGCATTGAAGCTGAAAATATCTTCAGAATATTTGAAAGGTTTTATACTGACCGGGCTGGATCAGATGACTTTGGTCAAAACTCGGGACTTGGACTTTCTATTTCCAAACAAATCATTGAAGCTCACGGAGGGACTATTGTAGTCGAAAACATCCCGGATTCCGGTGCCCGGTTCATCGTCTGTCTCCCGGCGGAAGACTAAGTCATAGACCCATCTACCTGTCTTAGTTTCCCGCAAACTCCATGCCCTGAACATGAATGATAGCGAATTGAAGAATCTAGAGCAAAAAAACCATCATTGCACATGCATTGAGGTAAATTCAGTAGGCGTGATGATCGAAGGAGCCTCCGGTGCCGGCAAAACATCACTGGCATTGGGATTATTGAATGCCACGCGTATCCGTCATGCAGGCTTCAATTTTGTTTGCGATGATCAAGCATTGATGAAAACCGTAAATGGCGAGTTATGGGCCAGCGCACCTAAATCCCTGGCGGGCAAGGTCGAACTGTTTGGTGCTGGAATCGCAGATATCAGATATATCGCTCAATGCAAGATTGATTTGGTTTGCGAACTGGTCAGCCAGACGGATATTATCCGCCACCCGACCGATAGCCAGTGTCGACGATTTGGTGTTGAACTTGATTATGTTCAAACACCGGCACAGCATGAGGCCCAGGGCATCCGGATTCTGCTGCACAAATTGTCCCTGCCACTTTGAAGATGGTTCTCAAGGTTTCAGGTATCCGGATACCGGTAACAATTTTCTTGCGCTGTAGAAAATTCTTGCCATGATAAAAACCGGAGCGCTTCCGGTTTATTCCGGGTCATTTGACCGGAAACTCCTTACGGAAACAATGCGAAATTACGGTGAAAACATGATCGGAATAATATTGGTTACCCATGGCAGGCTTGCCAACGAATTTTGTGATGCTCTGGAGCATGTTGTCGGTCCTCAAAAACAAGTCATCTCAATTGCCATTGGGGCCAATGATGACATGGAAAAGCGGCGACAGGACATTTTGGATGCTGTGGATGAAGTTGACAGTGGCAAGGGGGTGATCATTTTGACCGACATGTTTGGCGGCACTCCTTCAAATCTGGCGATATCAATCATGCTTCCCGGCAAAATTGAAGTTCTGGCAGGTGTAAACCTGCCGATGCTGATCAAGCTGGCCAGTGTACGGCAGGAATGCGATATCAGATATGCCATAGAAGCGGCGAAAGATTCAGGACGTAAATATATCAATGTTGCCAGCGAGCTGCTGGATGACTGAATCGAGTGGAAATATCCGAATTATGAAGATTTGTAACAAGCGTGGTCTTCATGCACGAGCTTCCGCCAGATTTGTCCAGGTTGCAGGTGAGTTTGACGCTGAAGTCATGGTGAGCAAAGACGGACACGTCGTTGGTGGCACCTCCATCATGGGATTAATGATGTTGGCGGCCGCCAATGGTAGTGAGATTCACGTCACGGTAACCGGAAAAGATGCCCCCCAGGCTCTCCGGGCACTCGAACAACTGGTCGAAGACAGATTTGGAGAGCAAGAGTAATTCAATTTCCTTGCATACCAATCATAAACCATGTCGCATATAGGCATAAAGATTTCTTTATATGATGTTGTAAAAATGATTTGAAACTGCTAGACCCTTTCTTGAATAAACGGCACCGGCCGTCCGGCTGCCTGCATGGTAACCAACCTTTTATTTACAGATGTGGCACCAGCTACAGATTTTCTCCAATTTGAATAAGTTAAGGAACAACGCATGTCTCTGTCACCTGATTACATCATCAAAGATATCAATGAAGCAGAATATGGCCGCAAGGAAATTGATATTGCTGAAACTGAAATGCCCGGTCTGATGGCTTGCCGTGAGGAATTTGGTGACTCAAAACCTTTAAAGGGAGCGCGTATCACCGGCTCTCTTCACATGACCATCCAAACCGCTGTACTAATTGAAACCCTGAAGGAACTGGGAGCCGATGTGCGCTGGGCATCTTGCAATATTTTTTCAACACAAGATCACGCAGCCGCAGCAATTGCTGCAACGGGCACTCCTGTTTTTGCCATAAAAGGTGAATCGCTTGAAGAGTACTGGTCTTATTCGGATCAAATTTTTCAATGGCCCGATGGGGGTGTGTCCAACATGATTCTGGACGATGGTGGCGATGCTACCATGTATATCCTGCTCGGAGCCCGGGCCGAAGACGGTCAAGACGTTTTGTCAAAACCGGAAAGTACGGAAGAAGAAGTTTTATTTGCACAAATTAAAAAACGCATGGAATTGTCTCCAGGCTGGTTTACCAGACAACGCGATGCCATCAAGGGAGTGACTGAAGAAACCACAACAGGTGTGCATCGCCTTTATCAACTGGCCGAAAAGGGCATGCTTCCGTTTCCGGCAATTAATGTGAACGATTCGGTGACAAAGTCGAAATTTGACAACAAATATGGCTGCAAAGAATCTCTGGTTGACGGTATAAGACGCGCAACAGACGTGATGATGGCCGGTAAGGTTGCAGTAGTATGCGGTTATGGCGATGTCGGCAAAGGGTCTGCAGCCTCACTCAGCGGTGCAGGAGCCCGAGTGAAAGTAACGGAAGTAGACCCGATCTGCGCCCTTCAGGCGGCAATGGATGGTTATGAAGTGGTCACGTTGGAGGAAGTTGCCTCCTCAGCTGATATTTTTATCACAACAACCGGTAACAAGGACATCATTCGCATCGAACATATGCATGAAATGAAAGACATGGCGATTGTTGGCAATATTGGCCATTTCGATAATGAAATCCAAATCGCTGCCTTAAAAAATCATAAATGGACCAACATCAAACCACAAGTTGATATGATCGAGTTTCCAAACAACAACCGTATCATTTTATTGTCTGAAGGCCGTCTGTTAAATCTTGGCAATGCTACCGGTCATCCCAGCTTCGTCATGTCGGCATCATTCACCAATCAGGTATTGGCGCAAATTGAGCTTTATCTGCGTGGCGATCAGTACGATAACTCCGTTCATATCCTGCCAAAACACCTCGATGAAAAGGTTGCCAAGCTGCACCTGGACAAACTTGGAGCCAATTTAAGTAAACTTTCTAAAGAACAGGCAGACTATATCGGCGTTACACCCGAAGGTCCATTCAAGCCGGAACACTACAGGTATTAGTCAAGGCAAATTGATACACAACATATTGTGGTCATTGGGTTAACATTCCCAATGATCATTTTTTTTGGGCAAAAAGCTTCCAGCTAATTCGCAAATTCGCTAAACTGTGGCGAATCACACGACTCAGGGAACCAAAGAGTTCCACTTGAAAAAATAAGCATAACAGGCAGGGCAAATCCGGTTAATCGAGCGGCGAGAGGACCTGGAAATGCCAAAGGGTATTCCTGACAAAATGCCAGATCGCAATTGTTATGGCATCAGCAAGTACTGCAATCCGGTCGAACAGGACTGTAGCAACACCAAAGTTTCCTGGTTTGAACATGGCATCAATCAATGCAGGCAAATAATTCCGCATTTGATATTTGCAACAGGTAGTTTGATGATCTCGTTTCCATCCGCAGCTTTTGCTCAAACTGCCAATTCTGATTCAATCAACCTAATCAACGCAGCCAACCCGTCAGGTCTCATCGAGATACTTGCACAAATCTCTGTTGGGTCCAGCGAAGTCATGCTGCTTGCCCTATTTGGCGGAGCTATGAGTTTTGCCATGATGGCCGCATTCTGGCTGATACGCGAACGAAATCGGGTAACCGACGAGAATCGTCAACTTCGCCAATCCCTGTCCAATTACAAGGCAACCAATGAACGCAACGAAGCACTGGTTAATGTTGCTGATCAAAGGGTGGTGTTATGGAACGCAACTGAAAGAGCCCCCATCGTTCTTGGCAGCCTGTCAACCGCATGTGGCGCCCCGGATTCAAAAACAGAATTTCTCGGTTTTGGCAAATGGATCACCGGTG
This sequence comes from Hyphomicrobiales bacterium, assembly GCA_024225445.1. Lineage (GTDB taxonomy): Bacteria > Pseudomonadota > Alphaproteobacteria > Rhizobiales > Rhizobiaceae > JAAEMP01. Next base: position 9,756 of record JAAEMP010000055.1, on the reverse strand, counting down.
CAAGTTGCGAAACCTTTGAAAAAGCATTGCTGGATCTTCGACAGAGGGCTGTTGCATTTGATATGGCACTACAAACCCGCGGAGGCGGAGTAATTGAGGCACAGGGCAGAACCTCGGGTGCCTATGCTTTCGTCCGCTTCATTGAGTTGTCAGGTGAGCGAGCAGCGTTTGCTCATCTGGAAGCGGAACATACCGGGCTGCTGGCAACATTTGATTCCATACAGAATCTCTTCGATCGCCTGGATATGCAGGTGTGGCTTTCAAAAAAAGATGGAAGCCTGTATTGGGCAAATGAAGCCTACGCCAAAGCTGTAGATGCAGTTGATACTGTAGCAGTGATTAATAATGACGCGCGTTTATTTGACCGGGTTGAAAGAGAAAAAATACAGGCGGGAATAAAAGTCAACAAGTGTTTCAGCGGTCAGTTACCAGCAATAATCTGCGGCGATCGCAAGATTGTTGATGTTTTGGAGGTCACCAGTGAAAACGGCGGCGCTGGCATTGCTGTTGACAAAAGTGCTATCGAAAAGGTTCGCAATACACTGAACCAGACCATTGCCAGTCATGCAACCACCCTGGACCAGCTCACTACACCCATCGCAATATTTGATGCGGAAAAAAACCTTCAATTTCATAATTCCAGTTTTCAGCAGCTCTGGAAGCTGAATCCCGATTTTCTTGAATCTAAACCTTCAAATGCTGATATTTTGGGCGCTATGCGCGAGGCAAAACGTCTTCCGCCTTACCCTGATTGGCGAATATGGCGTGATGGACAACTGGAAATCTATCAGGCTCTCGAAACACGGATTGATTGGTGGCACCTTCCGGACGGTAAAACCCTGCGCGTTGTCGTTAGTCCTCAGGCACTTGGTGGAGCTACCTGGATATTTGAAGATGTTACCAAGGAACTGGAATTAAAAAGCAGTTATAATTCCCTTGTCAGGGTGCAGGGAGAAACACTTGATCACCTGAGCGAGGCCATCGCCGTATTCAGTTCTGATGGAATACTCCGCCTGTCCAATCCAGCTCTCTGGAAGATGCTTCGAGTTGAAAGTTCCGATATTGAACCGGGCACCCATATAAGTGTTCTGACAGAACTGTTGACAGGGAAATTCCTGTCGCCGGATATATGGGATGATATTGTTGGCAATATCACCGGCTTTGATGATGAACGCTCCACCAAGGTGGGCCGGCTTTATCTGGAAGATGGCAAAATCATTGAATTTTCCCTGGTGCCACTGCCGGATGGACGCACAATGGTAACGTTTCTTGATGTTACTGCAAATGTAAATATCGAACTTGCCCTGACAGAACGCAATGAAGCGTTGGAAGAGGCAGGAAATCTGAAGAACCAGTTCCTGAAACACGTTTCTTATGAACTGCGTACGCCACTGACAACAATTTCGGGATTCGGCGAACTGCTTTCCATGCGGCAAACCGGCAAATTGAATGCGGTACAAAACGATTATCTGAATCACATAAATACTTCTTCATCAGTTTTGAAAGCCATCATTGATGATATTCTGGATCTTGCAACGATTGATGCGGGGGCCATGGAACTGGAACTTCAAAAATTCGAGCTGGAGCCCGCAATCAGCAATGTCGTAAACAAACTCTCGGCGATTTTGAAAGAAAATCACGTAACTGTCGATACGAATGTTAATTCAGCGGCCAGACATCTGATAGCAGACAGCACAAGATTTCGTCAGATCATTTACAATCTGATTTCCAATGCCATCAAACATTCTCCTGACGGTGGTAAGATAGATGTACAATGCAGTGCGGAAAACAACAGTATTTTGATATCTGTATCTGACCAGGGACCAGGAGTGCCGGCCAATGAACGGAGACTGATATTCAGCCGTTTTGAAAGCAGTACAAGTGGCAATTCTCGAAAAGGAGCAGGCTTGGGGCTTTCTATTGTCAAAAGCTTTATGGAGTTGCACGATGGCAGCGTCCACGTTGAATCTGCCGAGAGCAGAGGAGCAAAATTTGTATGTACATTTCCGGCAAAACCTGATGAGTTTCGTGAAGCAGCCCAATAATACACTGGTAAAACCGTTAAAGCTCTCGATCAATTCAGATATGGCAGACCATTTTTGATGGCCACTCAAAAGTTCTCGAACTGTAACGAAGATGAAATTGAAACCATTGCCCGGGATATGGCCATTGTTGCCAAATCCGGGGATCTGATCACCTTGAGCGGCGATCTGGGAGCCGGGAAAACTCTTTTTTGTCGCGCTTTTATCCGTCAGTATCTGGAAGTAAAGGACTTGGAGGTGCCAAGTCCCACCTATCTCATTTCGATTGAATATAGTGGCGTTTGCAACACATCCATAACCCATATGGATTTATATCGCATTTCTGATGCAAGCGAACTCGATGAGTTGGGCCTGGAAGAAGCTCTGGAAAACAGTGTAGTATTGATGGAATGGCCGGAAAAGGCAATCGATGCCCTGCCGGTCGACAGACTGGAAATAGCACTTGCAATAAACGACGAATTTACCCGCACATTGACAATCAAGAGCCATGGTCAGTCATATCAACGGTATTTGCGATCTGCCCAGATCGGCGTTTTTCTGCGCGCCTGCTGCAATGGCCGATATACAAGAAAACCAATGGCCGCCGACGCATCAACCCGTGACTATGAATTCATCAATTATGATGGAAAAACCAGTATCCTGATGAATGCACCCAAAGCTACCGATGGGCCACCTGTAAAAAATGGCCTGCCCTATTCACAAATCGCCCACCTCGCCGAAGAAGTGAAACCGTTCATTTCAATCGCAAATTTATTGCGCTCCAGAGGGTTTTATGCGCCGCAAATATATGCTCATGATTGCGATAAGGGGTTGGTACTGATGGAATTTCTGGGGGAAGAAGGGATAATCCAGACCAACAACCAGCCAATTGACATTCGCTATATAGAATCCGGTGATTTACTGGCAAGTATCCATACCCAGAGCTGGACACATGATGACAAGGATAAATCAGGCCCCTCCTGTTTCATCCCGCCTTTCGATCAACCAGCAATGCTGATTGAGGTTGAACTGCTCACTGACTGGTATTTGGTCGACGGAGAATTTACCCCGACGGAAAAGGATATTCTGGATTTCAAACAGATTTGGGCAGAATATGCCAGTTTGGCACAAAGTTTTCGCAAAAGCATTGTTCTCAGAGATTTCCACTCGCCCAATATTATCTGGCGTAGTGAAAAAACCGGAAATGATCGCATCGGGCTGATTGATTTTCAGGATGCAATGATCGGTCCGGCGGCTTATGATCTGGTTTCCCTGGCCCAGGATGCCCGCATCATCGTTCCACCGCAACTGGAAAGCCGGATTATTGAACATTATCTGGAGAAACTGGCCGCCAGCGGTTTTGATATTGATGATGAGCAATTCAGACTCGAATATGCTCTGATGGGTGCACAACGCGCCAGCAAATTGTTAGGAATTTTTGTTCGACTGCATACCAGAGACGGAAAATCCGGCTACCGGAAACTCATTCCGTCCATTCGAACCTATCTGAAGAAAAATCTCCAGCATCCGGTTTTGTCTGGGTACCGATCATGGTGCGAGCGGGTCATCGACCTATGATAAACAAGGCAATGATATTAGCCGCCGGATTGGGCACCAGAATGCGCCCACTGACCGATAGCATTCCCAAACCACTGGTAAAAGTAAATCACAACCCCCTGATCGACTATAAACTTGACGCTGCCAGGCGAGCGGGAATTGAAAAAGTTATAGTCAATGTTCATTATCTGGCCGACCAGATGGAGGAACATTTACAGGCCTGTGATGATCTGGAGGTCATCATCTCAAACGAACGTGATTTATTGCTCGATTCAGGCGGTGGCATATTCAATGCACTTTCCAATTTTGACAACGAAGCATTTCTGGTCATGAATTCCGATACATTTTGGATTGATGATAATCCACCAAGCCTGCTGCAATTGTTGGAATGCTGGGATGATGACAACATGGACATATTGATGGCACTTGCTAATCGGGAATATGCGGTTGGCTATCACGGTGTTGGCGATTTTTTCCTGAAAGAAAACCGGCTTCTGGCCTGGCGCGGAGAAAGATCGACTGCTCCTTTTACCTTCGCTGGTGACTATATCATTCATCCCCGGATTTTTCATAATATCCCTGAAGGGCCATTTTCCTCTTTGATATTATTTGACCGGGCAATGGACAAGAACCGGTTATGCGGAATAGAATTGGACGGAACATGGCTCGATGTCGGGACGCCTCAATCGCTGAAAGAAGCCGAAATGGCAATTGCACATCGAAGTTCATGATCGCATTTTCCAGCTACCAGAGCGCATTTAATCAACACGGGATAGAATAGACAGTGCTGCCTGAAAAAAAAGTATACACAATTCCACCGGGCATCCCGTTTCTGAATCGCTTGGCTCAATTTGTGCTGGACGGAAACATTGCAGGAACTGCCGGGTTCTCTGACAATCCCTTTCAATTATCGCGCACAACCATTTATCTCCCGACCCGCAGGGCTGTACGCTCCCTTCGAACAGAATTCTCCAGATTATTGGCAAACAAATCGACGTTTCTCCCGCTGATGCGGACGTTGGGAGACGGCGATGCGGAAGATATGGATGCCTTTCTTCCATTCGATAATTCCTGTGATCCGAGCCGCGTTATCAATCCTCTTTCGCGGCAAATTATTCTGGCCAGACTGGTCAGGCGATGGGTGGAAATGATTGGCGCCCAAACCCGTGAATTGTTCAGGGATGACGATATCGTTATCCCGTCTTCTTCTGCTGAGTCCCTGTGGCTGGCAAGAGAGATTGGCGCACTTGTCGATCAAATGGAAACCGAAGAGATTTCCTGGGAAAACCTTGAACTGCTTGTTCCAAAAAGGGATGAATATGCCAATTGGTGGCAACTGACACTGGATTTTCTTCAAATTGCGATGAAGAGTTGGCCAGAGTATCTCAAACAGATAGATGCAATTGATCCTGCTACCCATCGTCGTCTATTATTGGATATTCGCACAGCCCAGCTCAGGCAACAAGAAACGGATGGACCAGTGATTGCAGCAGGTTCAACCGGCTCAATTCCAGCCACAGCCCGGTTCCTGAAGGCCGTTAGCCAATTAGAACATGGTGCTGTGATTCTGCCCGGGCTTGATACTTCCATGGATCAGGAAGCATGGCTGGAGGTTTCCAGGTTCTCTGATAATAACAACAAACCCGGCTATGACAAGAAATCACAAAACCAGCATACAGGCTGTGAAGATCACCCACAGTTCGGTCTGGCAAAACTGCTGAACACATTGGGTATTTCTCGTGATGAAGTGAAAATACTGGAGGCTGCACACACTGATCTGGAAAACCGGTCTCAGTTGACAACCATAGCGCTGCTGCCAAGTGCCCGGACTGGACAATGGCGGAGCCTTATGGATGGATTTAGTACAGGAGAGATAGAAGCGGCTACCAGAGATATTTCGATCATAGAAGCGCCCGGAGAACGTCAGGAGGCATTGGCCATTGCCCTGGTATTGCGCAAGCAGATCGAAACACCGGAATTAACAGCGGCGCTGGTCACACCAGACAGAAATCTTGCTCGCCGGGTGGCGGCAGAACTAAAGAGATTTGGCCTGAATATTGATGATTCGGGTGGTATTGCGCTACAAAACACCAGTTGTGCCAATTTCATACGCCTTTTGATTTCTGTCACAACCCAACCGGCAAGCTCAATCAATCTGGCATCATTTGTCAAACATTCGTTTTTTCCTCTCCATGTCAATGAAGACAATACTATTCCGGTCGGACGGTTGTTTGAGGTTTGCCTGTTGCGGGACGCCCTGGAAATTCCCCGCATCGGACAGTTTGAAAAAGCCATAAATAACTACTACCAGTCTCTGCAAAACAAAAAACACATCGCAAAATTAGTCGCCAGCATGAAAGATGCCGACTGGCAGGCTCTGTTTGAATTTTGTAAATTCCTTGATCAAAGTCTGGCTCCGATGATCAAATCGATGTCATCGGTCAGTCCATTGACGTTGACGCACTTGTTTGAAAACATTCTCCAGTCGGCAAATAATCTGGGTCGATACGAAGCCGGATTATCTTCGCTGTTTGCTAGCGATGCAGGCATTGAATTGAGCGCCCTGTTTGAAGAAATTTCAAATTCCACAGATGACAACTTCTCCTGCCAGCCTGATGAATTGCTATCCGTATTTGATGCCATTATCTCTGGCAGAATTGTTCGCTCCGCAGGCAACACACACCCACGTATTTCAATACTGGGTCCATTGGAAGCCCGCCTTCAACCCATCGACTGCGTTATCCTTGGCGGCTTGAATGAAGGAACATGGCCGCAACTTCATGACAGCGGGCCATTTCTGAATCGACCGATGAAATCGGCAATCAAACTAGCTACTCCGGAACGGCGCACCGGACTGTCTGCCCATGATTTTGAGCAGTTGATGGGATGCCCGCAAGTGGTTCTGACCCGCTCAGCTCGTGTTGACAATGCGCCAACGGTGCCTTCCCGCTGGCTGCAGCGTCTGACAGCCATATCCGGGGAAACCATTACCGCAAAAATGGTAGAGCGAGGCACCCGATTCCTGAACATATCCAACCTGATTGACCTGCCTGCAACAGCAGCAAAACGTACTGAGCGGCCCTGTCCTGCACCACCAATAATCTACCGGCCAAAAGGTTTATCAATTACCGAGATAGAAACCTGGATAAGAGACCCTTATGCAATTTATGCGAAGCGGGTGCTGAATTTGCTGCCATTGGGCTCAATGGGCACAGTTTCCGAACCGGCGTTACGCGGCACGATACTGCATGATGCGGTAGCGGAATTTGTGCAAAACGGGATTGACCCATTCCATCTGGATGCTCAGGCAATTTTTCTTTCGATAAGCAAAAACCATATGGATTCAAACAAAATTCCGGCGCATCTGGAGGCTGTCTGGAAGCCGCGATTTGCTGAAATTGCCCGAGACTATGTTTTATTTGAACAACAGCAAAAATCACGCGTCAATCGAAGTTTTTGTGAAATCGATGGAAAAATCACCATCAAGGATACCGGATTTGAATTGCGCGGCCGTGCCGACCGTATTGATCTGTTAAACGATGGAACCGTTCAGATCGTTGACTACAAAACCGGAACAAGACCAACCATAGCAATGGCACAAACACTTGCACCGCAACTGGCTCTGGAGGGTGCAATGGTGATTGCCGGTGGGTTTGGAGAAATCGGTGGTAACATACCATCCCAACTCGAATATGTGAGATTAAGAGCACGCGGCGATTTCAAACAGCAGCCTGTCAACAGCAATACGGTCAGCGCGCATGATTTGTCTGTGGACAAACTCAGGCAACTGGAAAGCCTTGTTTTGAAATACACCGATCCGGATCAGGGCTACCTTTCACGTTTTGCCGTTGAAACAACCGCTACTATCTCCGGAGACTATGACCATCTTGCGCGCGTACGCGAATGGTCCTGGGGCAGTGACGAGCCTGATGCGGGAGATGAGAATGATTAATCATTCACCAGATCCCGCCAACAATAATGAACCCGCCAAAATTCTTGGCACAACCATTGCCAATCAACACCGGGCATCAAACCCGGATAATTCCGCCTGGGTTTCTGCCAATGCCGGTTCCGGAAAAACATTTGTACTTGCCCAGAGGGTAATCCGGTTATTGCTGAATAATATTCCCCCTTCCAGAATTCTCTGTCTGACCTTCACCAAAGCGGCAGCCGCTGAAATGTCAAACCGGGTATTCTCCCAATTGAGCAACTGGAGTGCGCTTGATGATCAGCAACTGGAAATCGAACTGAAGAAAAACGGTGAACTCCATCCCGGTACCGCGATGATGAAAACCGCCAGACTACTCTTTACCAGGGCGCTTGAATCACCCGGCGGGTTAAAAATACAGACCATTCACGCTTTCTGTGAATCCCTGCTCCATCAATTCACTCTGGAAGCTAACACCTCGGGTCATTTTGAAGTGATGGGAGAGTATCAACAGACCAGATTACTGCAGGAATCCCGCCAGGCGGTGATGGCGTCGACACTTGAGGATCCGGCTTTGGCTGGCGCACTTGAAGCAGCAATGAAGTTTGGCAGTGATAGGGCCATTGAAAACGGATTGAACGCCATTATTCGAAACCGTCAGGATTTTCAAGACTGGCTTAAAGACCATGACACAAATCCTGACAAAGCCATCACCGTGCTGGGTGAATTCCTGGGAACGGATATGGCCGAATCCGAGGAATCAAGAGCCTCTCGTTTATTGTCCGGACTGCCCATTGATGAATTGAGACTGCGCGAACTGGGAATTACTGCGGGACATCTGGATATTGCGGAATGCAGGCGATTATCCACCCTGATAAATGAATATACAAGCTCACAGTCCTCAATACAAAAACTGGAAACCCGGTTCCGGTTATATCAGACCGCAAAGGGAGGCTTTCGAAAGAAAATTCCCGGGACAAAGGCACTTTATGAAGAAGTCGCCGGAATAAAAGAACTGCTTGAGGAAGAATTTGAAAGCATCAAGGCTGCCTGCGACGAAATTCTAAACTGGAAGATGTTGAACGGGTCATTGGGATTATTCATACTCGCCAACGCGGTTTTAAACATTTATGGCCAGCGGAAACGCGCCCGTGGCATTCTCGATTTTGACGATCTGGTTAATCGAGCCGCCGATTTACTGGCTCGCAGTGATGTGCGCCAGTGGGTGCAATACAAGCTGGATCAGGGTATTGATCATGTTCTGGTTGATGAAGCCCAGGATACCAGTGCTGTCCAGTGGCAAATCGTCAACGCAATCATTGAGGATTTTTTTTCCGGGCAATCCGCACAAAAATCCGGCAGAACCATTTTTGCGGTCGGCGATCAAAAACAGTCGATTTATTCATTTCAGGGCGCAAATCCGGAAATGTTTACCCGCCAGAAAGTTGATTTGAACAACAAGGCCCAGGCAGTCAGTTCGCCGTTCGAGGATATCAAACTGCCAATCTCATTTCGCTCAACCCACGACATATTGAGTGCCGTCGACATGGTATTTGAAAATCCGGCGAATGCAAAAGGCCTGCAAGCAACCGATGACGGCGTTATTCATGAACCAGTACGTGAAACTGATCCCGGTGAAGTCCTGATATGGCCAATGATCGAACACGAAAAAACCGGAAAGCAGGAAGATTGGCTGTTACCGGTTGATCACATCGGGGAAGATCATCCCACACAGCAACTGGCCAGACGCATTGCGCAGACAATCAGAAACTGGATTGACAAAGGCGCGTCGTTACCGGGAAAAGGCAGGAAAATTACCCATGGTGACGTTCTCATTCTTGTGCGCAAACGTGACCGTTTTGCCTCTTCCATAACACGCGAATTAAAACAGGCTGGATTATCGGTTGCCGGGGCCGACCGGTTAAATCTCACCAGCCATATAGCCATTGAGGATTTATTGTCATTTGGCAAATGGGCGCTCTTCCCCGAAGATGATCTTTCCCTGGCCGAGATGCTGAAAAGTCCGATATTTGATTTCGACGAAGAGGAACTATTCCTGCTCTGTATGAACCGGGACAAAAAATCATTATGGCAATCCTTGTGTGAGGAAACTGAAAATACAAACACTGGAAAGCTGGTTAGAACTCAAAATGAGCTGGCTCGTCTGTTGTCGCTGGTCGATACTCTGCCCACATTTGAATTTTACAGTGAAATTCTTTCAACCCATTCGGGACGAATGAGATTCAAGGC
>JAAEMP010000054.1 GCA_024225445.1 Hyphomicrobiales bacterium | reverse complement strand
GCAATCAGAACGATGGAAGAAGCCTCGACAATTCTAATGGCACGTTGAGTCAAGCAGACTATTGCCATCAGAGCAGCATCTGGCACTTTGGGCTGGTAGCGACCATCTCATTGGAAACGTCAATCGGCAACTTGGGGTCAGTACAAACCCTTGTGAAAGTTGATAACTGTTCAGTCAGCGACACCGACCCCGCGGCAGGAAAGTGTCAATAACTGCCTAACTTTGGATTTCTCCGCCTGTAATTGCCTCTCACATGGCGTTAGTACCGTGAGCGATTTCCTTACCAATGCAACATGTCCGAAAATTGAAAAATAATCTGGTGCTGTCTGTCGGGATATTATCGCTTCGTCCGGTTATTTCGTGTGGAGGCAGTGGATCAGTGTTAATATGGTTAGTAATTTCTAAATAATTTGTGACGAATAATCGGTGAACGGCCTAATTATCGATTCGCAGGATCGTTAGGGTCACCTTGTTTACCGGAATTAATTCGATGACTTTTGAAACAAAGGCAATAAATACTTCAACATCTGCAAATAATGAGCACTCGACCAAGACACTATTTGATGCCACGATTCAATTTTGCGCACAACAAGGCCAAACGAGAATTAATGGAGCCTATCATTATGAAAAACTGTATTTTTCGTTTGTTGATGACGTCGATCGCAAAACCAAGAAACTGATTTCTTGTCACCTGGCACGTAACCGCAATACTCCAAGCACGATAGCCTGTCATATGGCGATAGAATCAATCGACATTGCTGTTCCATTCTTGCTGATTTCACAGGCGTTCCGGGAGCAGGACCTTTTACAATTAGTCAGTAAACTTGAAAACTCACACCTTCTGATACTCGCTCGGCGCTCAGATATTACCCCTCCTGTCGCTGTAGCGTTGATGGCCCTGAATGACAGTCTGATAAATCAGGTTCTATCCAAAAATCCAGCTCTCAAGACAAACGAATGTGCCCAGGGCCTGTTAACAGACCAATCGGATGATATTGGAAATGTTATTACTGGAGGTCCCGTAATCCCGACAAGCCCGGCAGATGAGTTACTGGAACTTGCCCAATTGGCCGGGAAAGGGAGCGAGAAAAGTAAATTATATCAAGCAAATCAGGGTATTACGCCTGAACAACATCAATCGATCGGGGAACGATTACTCACTCATGCAAAATCAAACAACCACAATCTGGTGGCCCGCGAAATTGCAGATCAGATTGGAATGGAGTTTGAACAGATTAAAAAAATTGTCATGCATGAAGACTGCCAGTCGCTTGTCGTGTTTTTGAAAGGCCTGGAACTTTCAAAAAACGAAACCTCCCGGCTTCTGGTACAGCTCAATTATTCTGTTGCTCATGATATTTCACAACTAAACCGCTGTATTGAACAATTTGAACGGCTTACAACCCCTCAATGCCACGACATCATGCAAAACCTGGGAGCAAAAAGATTATCTACCCTACAATACCAACAGTCCCTTACGCCTGAAGGTAGTAATTCAGATAAAGCGATATCAGAATGGCACCGACAAGCGAGAAGACTATCAACCCCACAAGACCAACAGCACCATACCCCTGACGGTAATAATCCAGATAAACCTACTCCAGAATGGCGCCGACTGGCGAGAAGTTTATCAGCCCCACAAGACCAACAGTACCACACCCCTGACGGCATTGATTCAGTTTTAGCGAAATCAGAATGGCGCCGACAGGCAAGAAAACTATTAGCCTCACAGGACCAACGGTACCATACCCCTGACAGTATTGATTCAGATAAAACGATATCACAATGGCGCCGGCAAATCTCAAAAACCCGGGCAGCAAACCCGGATGGGCTTTTTTTACAACAGCCGGAACCTTGCCAGAATTTGATTTAATGCTGCACCTTATCCGTTCAGGCTAATGCACATTTTTGGCAATCAAACAACAATCAGCATGATCTGGTTTTTTCACATTACCATATTGACGCGGATTCGGGATTTCGGGTTAAACCACAATCAACGATGGGCCTTTTGGAGTAAGCGCCCCTATGTTCATTCATCTGCCAGATAATTCCATGGCCGCAGTAGGTCAATACGGTTGATCTTGTGATCTGTGATACGGGATTTCTTGCTTTCACTTAACTGCTGTCATCTTCTGCTCCTGCAGATTTGGAAAACCATTCAATCTGCGACAGTAACCCGACAGCAGTTGAGTGCAAAAAGCAGCCTCTCAAGCCTCTTTGGATGTACAAAAGTTGGCGGGCTGTTATAGTAGTGCGCATAGGAAACGAACCGCCAAATCGGTACCCTAATGGCCCTAACCCCCCATCGCACTGTATCATATTGCACAGCAGCCGGTGTTTCCAACAACCATCTTCAGATCATGGGAGGGGCACAACGCCTGACCAACCAGACGCTCTGTGAACCAATCCTGACCGAACCATTCAGCACCATTTCAGCCTTGTTCAGTTAGTTCTTTCATCAAGGGCGTCATTGTTCAAAAAACCAAAAGGAATGAATTGATGTTCAAAAGAGTTAATAAGTCGATTTTAACTGCTGCGCTGCTGTTTGCAGCCTCCTACGGACTTTCGACAACTCCCGTTTCCGCCGCTGACAGCTGCGGGTACTTCGCTTTTGCGGGTGCTTTCGGGAGTTTCGAGACAGCGAACCAGCGTGCCAACGCAATCGGCGGAGCCGCCTGGGGATTGGATTACTCCAACAGTCCGAATGCTGGAAGAGGGTTTTGGGTGGTTGCCAAGGGTCCCGGAAGCCGTGAGGAAGCAAACCAGTGGAAACATGAATACCGCGCCGTTGGTATTGGTGACGCCTATGTTGCTAACCGCTGCTTTTATGGCGAATGAACCGCCGTATCGAGATCTGCTAAAACAAAATGAATTTCCACGCTGATTCAAATCTGAATCACTATGCACACACGGCTCTTGACAGTTATGGCAAATGCCAGGTGTTAGGATGCGGCAAGATCGGTAATCCGAGGTGTTCGGTGAAGCTGACTGTGTCAATGAAGGATGTTGAAGTTTTGATCCTTGCAGATTGAGCTAACCCGAATAATTCACCAACTGCGTAGTCAAGACAATGATCTCGCGATGATATCTCAGCGTAAATTTACTGACGCAGATTATCTTTTCTGAATCAATGATTTATACAGAAAAATTTCGACCGGGAGCCTTGTCTTCAAAAATTGGATGCCACGTTTGGGAAAATAGCTCGGGTACAAAGTGTACCCCTCGGCAAAACTTATATCTTGACCGCAACAGGTTGATTTCGATGCGAAAATCGGATTGCATCGTGTTTGTTCGTGATTTTTTCAGGCTAGAGGCTTTCATGTTTATATTGTATCGTCTGACCACTTTCGTTGAGGTGTAACATGATGAAAAAAATGAAACTTGGTCTTATTCTGACCGGTTTTTCAGCGGTTTCTGCATTTGCCAACAGTGGTCCGAGTGAAATTGCATCCGGCGTGATTTTTCGCTTTGATGACAAGGTGGAAATCGTTAACATTTTTTCATTTCGCAATCGGCCCGGCATCGGAGTACCCGTCACGGTGGTGCCTTTTAGCCAAGACGTAGACAGCTTTGCTTTGAGGGTATTGAAGACTACCAAAGGCGCACAGTGCACACCCGAAGACAGGCCGTGGTTCGAGGTTGAATTGGAGCCGGTTAAGAAAAGTTTGCTCAAGACGGTAAAACCGGTACCGGGTCGCAATTCAAGCTATCCGTTCGATGTCGGGATTCTTAGCCCGCCTGTTCCCACGGCCCGGTACGTCCCTGTCAGCCGGATTTCTGCATCCGACCTGCCACCAGGCACGTCTTTGCAGGTCCTAAAAGCAGCAATTGATCTTAATGGCGATGCAAAACCCGATATCGTCTATTCCGTGTTTTGCTGTAACAACCCAAACAAGGCAATGAAGTGCAACTATACCTGCACGAAAACCTGGTTTCTAAAGAACGGCAAATGGCTGCTGCATGACCGATCTCAGCCGTGCTGAAGGGAACTGGCGCAAAGCGGAAGCTGTCGTGATCTGTAACCTTTCAGGGCTACATTGAACCACCAAGGGCTCTACGCAGGAGATACACGAGCGCGTTTTGTCGAGCGCTCCATTTCAATTTTCCTGATGCGCCTGGGATCTGCATCTATTACACGAAATTCAAAGCCCAGCGCTTCAATGACTTCGCCGCGTACTGGAACCCTGCCAATAATAGCAAAAATCAGACCGCCGATGGTCTCAACATCATCGCCCATTTCACCGATATTAAAATTATTGCCTATCTTTTCGATAATATCTTCCAGCTCTGCCCTGGCATCACAAATGAATACGCCTTTTGCTTTTTCAACAATCAGATCGGCTTCTTCTTCATCATGTTCATCCTCAATATCACCAACGATGACTTCAACCAAATCCTCCAGGGAAACCAGGCCATCTGTTCCGCCATATTCATCAATCACCAGTGCTATCTGAATACGCACCGCCTGCATTTTTTCCATCAGGTCGGAAACCAGCATGGAAGGTGGGACAAATAGCACTTCCCGCAACAGGTTTAATTCACTCAGGGGCTTCGAAAGAGACACTTTTTTAAGATCCAGATTGGCAGGAAGTTTTCTCTTGCGGGCCGCGACTTCAGCTTTACTCAATCTGGCGGTTTCGGTGATATGAGCAACAATATCACGGATATGAACCATGCCGCGTGGATCATCCAGCGATTCGGCATAAACAGGAAGCCGGGAGTGGCCGGTCTCCTCAAAAGCCGTCAGCAAATCACCCAAACCTGTTTCCATATCAATCGCTTCAAGTTCAGCGCGTGGCGTCATTACTTCCTCGACACGAATGTGCTGCAGACGCAGTACATTATTGAGCATGGTTTTTTCTTCAACAGTAAAACCATCAACTGCCGGGTGTTCCTTGGCCAGGACATCGGCCAAATTCTCGCGTATTTTTGTCGCATCGGATCTTCCAACACCAAACATACGCTGCAACCAGCCGGTTTTTGCGGCCAGTTTGGAATCTTCATATTCGGAACCATTTCCAGGTGGAACTAATTCTGCATCGTTGACATCAGAAGTTTGGTTTGTTTCTGGCCGAAGTTGCAATAATTGGTCTTTATTACCCGCTTCAGCCTTTATACTGCGCTCAAAGTCGTTCATTTCATTCTTTGTTTTTATCCGGGACAGGTTGAGAATCATCGTATGGATTTTCAATCCCCAGGTTGGCTAGTGCTGCTATCTCAATGTGTTCCATTTTCCTGGCTTCATCATCTTCCAGATGATCATAGCCGAAAAGATGTAAGAATCCATGAATCATTAGATGAGACAAGTGGTGATCAAAACGCTTATCTTCAAGGATTGCTTCTCTTTTTATCGTCTGTAATGCAAATGCAATATCTCCCAGAACACCTGGTGCCACGCCTCCAGGCATCAAATCACTTCCAGGAAAAGAAAGGACATTAGTCGCTTTATCAATGCCCCGAAACCGGTTATTCAGCTCCTTTATCGCTTTATCATCGCTAAACAACAGACTCAATTGTGCATCTGAAGGCAATCTCAGTTGGGCCGCGGAGATAACGGATGTTATGCATTCATCTGTCAATTCGGACAACCGGGTTTCCACCGGCCACCCGTCACAGACGACATTCATTTCAATAAGCGGAAGCACACTCACCAGTTTATTCCTGTTTTCAACAATCATGCCGCCAGTACCGGTTTCAATATTGGCAAATTAGCCGTACCTGCCCGGTAAAGATTAGGTGTTTTGCCGGTATTTCCGGGTTGAGTTATCATAGGCATCCACGATCTTGGTAACCAGATGATGACGCACTACATCTGCTGAGGTAAACCTGACCTGCTTGATATCATTGACATTCTTGAGAATATCCAGCGCTTCCACCAGACCTGATTTCTGACCGGCAGGCAGATCAATCTGGCTTGGGTCTCCGGTGACTATCATACAGGAATTCTCTCCCAATCGGGTTAGAAACATCTTCATTTGCATTGAAGTCGTATTCTGCGCCTCATCAAGGATAATTGCACAATTGGCCAGTGTGCGCCCGCGCATAAACGCCAGCGGTGCGATTTCGATTACCCCTGATGTTATCGCCCGTTCAACCTTGTCGCCCGGCATCATATCATAAAGCGCATCATAAAGGGGGCGCAGGTAGGGATCCACTTTCTCTTTCATGTCACCGGGTAGAAAACCCAGCCTCTCCCCTGCTTCCACAGCGGGTCGCGAAAGAATAATCCGGTCAATGGCACCCTGCTCCAGCAACGAAGCGGCATAGGCAACAGCAAGATAGGTTTTGCCGGTACCCGCTGGTCCAACACCAAAAACCAGTTCACCGCCTGCCATTGCACTAATATAGGCACTTTGCCTGTGGGTTCTGGCATTTACCGTTCTCTTGAAAGTGGTAATGCTTGCGCCCGCATCAACGGATTTGGACCGAGGTTTGTCTGAATTTTGCAGAACCGGTTCATGCTCACCTGAATCTGACATCCGTATCGCTCCGTCAACATCGCCAGTCTCAACATTTTCGCCGCACTGCAGTATCGAATATAAATGTTGCAAAGTTACTTTTGCCCGGTGCACCATTATCGGGTCGCCGCGCAAAACCACTTCATTGCCGCGCGCCACCGCTTCAATTCCCAGCTTTTGCTCAATCAGTGCCAAATGCTCATCATATTTTCCGAATAATATTCCGGCATGCCTGTTATCATCAAACGAAATAATCTCATGGGCGACATCTTCGGCTATGGTGGAAGAATGGTGCTGATCGCTCTCACCTGGCAAATCTTTGACATTATCTAGGCTTTTCAATTAATTCACACCATTTCCTGTTTGCACCAAATTCCAGATCTAAATTCCGACCAGGCTGTTTGGACCGCCATCGGTAATTTCTACAGTTATTATATCACCAATATTATCAACGCTATCGTTTAGAATAACCGATTGCAACCATGGAGAACGCGCAATTAATTGTCCTGTTTTTTTGCCGGATTTTTCTAGTAACACATCCATGGTTTTTCCAACACATTTCTTATTGAAATCATGCTGCTGGAAATTAAGCAGAGCCTGCAATTCCTGCAACCTGTCTGATGCGGTCTGAAGTGATACCGTATTCTTCATCACCGCACCTGGCGTTCCTGGCCTTGGGCTGTAACGAAATGAAAATGCAGACGCGTATTCAACCCGTCTAACCAGATTCAAGGTTTCAGCAAAATCAGCATCACTTTCACCCGGAAATCCAACGATAAAATCACCTGATATGGCAATATCCGAACGAACAGACCGAAACCGGTCGATGGCTCTTAGATAATCATCAGCTGTGTGATGACGATTCATGGCTTTCAGGATGCGATCTGAACCGGATTGAACCGGCAAATGCAAATATGGCATCAATATTTCCAGATCCCGATGGGCAGCGATCAAACTATCCCTGCTGTCATCAGGCATATCAATGGGGTGAGAAGTCGTATAGCGCAACCTGTCCAGACCGTTAAGCCGGGCCAGTTCAAATAATAATTCCCCCAGACCCCATTCGCTGCCATCAGGTCCCTCGCCATGCCAGGCATTGACATTTTGACCCAGTAAAGTGATCTCTCTCACGCCTGAATCAGTCAAACGCTCCGCTTCCTTGACAATTTGCTCAACCGAACGCGATTGTTCTGAACCCCGGGTATAGGGGACAACACAAAAGGTGCAGAATTTATCGCATCCCTCCTGAATTGTCAGAAATGCGGTAACACCACGATTCCTTGTTTGTGATGCATCGGGTTTTGGGAGATACTCAAATTTATCTTCAGTTGCGTATTCAGTATCAACAACCCTTTCTCCATCCAGCGCCCTGGCAACAATTTGCGGCAAGCGGTGATAGGTTTGGGGACCAACCACCAGATCTACGGCTCTGGCACGATGAAGAATTTCTTTTCCCTCAGCCTGAGCTACACAACCTGTAACACCGATTACCAGATTCTGCCCCATGACGGCTTTGTTTTCCTTGAATTTTCTGTATCGGCCAATATCAGAATAAACTTTTTCTGCTGCCTTCTCGCGGATATGGCAGGTATTGAGCAGGATCAGGTCGGCTTCCTCGACACTGGTCGTTACAACATAACCATCACCAGCCAACGCATCACCCATGCGTTCACTGTCATATACATTCATCTGACAGCCATAGGTCTTGATAAATACCTTTCGCCTACCAACTGGCTCAATTGTGGATTGCCGGTCTCCAGCGCCTGTTGATGATGAAACTTCACTCATGTTACTTCCAGATTATTCAAATACCGGGGCGTTTTAGAGGCAGCAAAGACGCAGGTCAACATCTTTGACTCTGTTCAAGAACGCATGATGGGGTAGAAGTGGCGACATTACAAACTGCTTTTCATAGCCCGGGCGAACATCAGCGACACCTGATCGCTTGCCGTCCTTGCCACCGCTTTGCGGTTGGATGTGGCTGTAAAATCCAGGGGATTTCCCAACACAACATCAACATCAAAGGCTGACTTTATCAGAATATTGACCAGATGCGAGATCAGGGGAACATCTCCAGGCCATGAGGCCTCACTTTGAAATCGCCTCCCCAGTGGCATAGCATGCAGGCGGGTGTAGGAGATTGCCACCGGTTGCACAGCAACCATGTCGATATGTGATTGGCGAAGTGCATATTGGGCTGCACCCAGAAGAGAACTGTTAAAAGGAAGTATCCTGTTGCCATCCCCCGTAGTCCCTTCTGCAAACAATACCATCACATCACCATGAAGCAGGCGTGAAGCAATAGTATCAGCCTGCATTGCAGCGTGGTTACTTCTTTGCCGATCAACAAATACAGTACCCTGCATTTTCGCCAACCGGGAGATGATCGGCCATGTTGCTACTTCAGCCTTTGCAATGAAACACAGTTCCTTGATGCTTCCCATGACCATGATATCAAGCCAGGAAACATGGTTACACACCAACAACAAGGGATGGGCTCTGGAAAATTCTCCATGAACTTTCACACGCACCCCTATGACTCTTAAAAGCAAACGATGAAACCACAACGGAATTTTCCCCGCCAGACTGATATTCAGAGCCCTGGATAACAATTGCAGGGGAGCCAGGATCAGAGTCAATATCAAAACCAGCGGAATCGCGGCCAACAGACGCAATACCGCGATCATTCAGCTTCCTCACCATCACTATCTGATACTAAGGGAATGCCATAAAGTTCCAGACGATGATCAACCAGTTTGAAGCCCAGTTTACGAGCAATCTCTACCTGCAATTTCTCAATTTCAATACTGGTAAACTCAATGACTTTGCCGGATTTAAGGTCGATCAGATGATCATGATGATCTTCCGGTGCAGGTTCATAGCGCGAACGCCCATCACGAAAATCGTGCCGCTCTATGATGTTGAATTCTTCCAGTAGCTTAACCGTGCGATAAACCGTTGCAATCGAAATATTCTCATCAATGGCCACAGAACGACGGTAGAGTTCTTCCACATCAGGATGATCAAAGGCACGGTCCAGCACCTGAGCAATGATCCGGCGCTGCCCGGTCATGCGAACACCCTTTTGCGTACAGAGATCTTCTATGCTTGAAGTTTTCATAACACCGGCCTGCAATATTGCTGGGAATAACAATCCCTGAGTACAAATCAATTGACTGGGAGTCTAGACCCCTTCCGTGTAAACCAGAATGGGTCTAGCAGTCTCTAGCGAAGTTCCAGTTGCATGACAAGCGCATTTCCCTTTTGATCGGCCATGCCCTGGTTGTTGTCGGGCCGAATTCGGTAATATGCTCTGCGTTGGGAAACCTGCTTGAAACTGAGCGATTTGTACAAACCCAGCGCTGCAACGTTATGTTCGCTGACCTCCAGAAATAATTGTTCAACTCGATCCGCTTGAAGCGTCCTTATCACATATTCCAACAACAATCTGGCAATTCCACGTTTTCGAAAAGCCTTGTCTATTGCAATGGTCAGAACTTCCGATTGACCTGCCAATGTTCTGATGATGACAAAGCCTTTTGGGCCCTTCGAACCTTCACCATGAATATTGGCTACAAAACATTTCGTTCCTTTGCCAGCCAATGTGGCGGCAAGTTCATCCACACTCCAGGCGCGATCAAATCCCTGAGCATGAATATTTTCGAGGAATGAATAATCTTCAATCCGTGCTTCGGATACATGAAATTCGTATTTTCGAAACAATCTCATGAAACCGTTTTTGTGTTTTGGCTATCGGCACGCAATACCGCAAAACCCTGTTGTTGTTTTGCATCTGCACCGCGAAGATAAAGCGGTTCGGGTCGCATTTTTGGAATTGCCTCCGCCAAACCAATTGTGGCAACACTCTCTATTGGCGCAGTAGCCAGTTGGTGTGCAATCGTAAAATTGGCTTCATCATTTGACACAACCGCTTCTTCGCTGAATTTTTTTGCACCTGATCCGCAGATTACAATGTTCTCCAAATTTTGTGTGTCATGATTATTCAGTAAATAGTCAAATTTGCAAATCTTGGCGTCTTGCACAGGAATACCATTTTGAAACGGCTGAAAATAGAATTCGTCTCTGTTGGCATCAATTATCACGGAGATTTTTTTTTGAGCATTTTGGCCATTGCCCACCTGCACGGCATATTGCGCACTTGCCTGCAAAATTGATACGCCAACAACAGGTATGGATAATCCAAGTCCAATTGCCCGCCCCACCGATATGCCGACGCGCACCCCGGTAAAACTTCCTGGCCCGATAGTTGCAATTACCCGCTCAAGGTCTTTATAACCCATGCTGGCCTGATTCATCGCCTCATCTATGACATCCATCAGGATTTCGGCGTGACCGCGACCAATATCATGACTGACAACCGACAATGATTCACCGGAATTATCATCATTAACTGCTACTGCACATAAATTTGCAGCGGTATCGATGGAAAGTGCGGCCATGGATCAACAAACTAATAGCAAAGGAAGTTGATATTGACTCATTTGGCATAACTCGGCAAGAATCAAATAGCTTCTACTTCCTCAACATCCGGAATAAAATGGCGTAACAGATTTTGAATACCGTGTTTAAGCGTTGCAGTGGATGACGGACATCCGGCACAGGCACCACGCATGTGAAGATAGACAATGCCTTCTCTAAATCCACGAAAGGCAATATCACCACCATCCTGGGCTACCGCCGGGCGCACACGGGTTTCCAGCAATTCCTTGATCAGTTCAACAGTTTTCTCGTCCTCGGGTTCAAAAAACTCTTCGCCCAAATCTCCGCTAATACTCTGCTGGCCCACAAGCACCGGGTCACCTGACATGAAATGTTCCATGATTACGCCCAGAATAGCCGGCTTCAGATGTTGCCAGTCCAAACCGTCTGCATCGTCATTTTTTGTTATCGTAACGAAATCATAGCCGAAAAATACTCCCGTAACATCTTTCAGATCAAACAGGCGTATTGCCAAGGGAGAATTCGCTGCATCTTCCACGCTGCGAAAATCATATGAGCCCTCTTCAACCACGGGCTGACCCGGTAGAAATTTCAGGGTTGCCGGATTTGGCGTTGCTTCGGTCTGGATGAACATCAGCATGTCCTTTTGAATTTGATAGCAAGGGGTCAGTTTAGAAATATTCCAAACTGTATATATTTGTATTGAGCATGATAATCAAGTTTTTGCGATGGTAACAAAAAAATGTTGATAGCTTCCCACATCACAGCCTGTCTGGCAAAATGCAGGGTTCACACGCAATAAGACATAAACCTATTTTCTGCCGACAAATCCGTATATTTCACGCACTTCGCGCATCGTCTTGACCGCTATCTCACGTGCTTTATCGGCGCCATCGCACAAAATTGCATCAATTTCTTCCGGCTCCGCCAAAAGATCGCGCATTTTTGCACTGATAGGCGCGAGTTTCTCGACCGCCAGTTCGGCCAAAGCCGGTTTAAACTCAGAAAACGGCTTACCACCAAATTCCGCAATCACTGCCTCTTTATCAGTGTCATTGATCCCCGCATAAATCCCTACCAGATTATCCGCTTCAGCACGGTTTTCCAGCCCTTCAACATTGCCAGGCAACGGTTCTGCATCAGTCTTTGCCTTGCGAATTTTTTTTACGATTGTGTCACGATCATCTGTGAGATTTATGCGGGATAAATCAGAAACTTCAGATTTCGACATTTTCCTGGTGCCATCACGCAAATTCATCACCCGCGCTGCCGGACCACCAATCAACGGCTCTGTCATCGGGAAATAACTGTCACCAAATCCTAATTCAGATATACGCCTGGCAAAATCATTGTTGAATTTTGCGGCAATATCGCGTGTCAGTTCCAGATGTTGTTTCTGGTCTTCACCGACAGGTACAAAATCTGATTTGTAAAGCAGGATATCGGCAGCCATAAGATTTGGATATGAAAACAGACCAACAGAAGCATTCTCACGGTTTTTACCGGCCCTTTCTTTAAACTGGGTCATCCGGTTTAGCCAACCCATGCGTGCAACACAGTTGAACAACCAGGCAAGTTCCGCATGCTGGGTTACCTGTGACTGATTGAAAACAATGTGTTTTTCAGGATCAATTCCTGAGGCTAAAAAAGCCGCGGTCACACTTCTGATATTGCCAGTCAGTTCCGCCGGGTCCTGATACGTTGTCACCGCATGCATATCCACCACGCAATAAATACAGTCATGGCTTTCCTGGAGAGCGACAAAACGTTTGATTGCTCCAAGATAATTACCAAGGTGAAGATTACCGGTGGGTTGAACACCGGAAAAAACCCGATTTTTCAAATTTGTCATAGCTGGCTCAGGGATTGTTAGTTTTTGCGTTATGGCGGAGTAGTTTAAATGATGCAAGCGACATTATTTTTCAGAACTGGTTTTTTTTCTCGACAGCAGTGAATTCAACTCTCGAAAACTGATCGCACCGCTGATCACCAATAATCCAAAATAAACGATTGCGGCGGTTCCAATGATTGCCAGCAAAATTGCAATCCTGATCAATAAGCCACTGTCTGCCGTCATTTGCTCGGTCAAATCCGCACACAGGAATAATAGCAAACCCATCGCTGCTGATGCCAACCCGATTTTTATCAGCCTGGTTATTGTCTGGCCTGAAAATTGATAATTTCTGCTGCGCATCAGGCCCGATATAAGCAAAATCGCATTTACCCACCCGGCGATACTGGTAGAGATAGCAATCCCGACATGGCCAAAGCTGGGAAAGAGCAACAGGCTGCCGGCAATATTGGTAACCGCGGATGCCGCCGCAAACCACATTGGTGCTCTCATGTTAAAGCGGGCAAAATATGTTGGCTGAAATACCTTCTGCAATACAAACGATGGCAGTCCCACGGCAAATGCTGCCAAAGCAGACGCAGTTAATATCGTGGTCTCCGCGCTAAAAGCACCGCGCTCGTATAAAATGTTGACAATCGGACCAGGCAGGAAAAATAGTCCCACAGCGGCTGGAAGTGTCAGCAGCAGTGCAAATTCAAGGGACTTGCTTTGCAGTTTCTGTGCTTCATCATCATCGCAAGAGGCAAGTGCCCGGGTCAGCTCAGGCAGCAATACAACCCCAATTGCAATTCCCACAACACCCAGCGGCAACTGATAGATTCGGTCTGCATAATTCAGGATTGCAATTGCGCCATCCTGGGCCGAGGCAATAATTTGACCGACCAGCAGATTTATCTGCGTAATTCCACCCGTCAAGGCAAGCGGAAAGGCAAGCACTAGAAGTTTTTTAACCTTTTTTGAAGGACGCGGAATTTTCAACTTCAAGGCATATCCCTGCCGCGAGGCTGCATAATAAAGCAAACCCAATTGAACTATTCCCGCTCCCATAACCCCCCATGCCAGCACTCGCCCAACAGAGAATGCTTCAAGTTTCAGGTAATGGGCAAATAGTAAAGCACCAACCAGAATAATGTTGAGAATTACCGGAATTATCGCTGGAACAAAATAATGGCGCAGAGAATTCAAAACTCCTGAAAGCATCGCGACAACCGACATGCAGAACAGGAACGGAAACATCACCCGGGTCAATTCAATGGTTAAATTGAATTTGTCCGGATTTGTCACAAATCTTGGCGCAACAATAGTGCCTACCAGCAACGGCATGGCGATTTCTGCAATAGCCGTAAGAATAATCAAGATCAGTACCAGGTAACTCAGGACATTTTCAGCAAAGAGTTTTGCCTGCTGCCGGTCATCGGATTCAAGTTCACTGGAAAACACAGGCACAAAAGCCGAGTTAAAAGCACCTTCGGCAAATAACCTGCGAAAAAGATTTGGAAACCTGAATGCCGCATAAAATGCATCAGCGACCGGGCCTGCTCCCAAAACAGATGCTATAAGCATTTCCCTGGCAAAACCCAAAAATCGGCTTGCCAAAGTAGCTCCCCCCACCGTAACAAATTTACCAAACAAGCCCATATGGTTCTTTCTTGTGATTTCCCCGGCATCCAGCTGGAGCGAGTCCTGACCCTGACATCATACAGTCATTACCATATGGAAATCATGTTTTTCTATCCCATAATCTTGATCAGGGCATCCTTGATTTTGTTTTTGCGAGCCTTATTTGTGATTTTAAGCCCGGTAAGATCTGTCACATAGAATGTATCAACGGCTTTTTCACCAAACGTGACAATTTGAGCTGAGCCAATATCCAGGTTGAGGTTTGAAAGTTCCTCAGCCAATTCCGCCAGCAAACCCTGCCTGTCCAGCCCCTCAACTTCAATCACACTGAATTTGTTTGATAATCCATTGTCGATCAGCACTTTCGAATCTACTTGAAACGCTTCTCGTCTCGCAGGTAACAGACTGGTCGCCTTGATTGGCGGCTTTGAATCAATGGTTCCGCTCAGGGCATCGCCAATCTGTTTTCCGATTGAATTCGCCCGGCGTTGCTCATCATCATCACTATCAAATTTGCGATTGATCAGTATTGTATCAAGCGCACGCCCGTCTCTGAGCGTGTGGATCTGAGCACCGGCAATATTGGCATTTGCTGCAGAGCAGACACCAGCAACAGTTGAAAGTAAATGGGGATGGTCTGGCGCAAGGACTGATATTTCGGTTATTTGTTCAAAATCACGGACAAATACATCATAGGCAAATGCCAACGCTGCCTCATCGCTATCCCTGATAAACCGCATATGACGTGGCTGGGCATCGGGGTCAGTTGAAAGGAAATATGAATCATAGGGAAGCGCCAGCACCCGTTTGATTCCACTACTATCCCAGTCGGACAATGCACTGGCTAACATATCTCTGGCCAGCTCGACCCGTCCACTTCTGTTTTGTTGAGAAAATCCACCTGTCAGTATAGGTTCGGTTTCTTCATATAAATTTCGAAGTAGCTGGCCTTTCCATCCGTTCCAGACTCCTGGTCCAACTGCCCGAATATCGCATACTGTAAGCACAAGAAGGTGACGCAACCGATCCAGGGTCTGAACGGTATTGGCAAAATTCTCTATTGTCTTGCGATCACTCAAATCTCTGGATTGAGCAGTATTGCTCATCGTCAAATGTTCTGAAACCAGCCATGAAACAAGTTCTGTCTGGCTTTTTGACAAACCCAGCCTGGGACATAATTTTCTTGCGATTTTTGCCCCCCCGGTCGAATGGTCTTCTTTTCCACCCTTGGCAATGTCATGCAGGAATGCAGCAACATAAATTGGTATGCGGTCTCTGATTTCCGGAAGAATTCTGCTGGCCAGGGGATGATCACCGGATAATTCTCCACTTTCAACACCAGCCAACGCACCAACGGTTCTGAGCAGGTGCTCATCCACGGTAAAATGGTGATACATATTAAACTGCATCATCGCGACAATGCGGCGAAAAGCAGGAATGAACTTGCCCAGCACACCAGATTCATTCATTTTTCTCAATAAGAAAACCGGCCTGTTGCGACTGGTCAGTATTTCAAGGAAAAGCCCATTGGCCAGTTGATCAACACGAATTTCGCGATCAATCAATTTAAGCGATCGACTGGCAAGCTGGATGGCATCTGGATGGAAATCCAGGTTGTTTTCATCCGCCAGTTTGAACAATCTGATGAGATTGACGGGGTCTTTGACAAAGCAATTCTTATCGCCAACGTTGATACGACCGTTATCATTGACGAAATCGCCGGAATTCTTGATCTTACGTATTTTTCTACGGGTAAACGAGCGAATTAGGCCATTAATTCCCTTTACCGATTTCGCCTGTTGCTCTTCCAGTTGCGAGCAAACAATCAGGGTCAGGTCGCCAACCTGCTTCACAATAAGGAAATAGTGCTTCATAAACCGCTCAGCATCCAGCATGCCACCGCGGGTCAGATAATTCAGCCGTTCAGCCATTTCTCGTTGCAGATCAAACGTCAGGCGCTCTTCCGCCCGTCCCGTCAGGAAATGCAGATGACAACGCACCGTCCAGAGAAATTCTTCCGCGCGTTTAAATTGCTTGTACTCGCCTCTGGTAAAAAGTCCGGCCTTTACGAGTTGCGACTGCCGGGTCACCTGATAGTAATATTTACCAATCCAGAACAGAGTGTGCAGATCCCGAAATCCACCCTTGCCGTCTTTTACGTTGGGTTCAACCAGGTAGCGCGACTGGCCGGATTTTTCATGCCGGATATCACGCTCTGCCAGTTTTGCTTCGATGAATTCGGCGGCACTGCCCTTCACAATTTCTTTATTGAAACGTTCAACCAGTTCATCAAACAAACTCTCATCACCCAACAGATAACGGGCCTCCAATATTGAGGTACGTATCGTCATATCCTCTTTTGCCTGGCGCATGCATTCGTTGATATCGCGAGTCGCATGACCAACTTTGAAACCCATGTCCCAAAGCATATAAAGGATGTATTCAATAAGCTGTTCACCCCATGCTGTCAGCTTGTAGGGCATCAGGAACAACAAATCGATGTCAGAACCTGGCGCCAGGGTTCCCCGGCCATATCCGCCAACGCCAACAATGGCAATGACTTCTGCCGCTGTTGGATTGGTCGCGCGATAAACATGTGCGACAGCAAATTCGTAAATCAGTTTGATAAGGTCATCCTGCAAACCGGATATCAGCCGTGCGCATTGTTTGCCATTACCATCCCCGCAAAGTTGAGCCTCCGCTTTTTTCCTGCCTTCGGCATTTGCTTGTTTGAGAATTTCCAGAACATTTGCGCGAACAGGCCATGATGAACCATCACCGCCATTTTGCGTAGCCAATTCAGTCAACTGATCGCTGACAACAGCATAATTCATCAGGCTGGCTGATAGTTGATGCTTTTTTGCCATTCAACCGCAACACTCACATATAGGTTGCAGCCAAATCGCAGCAGACGGATTCAAAAATTGTATATTGTCTACCCGATATAGTGTACCTGCCCGATATAGTGTACCTGAATGCAATATCTGGGTCATGTCAGTCTGTCACAATCTCACCAGGTCCCAAGGTCAGGACCCGCAAACGAGGCATCCAGCTGATTCCGACATACTGCAGTAGAAATTCAGACGGATTTCTATGAGGATTCATCGGTTGTTTGACTTTCGTCCTCACCGGCAGTTTCGTGCCTGGCTTTTTTTGGACCGCCTTTTGATACACCAACCATTGCCGGGCGTAACATGCGTTCACCAATGAAATAGCCTTCCTGTACGACTTCCACAACTGTATTATTTGGAATGTCTTTGTTGGGAACTTCAAACATCGCCTGATGAAAATTCGGATCAAACCTCTCACCCTTTGGCGACATTTTCCTGACTTTGTGTTTTTCAAGCGCTGACAGTAATTCGCGCTCTGTCATAGACACACCTTCCATCAGATTTTTCAGACCGGAAGTGTCAGCTTCAGCTTCCTCCGCCGGAACGGCATCTATCGCGCGGCGCAAATTGTCACTCACACCAAGCAGGTCACGGGCAAATGAAGCAATAGAAAAATCTCTCGCGTCAGCAATCTCCTTGCGTGTGCGTTTTCGCAAATTTTCCATTTCTGCGGCAGTGCGCAGGAGTTTGTTCTGCAAATCATCCTTTTCCGCATGTACCGACTTTAAATCATTGACCAAAGCAACGAGCGGATCGGCCAGCTCATCACTGCCCGCTTCCGCATTATCTTCGGTATCGCCGGTTTTCACACTACCGGCTTTCAGTATCGCATCAGCGGCTTCTTCTAGCGATTGCTTGTCGACGCCAAGCGGTTGATCAATTTTTGCTGCCACTTCCCGCTCCAGGTCAGAGTATTCTTCTTGATGTTCGGTTTTTCCCGTCATCAGGCCATCCATTCAATCAATAAAGGGGTAAAGAATTCATTTGGGTTTGATATTTGCGTTTGATCGACAAAAATCAAGTCATTTTGTGTAATTACATGTATCTTTTCCAATTTTTAGCGTAAAAACCTGCTGACAACCTTCGCTGTGTAATCAACCATCGGTACAACACGTGAATAATTTAGCCTGGTAGGGCCAATAATACCCAGTGCGCCGACAACACGCTGATTGCCGTCATGGTAAGGCGCCACAATTACCGAAGAGCCTGAATGCGAAAACAATTTATTCTCGGAGCCGATGAAAATTCGTACTCCATCACCTTCTTCTGCCAGTTGCAGCAGATCAAGAATACCTTCCTTGGCTTCAATTTCATCAAATAACTGGCTGATTGATTCCAGATCTTCAGTTGCTCCCAGATTCCCGATCAGATTTCCTTGGCCAGTCAGTATCAGATGGCCGGGATCAGTTTCCGTAACTCCTGCCCATACCGCCACACCCTGTTCGACCATTCTTCCTGCCAGCAGGTCCAGTTGATTTCGTAGCGCGTTGTGCAGAACGCGCAATTCACCCTTTGCCTCTGATATATTTCTGCCGGTCAGTCTTGCATTAAGGAAATTAGCTGCATCCGAAAGATTGGAAGCAGTGATACCGGCCGGCAATTCAATGATGCGATTTTCAACAGAGCCATTTTCACCGACAATGACAACCAGGGCCTTGGTTTGTTCAAGGCGGATAAACTCAATGTGCTTGAGCCGCATGTCACTTTTTGCAGTGATCACCAATCCCGCAGACTGAGACAGGCCAGACAAGACCTGACTTGCCTCGGTCAATACATTGTCAAGGGTTTGCCCCGGCGAAGCTATATTGAATTTTAACCTTATTTCCGTTCGATCCTTGTCGGTCAGATTGCCAAACTCAAGAAAACTGTCAACAAAAAATCTTAGGCCGGAATTTGTCGGCATTCGGCCTGCCGATGTATGGGGAGAATATATCAGGCCCATCAATTCCAGGTCAGACATCACATTTCGAATAGTTGCCGGAGAAAGACTGACTGAGATACTTGACAGATATCGCGAAAGCGTACGCGATCCCAATGGATCGCCGGTTTCCAGATAGGTTTCGACTATCGCACGAAAAATATCGCGCGAACGCTGGTCGAGTTCCTCCAGCATCGACAATGAAGGATTTTCTGGGGTAGTTGGTACAGTCATGGGCTACTTGTCAAAAATATTACCGGCCTTTGCATTCGGTTGTGGCCTGACAACAATATATTCATCTGGTATAATGTTGCAATGGGCGATGCGACGGGGAAAGTTCCGCAAAGCAGATGCCAACAGCCTATACACAGCCAATTTTACCACATACGCGATGTTTGTTCAAACACGGTTGACTTGTTCCTCGGGAGCAATAGGTTAGAACAGTTCTAAACAAGGCCCAACCAAATGCTCACCAGACTGGTAAATCTCAACAAACGCAATTTTCATCAACTAAGTGAGCAGGAAATCCTGGCACTCGCCATATCCAACGAAGAAGATGACAGCCGCATATACCAGACATTTGCAGAAAATCTGCGCGAGGACTTTCCTGACACCGCCAACATGTTTGTGGAAATGGCTAAGGAAGAAAACGAGCATCGTCGCTGGTTGATCGAATTGCACCGTGAAAAATTCGGTGAGCTGATTCCACTGGTAAGACGCGAACATGTAAAAGGCTTCTTCTATCGCAAACCCGACTGGCTGGCAAAAACCCTGAATGTCGAAAAAGCCCGCAAACAAGCCACCGAAATGGAAGCCCAGGCCTACAGGTTTTATACCGCTGCAGTAAAACAGTGCACTGACGCTTCAATTCGCACATTGTTGGGTGATCTGGCTGAAGCCGAGGCCGGTCATATCACCCTCGCCAGTGATTCGAGCGCGAGAAATCTGAGTGATGAGGCAATCGGCAAGGAGAATGCAAAGGAAAAGCGGGATTTTATTCTGACCTACATCCAGCCAGGGCTGGCCGGATTGATGGATGGTTCGGTATCCACCCTGGCGCCGATATTCGCCACGGCATTCGCAACGCAAAATACCTGGACGACGTTCCTGGTTGGCATAGCCGCATCAATTGGAGCCGGAATTTCCATGGGGTTCACTGAAGTGGCTTCAGATGACGGAATCATTTCCGGGCGCGGTTCGCCGATCAAACGAGGCCTTGCCACCGGCATCATGACTACTTTGGGTGGTTTGGGTCATGCCCTGCCCTATCTTATTCCCGATTTCTGGCTCGCCACCTATGTCGCCATTTTTATCGTCTTTGTTGAATTGTGGGTAATCGCCTGGATACAAAACAAATTCATGGAAACCCCGTGGAGCAAGGCAATCTTTCAGGTGGTGCTGGGAGGTGTACTGGTGTTTGCCGCAGGTGTTTTGATTGGTGGGGGTTAGAGTTTCCGGCTTAGATTGAATCACTTGGTATAAAACGGCGCATGATCGACAAATTCGCAGGTTTTACCGCCATTTGGATGAAACAGGGTCAAACGCTGCGCATGAAGCATCAACCGGTTTTCAGCCTTGAGCGCTTCTTCATGGGCGTAAAACCGGTCACCCAGGATCGGATGACCGATACTTTGCATATGAACCCGCAACTGGTGCGAGCGGCCAGTTTCCGGAAGCAACAGAAGCATGGATGAACCGGCTTTGCGTTCCAGCACCTGCCATTTTGTCAGCGCCGACTTTCCAAGTTCATGATCGACCATCTGCAAGGGACGGTTTGGCCAGTCACAGCGCAGTGGCAAATCAATCAATCCTTCATCTTCCTCCACCCTGCCCCATACCCTGGCCACATAATCCTTCCTGATATGTCGGCGCTCGAATTGCAAACCAAGATGACGGTGAGCTTTGGCATTCATCGCCAGAACCATGATTCCCGACGTAGCCATATCCAGACGATGAACTATGCGTGCCTCGGGGAATCTGGCCTGAATCCGGCTTTCAAGGCAATCGCGGTGATTTGCCTGCTTGCCCGGAACACTCAAAAGCCCGGCCGGTTTTACCACCAGCAGCAAATCATCATCGCGATACACAATGTCAATATCCTCACCGGGCGGATCATAGATGAATGCAGATTTGATAACCGGATTTCCTGTTTGCTTATGACACGGATGACATTAGGTCACTGTTCCAGGTTTTCAATCGAACGCAGCATCAGTTTGATATCCTGGTCTCTGGATAACCGGTGATCGCCATCTTTCACCAGTGTCATTGTAACATTTTCACCGGGTAAATATGTCATCAGTTTCATTGCATGTTGATAAGGCACGTCTTCATCTTTCATGCCCTGGATAATATGAACCGGACATCCGGTATCAATCGGCCCGGTCATTACCCGGTTTTTTTCACCATCCTCGAACAGATTGCGGGTAAATATGTTGGGTTCATCGCAATATTCGGATTGCTCTTCCATATAGCCCTGATTTTTCAATTGATTTTTATGTTCATCACTCAGATACGGCATCATCAGTTCATGGGTAAAATCAGGTGCCGGTGCAAGTAATAACAGACCGCGCAATCGATCATGCTCATTTCGTCCAATCAGTTCCTGTACCAGTCGCAGCGCTACCCATGCTCCCATTGATGAACCCACCAGAATTTGCGGACCACCGGTAAACTGATCAAAAACCGCAAGGCTTTCGTCTAGCCAGCGCGATATTGTTCCATCGATGAATTTACCACCCGATTCACCATGTCCCGAATAGTCAAAACGGCAACAGGATCGGCCGTTGTTGATTGCCCAGTTATCCAGCGCTTCAGCTTTTGTACCCGCCATGTCGGAACGATATCCGCCCAGCCACACCAGACCGCCCGCCGCCGGATCGCCTCCTGCGGTCATTCGCACGGCAATACTGCGAATATCCGCACCATTTCCCACCTGTAAAAATGCTGGATTCATCCAAAATTTCCCCATTATTCATGAACATCAATATTCAAGTAACAAAGAATGTCAATTTCGCATGACTTCCCTGTATGAATCATGCTAATGAACCGCGGTAGTAATTTTGCTGCCAATTTTATTTTTTTAGAGGAGCCTACGACCATTCGCCGACCACACAGAGCGCAAGCGCAAAGAAAGAAGGGCCCGAGGGCCAATTCAGATATTGATGTATTAGAAGTTCAGCTGATTGATGCTGACGGGGAAAACAAGGGCGTAGTTGCAATATCCGACGCCATTGAGATGGCGCGGGACCACGGTCTCGACCTGGTGGAGATATCTCCCAACAACAAACCGCCGATCTGCAAAATCCTTGATTTGGGCAAGTACAAATACGAAGCCCAGAAAAAGGCTGCTGAGGCACGCAAGAAGCAAAAAACCCAGGATGTCAAAGAAATCAAGATGCGTCCCAATATCGACACGCATGATTATGATGTAAAAATGCGATCGATCAGCAAGTTTATTGGAGAAGGTGACAAGGTCAAGGTTACACTTCGCTTTCGCGGCCGTGAAATGGCTCACCAGGAACTGGGCATGGAACTGTTGCAAAAAGTGAAGCTGGATACGGAAAAAATCGCCAAGGTCGATGCAGAACCAAAATTGGAAGGCCGTCAAATGATGATGGTTATTTCCCCGGCGAAATAATTACCGTTTGGGCAGCATTTTTGTCCAAAAACAGTCAATTCTTACTTGCGAAATATTTATACTGGCGTTATAACGCGCCAGTTCAATCGGCTGGCAGGGCATGCCATGTCTTGATTGTATAGCGAAAAGCTCCGCACTCAAACGGTCGGCGGGGCTTTTGATTTTTCCCGGCGATGGAGAGAATTATCAGTGTCAAAACTGTGTTTCGTCTGCCGGTACTTTTGAAAGGAAACGCAAATGCCCAAGATGAAGACCAAATCAGGTGCGAAAAAGCGCTTTAAATTGACTGCCACTGGTAAAGTTAAGGCTACCCAGGCAGGCAAACAGCACGGCATGATCAAACGGTCAAACAAATTCATCCGTCAAAACCGTGGAACCACCACGCTTTGTGATGCGGATGCCCGTATTGTCAAAAAATTCCTCCCTTATGGCTAATCGCAGGTTTTAACAACAAAAAACTGCGGGTTCCAGGAAACTCCAAAGGATAAAAGATCATGGCTCGTGTAAAACGCGGCGTTACCTCCCACGCCAAACACAAAAAAGTAATCAAAAAAGCCAAAGGTTATTATGGACGACGCAAAAATACCATTCGCGTTGCCAGGCAGGCTGTCGAAAAAGCGGCCCAGTATGCTTACCGCGACCGCAAGGTGCGCAAGCGCAATTTCCGCTCTTTGTGGATTCAGCGCATCAATGCTGGCGCCCGTGAGCATGGTTTGACCTATGGCCGTCTGATTGATGGCCTGAACAAGGCTGAAATCGAAATTGATCGCAAGGTTCTTTCCGATCTGGCCATTCATGAGCCGGAAGCATTTGCGGCTTTGGTTGGCAAAGCAAAGGAAGCGCTTGCTTATCTGAAAGAAACCACACCTGGTGCTTTTGAGGCCGCTGTCCATTAGGCAAGTGCGCTTCCCGGCATAGTATTGAATTATTGGGAACCCGCGCTGGCCTCAGGTCAGTGCGGGTTTTTTGTTAGGTCATTTTGACCTGTTATTGATGGAAATTGGGGATCATGTCAGACATTGAAACTCTTGAAAAAGAAATTCTCGCTTCAATCGAGAATGCCGGTGACGAAGCAGTACTGGAAAATATACGCGTCGCCAGTCTTGGCAAAAAAGGATCGATATCGGCCAAAATGAAAACCCTTGGCCAGATGACACCTGAACAGCGAAAACAGGCAGGACCGGCACTAAATGGCCTAAAAACACGCATCACCGAAGAAATTGCCTCACGTAAAATCGTATTGGGTCATGCGGCAATTGCCGAACGTCTGAAAAGCGAGGCGGTTGATGTCACCTTGCCAACCCGCACTTCTCCGGCTCTGGCTGGCCGCATCCATCCCATTACCCAGGTAAAAGACGAGATTACCGCAATCTTTGCCGATATGGGCTTTAGCGTTGCTGAAGGCCCGGAAATCGAAACTGATTATTATAACTTTACCGCACTGAATTTCCCGGAAGGCCATCCGGCACGTGAAATGCATGATACCTTTTTCTTCAACGAAAAAGAAGACGGCACCACCAGGCTTTTGCGCACGCATACTTCGCCGGTTCAAATCAGGACCATGGAAGTGCAGGAACCGCCTATCCGAATTGTTATACCTGGAAAAACCTATCGTTGCGACAGCGATGCAACCCATTCCCCGATGTTCCATCAACTTGAGGGTCTGGTCATCGACAAGACCACCAATATCGCCAATTTGAAATGGGTGCTGGAAGAATTTTGCAAGACCTTTTTTGAAGTTGATCAGCTGGGCATGCGCTTTCGTCCTTCATTTTTCCCGTTCACCGAACCTTCTCTTGAACTCGACATTCAGTGCGAGCGTTCGGGTAACGAGGTTCGTTTCGGTGAAGGCGATGACTGGATGGAAATTCTCGGCTGCGGCATGGTGCATCCAAATGTATTGCGCGGTTCGCGCCTTGATCCGGATATTTATCAGGGATTTGCCTGGGGTATCGGCATCGATCGCCTGGCAATGCTGAAATATGGCATGCCGGATCTGCGGGCATTTTTTGACGCCGATATCCGCTGGCTTTCTCATTACGGATTCAGACCCCTTGATCTGCCAACCTTGTTTGGCGGCTTGAGCGCTTAGGAATTAACAGACATGAAATTCACACTCTCCTGGTTGAAAGACCATCTGGCTACTGATGCAACGCTTGATGAAATCATCGAGGCCCTGACAATGATTGGCCTTGAAGTCGAGGAAGTTGATGACCGTACCCAGTACCAGCCATTCACCATTGCCAAAGTGGTCAGCGCCGAGCAGCACCCTGACGCCGACCGTTTGCGGGTGCTGAAAGTTGACCGCGGCGACGGTAAACTTGTTCAGGTGGTTTGCGGTGCTCCCAATGCACGTACCGGATTGATAGGCGCTTTCGCCGGCCCCGGCACTTACATACCTGGCATTGATGTAACCCTGTCAGTGGGCAATATACGCGGTGTTGAAAGTCACGGCATGATGTGTTCGGAGCGTGAACTGAATATGTCGGACGAACATGACGGGATTATTGATCTGGATGAAGATGCGCCGGTTGGTACTTCATTTGCCCAATATGCAGGTTTGAACGATCCGGTAATAGAAATCGGTATTACCCCGAACCGGCCTGATGCATTGGGCGTGGCAGGAATTGCCCGCGATCTGGAAGCTTACGGAATTGGCAAGGTAAAACCGCTTTCAGTCAATCAGCCCAATGCCGAATTCGCCTGCCCGGTGGATGTCAAACTTGAATTTGACGGCGAAAGCCTGTGCCCTGCTTTTGGTCTGCGTTATGTCAAGGGGGTAAAAAACCAATCCTCCCCCAAATGGATGCAACAGCGTTTGCTGGCCATTGGCCTCAGGCCCATTTCAGCGCTTGTCGATATCACCAATTATGTAACGTTTGATCTCGGCCGGCCTCTGCACGTGTTTGATGCGGACAAGGTTGCGGGTGACCTGGTTGTGCGCCGCGCCAGATCGGGAGAACAAGTGACCGCCCTGGATGGAAAAACCTACAAGCTCAACCCGGAAAATTGCGTTATCTCGGATGATGACGGCGTTGAATCACTCGCCGGCGTAATTGGCGGGGAAGCTTCAGGCTGTTCGGATGATACGGTTAATGTACTGGTTGAATCCGCCCTCTGGGAACCCTTGAATATTGCCCGCACCGGACGTGATTTATCAATCATCACCGATGCCCGCTACCGTTTTGAACGCGGTGTAGACCCGCTGTTCATGCAGCCGGGACTGGATCACGCAACTGATCTGGTGATAAAATTATGCGGCGGCACGGCATCTGAAGCGGTAATCGCCGGCAGCATTCCAGCATCACAATTTACCGTCGACTTTCCAGTCTCGGAAGTAAAACGACTGACCGGTATTGATATCAGCGCATCACAAATTACCGACATTCTCAATCGCCTGGGATTTGACAACGATGGGGCGGGTGACATTGTAAACGTCAAGGTTCCAAGCTGGCGGCCGGATGTTGAGGGTAAAGCTGATCTGGTAGAAGAGGTAATGCGCATTCACGGGGTCAATAACATCGATCCCCTGCCACTGCCATCTCTTGACAGCGTTGGTAAGAAAATTCTGACCACCGGACAATTACGCGTTCAACGCGCCCAGCGTTCCCTGGCTTCACGCGGTATGCTGGAAGCGGTTACCTGGAGTTTCATATCCAGAAATCAGGCTGAACATTTTGGCGGCGGTTCAAATCAACTGGCCCTGGCCAATCCGATTTCAGCAGATATGAGCGACATGCGCCCCTCTTTGTTGCCAAATCTGATGGCCGCAGCAGGACGTAATGCAGACCGTGGCAATAGTGATGTTGCCCTGTTTGAAGTCGGTGGAATATTCCAAAACGATGAACCATCGGGACAAAAACGATGTGCAGCTGGCATCCGCCGCGGCACTGCCGGTCTTGTCGGTGCCGGTCGAAACTGGCAATTCAATGCCGGTTCTGTCGGCGTGTTTGACGCGAAAGCCGATGCACTGGCGGTCCTGGAAGCCTGCGGAATGGATGGTTCAAAAGTCCAGATCATTTCCGGTGGTCCAGACTGGTACCATCCTGGACGTTCGGGCACCATACAATTGGGACCAAAACTCATTCTGGCGAC
The DNA here is from genome assembly GCA_024225445.1 of Hyphomicrobiales bacterium. GTDB lineage: Bacteria > Pseudomonadota > Alphaproteobacteria > Rhizobiales > Rhizobiaceae > JAAEMP01. The sequence continues at coordinate 8,785 of JAAEMP010000054.1, read as the reverse complement.
CTTTGGTGAAATTCATCCCCTGACCCTGGAGGCAATGGATGTCAATGGCCCAATGTGCGGGTTTGAAGTTTGGCTCGATTCAATTCCTGAACCACGCAAAAAAGCCACCAGAACCAAACCCCCACTGGAAATTTCCAGCCTGCAAGCGGTGCACCGGGATTTCTCATTTGTCATCGATCAGGATATCCAGGCTGCCTCACTGGTCAGAACAATCAGCGGCTCAGACAAAAAACTGATAAGAAATGTGCAGATTTTTGACCTGTTTGAAGGTGCCTCACTGGGTGCAGGCAAAAAATCCATTGCCGTGGAAGTAACCCTGCAACCCGTCAACAAGACCCTGACGGATGAAGAAATTGACTCAGTCAGTGCCAGAATTATCCACAATGTCGAGAAATCAACCGGTGGCACTTTGCGGAGATAGCGAATCACTCCGGGTAGATAAAACTGAACAAACTGAGAAAAATTGCCGTTGTCACGAGCAGACAGGTAATATCAGGGGAAGCTGATATTGACTCATTTGACCGGAGTTTACCTGAACTTTCAGCAAGGCGCGATTGGCGCCTTGGTACCGGCACCATAAGCTCGTCGCAACGATGCCCAAAGCCCGGGTAAATCCGGCTTTTGGTGGAAGAAAATCTTCCGCTGGACTGCGTTGCATCTTTTGAGCGATGCCCACATCACCCTTCAAGACGCGCCTTGCCAGCTCACGATATTCTGCCATCAAATGGGTCAATATCAATTCCCTTTGGTATAGATAAACCGCCGTGCGTTTAAGAATTAATCATTTTGTGATAATACCATTTGCAAGCAAATGTTTATTGTGCTGACCAGATCGAAAAACAAGTCACGGTCGCCCGGTCATTGGAGCAAAAACGACAGTGAAAACAAGCCAAAACATATTTCTCATTTTTTCGTTTTTGGCCTGCCTGACAGGCAGTTTCACACCCTCGCGCGTTGAAGCAAAATCCAGTGTCCCGGCAAAAAAACTGTTTGGCAGCCAGATATTGCCTGCTGCATTGAAACCCAAAGTTCATGGCTCCTATACTCGCGGATGTATTTCCGGTGCAAAAGCAGTTCCACTCGATGGTCCCAACTGGCAGACGATGCGCCTGTCGCGCAACCGTCGCTGGGCACATCCCGACCTTGTTCGGATACTTGAGGATCTGTCAATCAAAGGATCAAAAAAAGGCTGGGATGGCCTTTTGATTGGCGACATGTCCCAACCGCGGGGAGGACCGATGCTGACCGGCCACCGTTCCCATCAGATCGGACTGGATGCGGATATCTGGTTCATGCCAATGCCTGACAAACGCATGACTTATCTGGAGCGGGAAAATACCAGCGCAGTATCTGTATTGAAGAAAAATACCTTTTATGTGGATGACAAACGCTGGACACAAGGCCACACCAATATTCTGTATCTGGCGGCGAAATACCGCGAGGTAGAACGCATTCTGGTTCATCCCGGTGTAAAAAAGAAGCTGTGCGACACTGTCAAGGGCGATAGGCGCTGGCTGCACAAAATTCGCCCGTTCTGGGGGCATCACTATCATTTTCATCTGAGAATTGGATGCCCGGAGGGGTCCCCTGGTTGCAAATCGCAAAACGCTACTCCCAAATCCAGTGGATGTGGCAAAAACCTGGCCTGGTGGTTCAAGACCGGTCTGGTGCCAAAAAAGAAAGCAAGAAAAACCGGCAAGAAGAAGAAAAAGAAAAAACCAAGACACCTAATGCTGAGTGATTTACCCGGCTCCTGTGAGGCGATCCTGAATGCCCCCTCATCAAGTCTGGCCAATGCCACGCACAAGATCCGCTCAGCTGATTTTTCAGCTCCAAAAATTGATATCCCGATTTTCAGTGCCCTTGCGGTCATCAACAGCAAGCCAATTGAATCAAGGAAATCAGCGTTAAAATCATTGATTGCAGGAACAGAAATCTCACAAATACCGATCCCAAAAAAAAGACCGGCTCATTAAAGGTTTTCATGGTTATTTCAAACCGTTTTACCCGCAAACTACATTAGATTTGCTATAGTAGAACACCTTTATTTTGATTCAGTTTGAATTTTTTTTGCTCACGGCTATTCGGGCTTACGCCCGGCCTCCGCGAGGGCGGCGCACCGGCGCCGGTCGCTTTTCGCTCCTGATTGCATGATCATTTTAAAGGTGTTCTGCTATACTGTTCAGCCAGCGACCCCGTTAGCGATAGCACAGGCAACACCGGTTCCGCCAATGCCGCAATATCCATTCGGGTTCCTGGCAAGATATTGCTGATGATATTCTTCGGCAAAATAAAATTCCGATGCTTCAGCAATCTCTGTCGTCACATTTGAATACCCGGCATCTGCAAGAGCATCTTGATAATTGGATCTTGATACAACAGCCGCTTCGAACTGCGATTTGGTTGTTGTATATATGCCTGAACGATACTGGGTACCCAGATCATTGCCCTGACGCATCCCCTGGGTCGGATCATGGCTTTCCCAGAACACTTTCAATAACTCTTCCACTGATAATATGCCCGGATCAAACACCACCAGAGCCACTTCATTATGCCCGGTCGATCCGCTGCACACTTCGTCATAAGTCGGATTCGGTGTTATGCCCGCACTGTAACCGGCTGCGGTTACATGAGCACCGCGGACATTCCAGAATATTCTTTCTGCTCCCCAAAAACACCCCATTCCAAACAATATCACTTGAAAGCCTTCAGGATAGGGCGGGTGCAGCCTGTTGTTGTTAACAAAATGATGGGAAGCCGTGACAATCGGCATCTTTCTACCTGCCAAAGCGCTTGAAGGATCCGGTAATCTTTGTTTGTTAAGCATCACTTGTTTTCCCCGGGTTTTCTGAAACAGGTCAGGCGCCATATTGATCCTGCCACCTCTTCTTTTTTCTGCGCCCCAACAATCCGAATACCATAGCCAAAACACCAAATACCAGCCAGCTGGGTGCCTGTAAAATCGTCTGAATGCCCGGATCCCAGACTGCCGGATGCACATAACGCTGCACTATCGCCTGAGAAAAGTTGAGAGTTGAACGGCTGTGATAAAACCAGTCCTGTCCCAGAGCGGTCATGACAATTGTCGAATCAGCGATAGAACGTGTGATATCAAGAATTCCGGAAATTACTGTGAGCACCAGAGACAGCAAGGCTATAAGCCTGAACAAAAGCTTGAACATGATTGATCTTCCAAAAAGTGATATTTGTCCTGTGCCCGCGTGACCAAAATAAGTCCAGTGACATATTTTTGCAACCATATCACATTTCTTTCACCGGAATTGAATTCGTCGCTTGAACCCGAGCGCAGGAAATGTATATTGCGCCAGCCTCACTGGATTTTTATGGGGCAAAACGGAGAGGTGGCCGAGTGGTCGAAGGCGCACGCCTGGAAAGTGTGTAGGCGGGGAACCGTCTCCAGGGTTCGAATCCCTGTCTCTCCGCCAGAATATTTATTCAGTTGTCAATAGCGATACCAAAAGGGGTGTGGTATTTTGCCAAACGGCTGACTAGGATCGGTGGTTAGAAAATATTTTAAATACCGGGATTTAAGAGGCGATGGCGCCAACACAGAAAGTAGACAGCACTGCACACAGAATTATTAAACTGAGTTCATATCTTAGTGCGGGTCTGATCGGTCACGAACTGCTGATAGAGCGGTTACTGATCGCGATTTTGGCCGGCGGGCATATCCTTGTTGAAGGTGCGCCGGGACTTGCCAAAACCAGGGCTGTCAAACTTTTGGCCGATGGTGTGAATGGAGACTTTGCGCGCATTCAATGTACGCCTGATCTTTTGCCTTCAGATCTAACGGGGACTGCAGTATTCAGACCGGACAAGAATACATTTGAATTTGCCAAGGGTCCGGTATTCCACCATCTGCTTCTGGTTGATGAGATAAACCGCGCCCCGCCCAAAGTGCAGTCGGCGCTTTTGGAAGCGATGGGCGAACAGCAGGTGACGAGTGCGGGACAAACCCATCCCCTGCCTGATCCCTTTGTTGTGATGGCCACACAAAACCCGATTGAGCATGAGGGAACCTATCCATTACCCGAAGCTCAGCTCGACAGGTTTTTATTGCATGTGATGTTATATTTGCCGGATGCAGCTACCGAACGAAGCATACTTGATCTGGTCGAAAAAGAACAACAAGGTGAAGCACATTCTCCTGTGCAGATAGACTTGGAGGATATTCAGGCAGCTAAAGCGGCGGCAATGGCGGTTTATCTTTCGCCTGCATTAAGAGATTATATTGTCCGGTTGGTTTTAGCCACACGTACCCAGCCTTTCGCCAATGAGATTGATCACGCAGTCTCGCCGCGTGGCTCGCTTGCTCTGGCCATGGCCGCCAAGGCGCGCGCTTATCTCAATGGCAGAGACCATGCATTGCCAGCCGATGTGCAAGACGTTGCTGAGGATGCGCTGGCGCACCGGATGGTGGTTAGCTGGCGGGCAACGGCCGATGGCCGCACTGCACGCGCTATCATCAGCGATATCTTGAATGCTACGGAACCGCTATGAACGCGCGCCCGGCAATGCTTACCGGCCCGGGTGTCAGCCTCGACTCTGCGGTTTTGATTGGCTATCGCAGCCATGTTTTGCGAGACAGGGAGAAAGCCGGGCCGCTTAGCATGCACCCGGGGGGATTTGTAATCAGGCGCCGCGGCAACGGTCAGGATATTGCAGACAGCAGAATTTATGTCGGGGGTGATGATCTTCGCCACATCGACCGCGGCGCGACATCGCGCACTGGTGTTTTGCACACTCGGACATTTCAGGAAGAGCGCGACAGGGTGACGCTATTGGTGGCTGATTTCAGGCCGTCAATGCTTTGGGGGATAAGGCGGGCATTCAGATCCGTTGCTGCGGCAGAAGCTTTGACGCTTTTGGGATGGCAGGCGATTGAGGCAGGAGGGCGGGTTGGCCTTTTAGCAATCACAGGCCACGATATGATCGTTATCCCGGTGCGTGGCCGGATACGCGCTATGCTCAATGTTATCGGTGGAATGGTGAAAGCGCACGATATGGCGCTCGACGCAGCGCTGGACGGGCTCACAGAGCCGCAACTTGACCGCTGTCTTGAAGGCCTCAAGCGAATTGCGCCCAATGGGTCTCAAATAATCATTGCAACGGGTATGGAGACACCGGGCAAAAATCTGGATGACCTGCTGGGTGAACTGGCGCGGCACCGGTATCCGCAATTGTTGATCGTTGAAGACACATCGGTTGGCAATCTGCCACCGGGCAATTATCCAATGGAATTTCCTGATGGCACCCGCATTCACGCCAATGTGAAAGGACCGGCGGGCGGTTTGAAAACACCCGGTAATGATACACCCGGCATTCCAAAACTATACGTTAATGCGGATATGCCGTTTGCAGAATTTATCCGCCAATTTGGTATGCGAGATGAATAAACAGGGCATAACAGAAGTCGACTTTCTGGCCGGGCTGCATGATATCCGGTTGCCGAGCGAGGCTGCCGGCGGCCTTGCCTCTGAGATATTGGCGGCACTTGGTATAGGTCTGCTATTGGCAGTTTGCATTGGGCTGCTGGCACCGCTTGTGACAAAGCGTAAATCCAAAATTCCACTGCCAGGTCTGCCTGATCGAATTGAGGCGCTTAAACTTCTGCCCGATGAGGGTCGCGCAATTGCTTTGCTGCATCTTCTTAAAGAAAATAACCCGGAGGCTGCGGCAGGGTTTTGCAGAAATATTTATTCTCCGGGCGGAATTCCACAAATATCCATCCTCGAAAATGAGCTGATGAAAGCAGGCGGCGGCGATGGTTGAATTCGCCAATCTGTGGATTTTCCTGATATTGCCTCTGCCGGTGGTTGTGTTCTGGTTGCTTCCTGCAAGAGGTGATCGCGGGACTGCGCTGATTGTACCCGAAGGTGTTGGACGCGGCATTGTGCGCCAATCAAACCGGGAAGGACGGCTGCTTGGAGGACGTTTTGTCTTGCCTTCACTCATCTGGCTGCTTTTGATTACTGCCCTGAGTGGCCCGCGACAATTGGTGCCGGTACCCGCTTTGCCTACGTCTGGCCGCGACCTGGTTTTGGCGCTTGATCTTTCAGGTTCAATGGTGCGGGATGATTTCTCAATTAATAGCAAGACAGTCACCAGGCTTGATGCGGTAAAGCAGGTTGGAGCGGAATTCGTACGCCGGCGGGGCGGCGACAGGGTTGGCCTGGTTGTGTTTGGCTCCCAAGCGTATTTTGCAACGCCGCTGACTTTCGATGTTGAAAGAGTGGCGCAAACCATAGAGGAGGCGGTTATCGGCATTTCGGGCCGCGCCACCAATATCAGTGATGCGCTTGGTATCGCGCTAAAACGGCTTTCCAAATCGCAGGCAAAGAGCCGTGTTGTAATTTTATTGTCGGACGGGGCCAACAATGCGGGGGCCGCGAACCCGCGTGGAGTGGCTAAACTTGCCGGTGACATGGGAGTGCGGGTCCACACGATCGCGCTGGGACCCAAGGCGCTGAGTGAAGCGCCTGACGAGCGCGGTGTTGTGGATGTAGCGACGCTGCAAGCCATGTCAGATATAAGCGGTGGACAAATGTTCCGTGTTCGAACGAGCGAGGATCTGGTTTCCGTGACCGGGGCAATCGACCGGCTGGAGGCAACAGCAAGTGCAGGTCTTGCTGCCGAGATATTCCGGGATCTCTGGATATTTCCGGCGATGTTTGCCGGATTTGGCTGCCTGTGGCTTGCATGGCGGGACACGCTATGACCTGGTTTGCCGATTACACACTTGTGCGCCCATTGTGGCTGTTGGCTTTACCGATGATCGCCGGCTTTATTTTCGTGTTGCAAAGGCGTCATAGTGAGGCAGGTGATTGGGAAAATGTAATTGACCCGGTGTTAATGGGGGCAATGCGGACCCTGGGACGCGTTGATGGCGCAGGCTCGCGAGCGGTACGCCAACTACCACTGTGGGCCACCGGGCTTATTTTAATTGCCCTGGCTGGTCCCGCAATGCAATGGCGCGATGCGCAGGCATTCCGAAACCTTGATGGCGTTGTTTTTGTTATAGATGTCTCGAAATCCATGACCGAAGATGCGCAGTGGCCGGCGGTGGTGATGATGGGTCGGGCCGGCGTCTCTGCATTGGGCTCAAAACCAGCCGCATTGGTGGTTTATGCAGGCGATGCATATGTTGCATCCGCTCTAACGACTGACAGTCGCCAGATTGGACTGACAATGACGTTGCTTGATAACAAGACAGTGCCGGATAAAGGAAGCCGTCCGGCGCTGGCGCTGGCCAAAGCCGCTGAGATTTTGAAAGATGCCGATATTATCGCGGGCAATGTTATCCTTATGAGCGATGGGGCGGGACTGGGACCCGATGCCCTGCAGGCAGCAAAGATGATTGCAGGTATGGGTGGACAATTATCAGTAGTTCATGCGCCGACTACAGTTTCAGGTGCGACCGGCACCACACAGGCGCAATTGCAAACCCTGGTTTCTGTCGGCGGTGGCAGTGTTTATGGATTAGGCAATGCAAACGGCCTGATGGATGATTTGAACAATAGCGCTGCAAAGCGGTTGGAGCGGCAGGATTATCTGTTGTTGTTCTGGGCGGATTTCGGCAGATATCTGCTGCTGTTGGCGCTCATCCCGGTGCTTGGATTGTTCAGGAGGGGCAGCGCATGATGCGGGTGTATTTATTGGCCATAAGCGCTTTTCTGATTTTCCTGGCCATTGTTTCAGGTGGGTCGGCGCCGTTTGGCCGATTGGCGCTTGCTTTGGGGTTGCCTGAATTTGCCGGGCGTATATTTGTCGACCCTTCCTGGCGCGGCGTTGCCTATTACCGGGCCGGCAAGCATGAACTGGCGGTAAAAGCGTTCAAACAGGCAGGACCTGATGCTGCGTATAATTTGGGAAATGCGTTTGCATATACGCACTATTACGCCGCCTCTCTGGAAGCCTATGACAGGGCAATGGCAAAGGATCGTGATGATGCTCAGGCGCGGGCCAATTTTGATCTGGTGGCGGCCTTCTATGCCGGCACCAGGATCGATGCGGATGCGTTGGTCAAGTGGTCTCGGAATAAAGATGGTCCAACGATGGCAGCTAACGTTGCAAGGGGCGACGCAAGAGCATCGGGCACTGGTGATGCCGTTACCAATACGAGTGCAACGATTGGTCTTGTGCATGTAGAAAGCCGGGAACAGGGTAGAGTGCGCAAAATTTTTGATGATAAATATGTCGTGGCCAGCCCACGCTGGTTAGCAACACTTGAAGATGTGCCAGGGACTTATTTAGCAGCGCGTATTTTACACGAGCATAAACGCAGGGCAAAGGCGGGCGAAGGACAACCACAGGCGGCGCAGCCATGGTGAGATTGTTCCTTTGCATTATTTTGATTGTTTTCACCACAGGCGCCGCTGCGCAAAAAGTGGTCAATCCTGCCGATTTAGTCCTCACCGTCACCTTGGAAAATACCAGCACAACACCCTATCAGCAGGAAATGGTTCTTTTGACAATTCACGGTATTTACCGACGGCATATAACGCTCGAAAATCTTGAAAACCCTGACTTTGCTGATATCAACTGGATGCAATTGGGAGCGGATCATTGGTTTGAAAGCACCCTTAACGGTAAAAAGGTTAAAAATATGCGCCGCCGCATGGCGCTGTTTCCTGAAAAGAACGGAAACCTTGAGATCGGTTCATTCGTCCATCATCTGACACTTCTGGACGAAAACAACCAATGGTTTGAACATAAAATCAAATCTGATCCGATCCGGCTTCAGGTACAGCCAGCACCGGATACT
>JAAEMP010000053.1 GCA_024225445.1 Hyphomicrobiales bacterium | reverse complement strand
CCTCGCAAAATATGCAGGGCGATAACAAAATCGCCCTGCCATTCCGATTAATCAACGATATGATAGACCGGTGCCTTTTCCATCGTCCATTCGCCAGTTTCGCGATCACGTTGGGATAGTGTCAGGCAATGCCAGTTTTCATCATCCAACTTCATGTGATCACCGCGGTAGTAATAACCAGGCCAACGGGTTTCCTTGCGATACAAGGTGTGTTGTGCCACTGATTGCGAAGCAAGCAAGCGGTGTTTCAACTCCCATGTGCGCATCAACTGGTGGAGATCTTCAGCGCCGATTTTGTCCAGGTCTTCATCAAGCGTATTCAGCAAATGAATACCGCGATTGAGCAATGGCTCGTTTGTCATGTAGTTGACAGAGATACCACCAACATATTCATCCATGATTTTTTCAAGTCGCTGCAATCCGTGGATTGGCAGAAGGTAACTTGGTGATACCGTTCCAGCGGTGATTTCGTTACGGCCAACCCGGTAGTTTTCCAATGGCTTGAAAATTTCTTCTTTCAGGTCTTCATATTGTTTTTCCGAAACTTCAATCTTGTTGGTGCCCAGATCCTTGACGTATTTTACCGCGGCTTTTGCGGCAAGACGACCCTCGGTAAATGAACCTGAAGAGAACGCATGGGCAGTACCACCAAGTGTATCACCGGCACCAAACAATCCGTCAACCGTCAACATACGGTTATATCCCCATTGATATTCATCCGGGGAAATATCCTCTGGTCCGCTCGCCCATGCACCTGAACAGGTTGCATGGGAGCCCATCACATAGGGTTCGGAAGTGGTCAGTTCCGGATTAGTGTATTTTGGATCAATATCCTGGGATGCCCAGACAACCGCCTGACCGACCGTCATTCCAAGGAAGTTTTCCCAACCCACTTCCTCCAGATGAGGATCCTGGAATGCTTCCTTGGTCACCATATGGATCGGTCCCCTGCCGGCAGCAACTTCCTTGACAAATGCATGGTTACGCAAACAGGTTGGTCGTGGTTCATGGTCCACATATTCCCCAACCATGCCTCTCAATTCGTCATACCATTTGGATTCATATTCTTCGCCATAGGCATTCTGGGTATAGGTTTTCAGATGCAGGAAGTAGGCGCCGACCGGACCATAGCCGTCCTTGAAACGCGCCAGCACGATACGGTTTTCCATCTGGGTCATCTTGGCTCCGGCACCGATACACAACGCATAGGCAGAGCCACTGCTCCAGGGTGCATACCAGGTACGTCCCATGCCTTCACCCACTGAACGGGGTTTGAAGATATGCGATGCCCCACCGGCGCCGACGATAACCGCCTTGGCCTTGAACACGTGAAAATCACCCGTGCGCACGTTAAAGCCCACGGCTCCGCCAATACGGTTGGCTTTGTTTTCGTCCATCAGCAGATGGGTGATCATGATGCGGTTGTAAATCTTGTCAGCAGATTTGCGCGCGGCTTCGGCCACAATTGGCTTGTAGCTTTCGCCGTGAATCATAATTTGCCATTTACCTTCACGAAGATAGCGCCCGGTGTCCTCGTTCTTCATCATGGGCAGACCCCATTCTTCGAACTTGTGTACCGCGGAATCCACGTGACGAGCCATATCAAAGGCCAAATCTTCGCGCACCATTCCCATCAGGTCGTTGCGAGCGTAACGCACATGGTCTTCGGGATTGTTCTCACCCCACTGGGTTCCCATGTAGCAGTTGATCGCATAAAGCCCCTGGGCAACCGCCCCTGAGCGGTCTATATTGGCTTTTTCGGCAATCACAACCTTCAGGTCACGCCCCCAGTATCTGGCTTCGTATGCAGCACCGGTACCACCCATGCCACCACCAACAACGAGGATATCGCAATCCTCATAAACAGTATTAATCTTGCCCATCAGTAATAAACCCCTTGCTTGAGTTGGCCCTTTTTCAGGGTCCGCACTCCACCCTCATAACCAAGAACATCAGGCTCATAGGCAAGCAATTGCGAATTCAATGCTTCCTCATCCGGCACATTCAGATCGGCAAGATCTTCAATGCCCTCACCCCATGGTTTTGTGGTAATTGGCGAGACAAAATTCTTCTCGCGTCCATCACGAAACCTGATTTTCCAGGAAATGGTTCCTTTTTCTTCTTCCCGTAACACACGAACCGAGTGCCCCAGAGGGGCAAAGTCAGCATATCCACGCACGTCAATGGCGTTTTGCGGGCAAGCCTTGACGCAGGAGTAACACTCCCAACACATGTTGGGTTCCATGTTGTAGGCACGCCTGGTAGTGGTATCAATGTGCATGATGTCGGATGGACAAATGTCGACGCAATGTCCGCAACCATCACAACGGGTCATATAGACAAATGTTGGCATGGTGATTCGTTTCCTTTAACAGTTGAGACCGAAAATCGATGTGTTAAGCCATCGACACAAGCCTGTTATTGATATGTTTTTTTAGTAATTCCTGGGGCTAAGCCTTTTGATACCAAGACCGAATTTCTCAGGTTTGTCTGCGGGCAAAGGCAAATTATCTCTCGAACCATCTGCCTTGATTACCCGTTTTTGAAAAGCTGCAGCCGGTTTGAAGAACATATGGGCGAATTTCGACCACAGCACTCCTGCAAACAAAACCAGACTGGACAAAATAAACAAGCCAAGGAAAACAGTTGCCAATGCGCTAGCGCCAGTGGCTTGCAGAAAAGACCAGACTAATCCGAAAGTGGCTGTTGCAAGCAATGACAGAATGAACAGGTCAGCACGAACAATGCGATACCAGTGGTGACCCTCAGCAGCAACATCCACCCTGATGAAGAACCAGAACCAGTAACCGCCTACACAAAGCATCAGTGCGCCCAAATGCCACAGCAAGGGCAGATAAACAGGCGTGGGAGCTGCAGGTGTTGGATAGAAAAACACCATAATGGCTGTAGTTGCGACAAAGATCACGAAACCGTACATGGTGAGAAGATGGGAAACTCTGCGCCTCTGGTTGCAGAATTCAGCCGACGTAGCAATGTCTGAAACTACCGTTTTGACAGCAATCGATATTTTTTCCCCGCCGCCGACAGTTCGGGTTGTGCGTTCCTGTGCTTTTTTTGAGTTTTCAAAGAAGTACTTGGCGCTTTTCTTGTGAATCGTGTCCAGTATTGTTCCGCCAACAACCAAAACAAACATCGCAATGACATATATCTGCATGATGGCGGGGGAAATGCTTTGCGAAAGCACGGAAAAGGGATTGTCAGTGATCATGAATCTGAGTTCCTTCAATCTGATAAGTACCTGTTGATGAAACATTCATATCATTGAATGTCAACCCAACTTTTATTAATAAAGCAATATAGTGGCATCTATCCAATGCATTTGCGTGGTGCCAAACAGCCATAATATGTGGTGCCAAGCGGAAATATTATTGATAGTCGGCATTTGAAAGAATTATTCCACTGGAGCTGCCACTACGACAATTTTCTGCTTGGGCTTCTCGCTCATGCAAGGACAAATACATTTTTTCGTCACACCAGGAATAAGCAACTCCATGAAAATTGCTCATATCTCCGACACACATATCTGCCTGCCGGAACCTGAAAATACCGACAGGCTCGCCGATCTGAAATTGGCGGTTGATGAAATCAACCTGATGCATCCCTCACCCCAATTGGTCATCCATACAGGCGACATTACCCACAACGGCCTGGTTGAGGAATATCAGGCTGCCCATGAACTGCTGGGGCAATTGAAAATGCCGCTTTACGTTATTCCGGGAAACAAGGATCGGCGAAGGGAAATGAAGATGATCTTCGGCAAGGCAATGAAGTTGCACGATGATTCCCGGTTTTTTCAATACACCATCAACCAGGATTCCCATCGCCTTGTTTTTCTCGATACGCTTGATGAAGGTGAAAGACTGGGCAATCTGTGCGAGGCACGGTTGAATAACCTGGTACAAATGCTCAATGAGGACGGGGAGAAACCGACCGTCATATTTATGCATCATCCGACATTTGACATTGTTGAAGCACCCCGGCCATTTCAATTCATCTCTCATGAGGTTGTCGCACAGTTTGAAAAAATTGTGCGTGACAATCCACAAATTATCAAGATATTCAGCGGACATTCCCACCGATATGGCAGGCACAAATTGGGCAATACTGATTTGCTCGCAATATCAGCCCTGGCGATTGATTTGCGGTGGGGGGATTACGGGGAAGAGATGAGAGGACGACCGGTTTATGAGGTTTATGATTTTTAGGCAGATGGATTGTTTTTCAATCCACCGACGAAAACGCGCATGATTTGAAAGGTTCCAACAGAACTGTATAAATATTGCCAAGTACACACAGAGGAAGCAAAAAATGACTGAATTGGTACCACCGCATGGATCCAAAACCCTGAAACCGCTGCTACTTAGTGGCGATGACCGGGCAAGCGAGCTTGAAAAGGCTGCCGCTCTCAAATCAATTCCCCTCACCACCCGGGAAATCTCTGATGTCTTCATGCTTGGAATGGGCGCTTATACCCCCCTCGATGGTTTTATGGGTGAGGCCGACTGGCGCGGTGTCTGTGAGGACATGAAACTTGCAAACGGCTTGTTCTGGCCAATACCGGTTACCGTATCTGCTGGCAGTGACAAGGCTGACAGCATCACAATTGGCGAAGATATCGCATTGGCGGATGGTGAAAGCGGAGAAATTCTGGCGGTGATGAATGTCGCTGAGAAATATTCCATCGACAAGAAGCTGGAATGCGTTTCGGTTTACAAAACAGACGATGAAAACCATCCCGGCGTGCAAAAGGTTTTGGCCCAGGAAACGGTCAATCTGGGTGGTAGTGTGAAAGTGTTGTCTGAAGGGGAATATCCGGAGAAATACGCTGATCTTTATTTGACACCGGAACAATCGCGTACCGCCTTCATTGAAAAAGGCTGGAGCCGGGCGGCAGCATTCCAGACCAGAAACCCGATGCACCGCAGCCATGAATATCTTGCCAAGATTGCCGTCGAAATCACCGATGGTGTTTTTATCCATCAGGTACTTGGCGCACTCAAACCCGGTGATATTCCTGCGGAAGTGCGCACCGAAGCCATTCAGGCGATGATCGACAATTATTTTGTCAAAGGCACGGTTATTCAGGCCGGTTACCCAATTGAGATGCGCTATGCAGGCCCTCGCGAAGCCCTGTTTCATGCCTTGATCCGGCAAAATTTTGGTTGTTCCCACCTGATTATCGGGCGCGATCATGCCGGAGTTGGTGATTATTACGGCCCGTTTGATGCTCACAAGATCTTTGATGAAATTCCAGCCGGGAGCCTGACAACCCAGGCCCTGAAAATCGATATCACTTTCTTCTGCAAAATTTGCGATGGCATGGCAACGGCCAAAACCTGCCCCCATGGGAAAGCGGACCAGATATCAATCTCAGGTACCCAGCAACGTGAAATGTTATCAACAGGTGCAGAAATTCCCAAGGAGTTTTCACGCCCCGAAGTGGTGGAGGTTCTGCGCAGATATTACAACAGCTTATAGAGCACTTCCGGTTTAGATTGAACCATTTGATGGAGTCAAATCAGTTCACTCGGCTAGGCGCGGAACCCGAAAATATATCTGGGCGAAATGTATATCGGGCAAGGTTCGCAACGCAGCCCCAATAAGATTCTGGGGGCTGATTTGGGCCGCCCCAGGAATATGGCGAAGGCTTGTTTTTCACGCCCGCTGGACTGCGTTATGCTTCGCTTATGGTCTATAGACCACTGCGCAAAGCATGCCTTGCCAGCAAACGTGAAAGACAAGTCAAATGATTCAATCTAAACCGGAAGTGCGCTAGTTGAAGGATTGAGCTTGAGTTCTCATGTATCGCGCGAAACAATGCCAAAACTCTGAAACCCTTTTTTCAGTCGGGGTTTTTTCGATGACAGCACACCGGAACTGACACCAGCCCAGCCAATTTCGCCGCTTAGTCTGGCATATTCAATTTTAGGGCAACGATTCATTACCACTTTGATGCCGGCATTTTCAGCCAGAGTAGCTGCCGCATCATTGCGAATTTCCAGTTGCATCCAAATCACTTTTGGCAGCGGGTCCAGGGTCAGAGCCTCCCTGACAACAGGCAGGGCGGCGTCTGAATTCCGGAATATATCAACCATATCTACCGGACGATCAATCTCTGACAATGAGGCATAGGTCTTGGCTCCACAAATTTCCCGTCCTGCGTGACCAGGGTTAACCGGGATTACATCGTAGCCCTTGGACAACAGATATTTAACGACGAAATACGAGGGACGAATGTTTTTTGCACTGGCTCCAACCACGGCAACGGTTTTGATGGAAGCCAGAATTGCTTCAATATATTCATCCTCATAATGTTCATGGGAAAAAGCGGTCAAAGGGATTTCACCCTTTGGCGCAGAACATATTTTTGTATTTTCCCGGTTGAGGTTTTGGGAATTTCTTCAAACAAAACTTTCTTGGGCACCTTGAAACGGGCCAGGTGCTCACGGCACCATTCAATCACCGCCTGCTCGTTCAAATCGCCACCTCTGGCATTGGTTTCAACAAAGGCACAAGGCGTTTCTCCCCATTTTTCATCTTCAATGGCGACAACCGCCGCTGTATCAATACCTTCATGCTTGTAAAGTACGTCTTCGATCTCAATAGATGAAATATTTTCACCTCCGGAAATGATGATATCCTTGGAGCGATCTTTGATTTGAATATATCCATCCTCATGAGCTACGCCCAGATCGCCGGAATGAAACCAGCCGCCCTTGAAAGCATCAGCGGAAGCAGTCGGATTTTTCAGGTAGCCCTTCATTACAACATTGCCGCGGAACATGATCTCACCAATGGTTTCGCCATCCATCGGAGTTGACTGCATCGTCTCGGAATCACGCACGCTCAAATCTTCAAGGCAAACATAACGCACACCCTGACGTGACTTTTTTGCTGCCTGCTCCACTGGATTTAGTAGATCCCAATCCCTGTTCCAGTCATTGACCACAGCCGGGCCATAAGTCTCCGTCAGCCCGTAAAGATGGGTCACGTTGAAACCCGCTTCCCCCATTGCCGCCAGCACCGCCTCAGGCGGGGGAGCGGCGGCTGTAAAGAATTCAACTTCATGGGTCAAATCCCGCTTGTCCTTTTCATCTGCAGACAACAAGGTCGACATGACAATCGGTGCACCACAAAGGTGGGTTACCCTGTTCTCGGCCAATGAATCCCACATGGCTTTCTGGCGTACCTGACGCAAGCAGACATGGGTTCCAGCGATCACTGACAGGGTCCAGGGAAAACACCAGCCATTACAATGAAACATTGGCAGGGTCCACAAATAGACCGAGTGCTTGGCCATCGAGGCGGTGAGGGCATTGCCCTGGGCGAGCAGATAGGCGCCGCGATGATGATAAACAACCCCTTTCGGATTTCCCGTTGTACCGGAAGTATAATTCAGTGAAATTGCATCCCATTCATCTGACGGCATTTGCCATTGATAATCCTCATCACCCTGTGCGATAAACTGTTCGTATTCCAATTTTCCAAGCATTTCCCCCGTTTGGGGAAACTCCGGATCATCCCATGTGATAACAACCGGTGTAACTTCTGCCTTGTCAAGGGCCTGCTTGATCAAGGCAGAAAACTCGCGATCGATAATCAGCAGTTTTGTTTCCGCGTGATCCAGCTGAAATGCAATAATGGCCGCGTCCAGACGGGTATTCATGCAATGAAGTACGGCCCCGCTCATGGGCACTCCGTAATGAGCCTCCAGCATTGGCGGCGTATTGGCCAGCATCACCGAAACCGTATCATTCTTTTCTATTCCATTTTTCGACAAGGCTGATGCCAGTTTTACAGCTCTTGCATAATAGTCTCGATATGAAGTCTTCGATTTACCGTGTATGATTGCGGTATGATCGGGGAACACTTTTGCGGTTCGCTCAAGAAAACCCAGAGGCGTAAGCGGTTGATGATTAGCCGGGTTCTTGTTGAGATCCGTGTCATATTGGCTGGCAGGCATGTTTTGGACTTTCAACTGATTTTCAGGAATCCGACCATTGAGGAGATCTTTTTTCAATAAAGGCGTTGATGCCTTCACAGGCATCATTTTTGATCATGTTCTCGGCCATTACCGATGAAGTGTAGTCATAGGCCTCATCCAATGTCATCTCCAGCTGGGCGTAAAAAGCCGACTTTCCGGTTTCCAGGGTCATGGAGGATCTGTGGGCGATTTTTTCCGCCATCTGCTGAACTGCCTGATCCATCCCGGATAATTCAACGACTTTGTTCACCAGTCCCATCTGTTCGGCTCGCCGGGCGCTGATCATGTCGCCGCACATCAGCATTTCCATGGCGTGCTTGCTGGAGATATTGCGCGTTAGTGCAACCATCGGCGTTGAACAAAACAGGCCAATACTAACACCGGGTGTGACAAATTGAGCATCTTCGCTGGCAATTGCCAGGTCACAGGAAGCAGCCAGCTGACAGCCGGCCGCGGCAGCTATTCCACGAATGTCAGCGATAACCGGAAGGCGGTGTTTTACAATTTTCTTCATCAAATCCGAGCTGTTGGAAATCGCTTGATGAAAATAGGCACGACCACCATCATTGTGCTGGCGCGCTTTTGTCATTTCTTTAAGATCGTGGCCCGAACAAAAAGCAGAACCATTTGCCGCCAATATTATCACCCTGACCTGCTTGTCTGATGCAGCCTGATCCAGTGCGTTTTTAAGATGGTCAATCATGGCCTCTGACAGGGCGTTGCGGCTTTGGGGATTGTTTAATGTCAAACGCAGAATACCTTGTTCAAGGCTTCTGATAATCAGATCGGTCATGGTATTATTCTGCCGCCTGTGTGTCGGGTTTCACTTCATAATCCTGTTTGTAAAAATCAGCTAGTTGCCGTGCAATTCTGGCTGAATCATATTGCGTGCCAATTTGGGCGAGAGCGGCCTCACCAAGTTCCTTTGAAAGCCCGAGTTTAATCTTGTGCTCGATAATATCACGCATAAATTCCGGTGTGAATTCCGGGTGAGGCTGGAAACTTATGGCACTGCCCTTGTAGGCCAATCCTGCATTTGCACAAAAATCGGTACAGGCTATGACGTGAGCCTCTGGTGGCGTTTCAACGACCTGATCCTGATGCAGGGCCAGCAGATCAACGTAGGAATCGTCCTGGACCAGTGAATACTGGGTGTGACCGATACCCCAACCGCCGGAGTATTTTTCCACTTTACCACCCAGGGCCTGGGCCATAATCTGATGGCCAAAACAAATTCCGGCTATTGGAACGCTGTTGTTATAGGAACGCCGAATGAAGTCCTCCAAAGGCGTAATCCATTCCAGTTCGTCATAGGTACCATGGGCAGAGCCGGTAACCAGCCAGCCGTCACATTCATCAACGGAGCCGGGAAACTGATTATCCACGACCAGATAAGTTTCAAATGCAAATCCGTTGCCAGCTAAAAGAACAGAAAACATATCCTCATAATCGCCATGTTTCTTTTTAATTTCCTTTTCCAGGTGACCACATTGCAGGATACCGATTTTCATGAAAACCTCTTGGAAAAACTAGTTTAAAAACCTGTGGCTATCGGAATTATCAATCTTCATTATCCTGGAGTCTGTTCAAGAATACACAAATGATAATGTTTCTGCATAGGGTTCTAGCTCAAAAGATAATTTTTGATAACCCAAAACCGGAAAATGATTGGGTAAAATATGCCCGAGTCAAAAAATGTATGCTTCGATACTGGAATTCACCACAGCCGGCACATTCAGAAGGGTTCAATTTTACGATCTTCAATATTGTTCAGGAATAATATTTTTCCTCCATCATCAACGAGATACGAAGCTTCTGCCTATAATTGTTTAAATGCCTGGCTACCAGAACCAGACTTCGTATAGCTGGCTGTGAACACCAACAGCAGGCTATCCGGCCATCGCACTGGAAAGAATATCTACCCTTGCGCCGTGACAGTATCAGGCTATTTTTCATCACAGGAAAATATCGGGCGTGGCCAATTTCATATTGATTTTCCATGTCAAAACAATGATGCTTTTACCCTATTGATTACAGGCCGATACCTATCTACCGGTCAAACCGGGGACATGATTTGGGTAGCCGCCTGATACGGGCACGGGAGCCAGGATATGAAGCGTCAAAATATTATCATTTTCATGGTTGATCAGCTGAGCGGGACCCTTTTTCCTGACGGACCGGCAGAATTTCTCCACACACCAAATCTCAAAGCACTTGCAGCGCAATCTTTACGGTTTCAAAACGCCTATTGTGCGAGCCCGCTATGTGCTCCATCGCGCGCCTCCTTCATGTCAGGTCAGCTTCCATCGAGAACAGGTGTCTATGACAATGCAGCGGAATGCGCTTCTGATATCCCGACCTATGCCCATCATCTGCGCCGCATTGGCTATCGCACCATTCTGTCAGGCAAAATGCATTTTGTCGGGCCGGACCAATTGCATGGCTTTGAACAGCGGTTGACCACAGACATATATCCGGCGGATTTTGGCTGGACACCGGACTACCGCAAGCCTGGTGAACGTATTGACTGGTGGTATCATAACATGGGCTCAATCACCAATTCGGGCGTAGCGGAAACATCCAATCAGCTGGAATATGACGACGAAGTTACTCATCACGCCAAACGGGCACTTTATGATCATGCCTGCAGAACTGACGACAAGCCACTTTGTCTGACCGTCAGCTTTACCCATCCTCACGACCCTTACGTTGCACGTCGAAAATACTGGGATCTATATAAGTCTGTCGCAAATTTACCTGCAGTCGCAGCCATGGATTATGAAAGACATGATCCCCACTCCAGGCGCATCTTTGATGCAAACGACTGGCGCAACTACACGATCAGCGAACAGGACATCATCCGCTCGCGCCGGGCCTATTTTGCCAATATCTCCTATATCGATGACAATATCGGTCAGATACTGGATGTTCTCAAGCATTGCCGCATGGACGAGAATACCATTGTCTTGTTTTGCTCCGACCATGGCGATATGCTTGGCGAGCGCGGGCTTTGGTTCAAGATGAGCTTTTTTGAGGGTTCATCCCGTGTCCCGTTGATAATGCGCATTCCAGGAATGGCACCCCAATCGATCACGACACCGGTTTCACTGCTTGATGTCACCCCGACGCTGGCAGATTTGGCCGGTATCAGCCTGAGCGAAATAGAACCTTGGGCAGATGGAGAATCGTTGCTACCGCTTGCCAGTGGCACCAGGCGAATATCGCCGGTTTTGATGGAATATGCCGCTGAGGGCTCCCACGCACCGCTGGTTTCCATCCGCGATGGCAACTGGAAATTCAACTACTGTGAACTGGATCCGCCTCAATTATTCAATCTTGCCGAAGATCCTCACGAACTGACCAATCACGCTGGCAATCTGGCCCATCGAAACAAAGTTGATGAATTCACGCAACAGGTTCGCAACCGTTGGAACCTGAACCAATATGATGCCGCTGTTCGTGAAAGCCAGGCGCGGCGCCAGGTGGTGTATGAGGCACTTCGCAATGGTGAATATTACCCGTGGGATTTTGAACCTCTGCGCAGGGCTTCCCAACGTTATATGCGTAACCACCTTGATCTGGATTCCCTGGAAGAATCCCGTCGATTTCCACGAGGTGACTAGAGACTTTCTCAGCGTGAACTCTTTGCCATTTTCAGGCCACACCAAACTGGCAGGCTAATGTTTGCGGTGAAAGTGATTTCCTGTAAACTACAGGCTGGCCGCTGATAATGGCCAGAGGTTGGGAATTGAAAATCAAACCCCGGATCCAGGATTTGGAACGCTGAGTTGGAGCTAAAATGTTTTTGAAAAAGATAATGAGTCAAATAATTGTCTCTGTGATATTGGCTGCAACCTTCTGGCAGCCGGCAAACGCCCAGTCAGATGCGGAATCTATCATCGAAAGTTGGGTTGAAGCTACCGATGGTTTTGCCTTTGTCGAGATAAGTTACGACAATATTTCTCATGACAGCGCCAGCAATCTAACAAGCATCCGTAACTTGGCGATAAAATTCACGTCAGATAATCAGCCTGGCAAGAACGAAAAAGATGTTGGCGATGACAATTCAGTTACAAAACCCATTGAGAAAACCGAGGCGGATATTGATGGAAAGAAATCTTTGCCAAAATTCCATTACACTTTCACATTCCCGACTGTCAGTTTTGATAATTTGACTTATGATGGTGACTATTATTCAGTCCACTCAATCAACGCTGATATCACGAAAGTGGAATTTGGCATTTCCAACACCCAGGAATCTGATTCTACAGCGACGGGAACCTATGACAATCTTGAAATTAAAAATGTCAGATGGGCAAGTCTGCCGGAAATTGTGGAAGACAAAAACAAGCTGGTATCGAGTTATTTTCCGCTGGTTGAGGCACTTCTGGATATCAGTTTTGACAATGCCAGTATCGATAGCATGACCATGGTTCAGAAATTGGGTAAACCGGAAATCACCACCCGTAGTGAATTTGGCCGAATGGAAATCGGAAAAACAATCAGAGGTAATTTTTCCAGCATGCATATGGCCGGAATGAAAATGGAAATGGGCGATGAGTTTCAAAGTACATCGGCGAACTTTCCATATTCAAGGTTTAACATTGGAGAAATGACGATGAGTGACTACAATTATCGTACATTTCTGAACAAGTTCAAACCGGATCTGGTTGCATCCAATTCCGATAATCCATTTGAGACTCTCAGTAGTAATATGTCAATGAATGACATCAGCGTGTTTTCAAAGGCAGGCAAATTTTCACTGGACAGGATCACCGTCAATGATGTCGGTGTCAGGTCCCTTGATTTTGACATCCTGAGTGAGATGGACCGTTTTGCCCTGGCGGCAAAAAATGGTGAGAATATACCCGAGGATGAGCAATTTGTTAAAATGATCGCCAGTATTTACGGCATGTTTCGACTGGGCGAATTTTCGATGACAGGCATGAAATTCACTTCATCGGATGCCGGTGAAGGTAAAATGGGAATCATTCGCATCGCTGATCTGTCTGCCAACGGGCTTGGTAAATTTTCATTGGAAGGTACCAGTTTTCAGGATAACAAGGGTCGCTACTTTGATCTGGGTCTGTTTTCACTTTCTGACCTGAAATTTCCGTCATTTCAATCCTTGACAAATCTGGAAAAGGCCGTGAAAGCGAACAATATCGGGGAAATGATGAAAGCAATCCCCACCCTGGCGAGTATGGTAGTCAAGGGACTGGTGTTTCACGAGGCTGACAAAGGTGAAATATCGGTTGATGAAAACAGTCTGAAAATGGCGGATTTCATTGGCCCGATCCCGACCAGGCTTGATATTTTGGTCAAGAATATGAGATTTCCGGTTGATATGATGGATAAGAAAGCCAGACAGGGTTTGAAAGCCATGGGATATGAGGATGTGGAGTTTTCCTATGATATCGAAGCTGAATGGGAAGAAGCGACCAGCGTATTGTCGGTACAATCGGATACACAACTAAATGATGGCGGAAGCTTGAATATCGATATGGCCATTGGTGGTATCCCGCGCAGTATATTTGAAAATCCGATGACCGCTCAAAGTGCAGTGGCATTTGCAACCATCAACAGAGCGAAAGTGACTTTTGTTGATGATTCAATAGTTAACAGGGGCCTTGCTTTGGCCGGTGCAACACAGGGTGTTAATGCAGAAACCATGAAGGCGCAGGTGATAGGTATGTTGCCAATCATGCTGCAACAGCTTGAAAAGCCGGCTTTTGTTGATCATCTGACCGCAACAGTGAAAAAATTTCTCGATGTAAAGGGCACGATTAGTGCAAGTATCGCTCCGGCATCGCCGGTTCTGATACTGCAGCTGATTGGTGCAGCAACAACTGCACCGGGTGCTGCAATTGACCTGCTGAATGTCAATATCGAATCATATTGATTAAAAATTTGATCATTTGATAAAATTTTTCTATACCCGAATTGCATTGATTGTTTGCATCGGGAGTGCAAACATGTGCGCGATTTATATCATAACAAATTCAGGCTCAGTCTGATCGGGAGGATTTCGAATGAAAAATAGCCATGAAATTAGCCGCCGTCACTTTGTTCAGATAGGGTCGGCCTTGGCCGCATCTGCGCTATTGCCGGCGACTGCATTTGCCGCACCGGTTAAGGTCGCAGGTATATATACCCAGCCAATTCAGCAAAAATGGGATGCACGTCTGCATCTCGCTCTCGATGCCGCTGCAAAAGCCGGAACTATCGACTACAAATTCTCTGAAAAAGTTGCCAATACCGATTATGTCAGGGTGTTGCGCGAATACGCAGAATCAGGAGTTCAATTGATTGTTGGAGAAGCCTTTGGAATTTCCAAGGAAGCGCGCAAGGTGGCTGACGATTACCCCAAAGTAGCGTTTCTGATGGGCGACCCCTTCAAACCTCATGGCAGTAATTTTGCAGTGTTTGACAATTATATTCATGAGCCCTGCTTCCTGATGGGAATGATTGCCGGCTCGATGACCAAATCAAACAAAATCGGTATGGTTGGCGGTTACCCGATTGGCGAAGTCAACCGGCTTTTTCATGCCTTCATGAATGGTGCGCGCTCGACCAATCCCGATGTACAATTCAAAGTGAATTTCATTGGCTCCTGGTATGATCCACCAAAAGCAAAAGAGGCTGCATTTGCCCAGGTGGAAACCGGCGTTGATATACTTTATGCAGAACGCGCAGGCGTAGTGGATGCCGCACGGGAAAAAGGTATTTTGGCATTTGGCAATGTGAATGACATGAATAAGGAAGAAAATGGCGAGAATGTTGTCGTTACTTCTGCTCTCTGGCACATGGAATCAGCCATCAACAATGCCATTTCCGAAGTTGCTGCGGGAAAATTTCAGGCAACCGATTATAAAGAATGGACGATGATGGCAAAGGGTGGCGCCACACTCGCGCCCTACTATGAGTTTGAAGGCAAGATATCAGCCGATATCAAAGCCAAAGTGGAGAAAGTCCAGGCTGACATCATGGCAGGCAAAATGAGTGTCGAAATCAATGACAACGAACCCAAATCCACATTTTAACTGAAAAAGGCGGCAGGATATTTGATCCAGCCGCCGTTTTTCTTCGGGTATTGTTTTTTTGGCAAACCTCAAAATCAGTAATATCACCAAGCGCTTTGGTTCGTTAACCGCCAATGATGACATCTCATTGCGGGTCGATGAGGGTGAAGTCGTGGCATTGCTCGGGGAAAACGGTGCCGGCAAGACTACACTGATGAATATTCTGTTCGGTCATTATGTGGCCGATGAGGGCAATATTGAAATTGATGGGGAGAGGCTGGTACCTGGTTCAACCGATGCGGCCATCAAAGCCGGGTTGGGCATGGTGCATCAGCACTTTACCCTGGCTGAAAACATGAGTGTTCTTGAAAATATCATGTTGGGAACCGAAAGTCTGTGGTCGTTGAAATCCACCGTCGGCCGTTCGCGCCGAAAACTGGAAAACCTGTCGAAGGAATACAGTCTTCAGGTCAATCCGGACGCCGGCATATCTGAATTATCCGTGGGGGAACGCCAGAGGGTTGAAATTCTCAAGGTACTTTATCGTGGTGCGAAAATACTCATTCTTGATGAGCCGACGGCAGTACTGACACCGGCGGAAACCGGGCAATTGCTGGAAAATTTGAAAATGATGGTGACTTCCGGGATGTCGATCATATTCATCTCCCACAAGTTGCATGAAGTTCTGGAGATTTCGGATCGGGTTAGCGTTTTGCGTCACGGGGCGATGGTTGGTGAGATCGCAACAAAAGATGCGGATAAGGCAATTTTGGCCGAAATGATGGTCGGACGTAAAGTCACCAGGCCAAAAGCTGAAAAACTTGAACCTGGAGCAAGTATTGTCGAGCTGAAAAACATTACCGTTACCGGAGCTGGCAAGGCGGCTGATTTGCTGAATGATATTTCATTGGAAATCCGGCAAAACGAGATTGTTGCCATAGCCGGGGTGGCTGGCAATGGCCAACGCGAACTGGCAGAGCTTCTGAGTGGTCTGCGATCCTGGGACAAGGGAGAATTTCGCTACAAAGGCGAAATTGTCAGCCGGGCCAATGCCAGTGAATTCCTGCGGATGGGATTTGGCCGTATCCCTGAAGACCGTCACCATACTGGAACCGTGGGTGAAATGAGTGTTTGGGAAAATCTTGTTTCAGAAAACCTGCGCCAGGACCCTTACTGGAAATTTGGCAAATTCATTGATTTTGATGCAAACCGGAAAAAAGCGGCAGAACTGATCAAACAGTTCGATATCAGATGCAGTTCCATGGAAACCCCGGCCCGGCTATTGTCGGGCGGCAATATGCAAAAACTAATCCTGGCTCGCACCTTGACGGCTGACCCGAATTTCGTTCTGGCCAACCAGCCAGTACGCGGACTTGATGAAGGAGCAATTGCTTTTGTTCATGAACAATTGCTGGCGGCACGAACAAAAGGTGCCGGTATATTACTGATCTCTGAAGATCTGGATGAAATATTCTCGATCGCTGACCGGGTTTGCGTTATTTATCACGGGCGCATCAGCCAGCTACTGGAGGTACGCAAGACCAATATACAACAAATTGGTGCCATGATGGGCGGCGATATGAAAGCGGTGGCATAGATGCAGATTGAACCCCGTGAAAATATCTCCCCCTGGCGTGTGGTATTTGCCCCGATCACCGCAATATTAGTAGCATTTGTTTTGTGTGCATTTCTGATTGCCTGGACAGGTGAAGCTATACTGGAATCCTATGGACACCTGTTTAAAGGAGCATTCGGATCGCGATTTGCCCTTTCCGAAACTTTAAACCGGGCAACACCACTGATTTTCACCGGTCTTGCGGCAGCTGTGGCATTTCGGGCGAAATTCTGGAATATCGGGGCTGAAGGCCAACTCTATTTTGGCGCTCTTGCAGCAACCATATTGGGCACCGGTGCAATAACCCTGCCGCCATTGTTGATGGTTCCGTTTTTGTTTATTGCCGGTGCAATAGCGGGTGGCCTGGCTTTACTTGGCCCGGTTTTTCTAAAAACCACTTTGAAAGTTGATGAAGTGGTGACCACACTGCTGCTGAATTTTGTTATTCTGTTATTTGTCAACTATCTGCTTGAGGGGCCTCTGAAAGACCCGATGTCGCTGGGTTGGCCACAAGCCGCCGCCATTATTGACGAAGGGGTGCTGCCTGAGCTGATGCAGCGTACCCGCCTGCATATTGGTTTTATAGTCGCCCTTGGGGCTTCATTATTTGTCTGGGCATTTTTGCGGTACACGATCTGGGGCTATGAAATACGAGCTGTCGGCGCAAATCCAAATGGCGCGAGATTCAGCGGAATCAGCATTAACAGGACGGTGTTCATCGTCGCCATGTTGTCGGGCGGACTGGCAGGCATGGCCGGCATTGCCGAAACAGCCGGAACCAAGGGCTATCTGACCCTCGATCTTTCGCCAGGTTTTGGTTATTCAGGCATTGCTGTTGCAATGCTCGCCAACCTGAACCCGTTGGGCGTTGTGATATCAGCGATATTTCTTGCAGGCATATATGTGGGTGCGGATTCAATGAGTCGAGCGGTCAATATCCCGACCTATATCGCTGATGTGCTGGTGGCGCTGAGTGTGTTGAGCGTGCTGGTGTCGCTGCTGTTTGTACAATTCAAGGTGAGGTGGCGATAATGGACTGGATTGAGTTATTTGTCTCTGCCGGATTCTGGGCTGCCACCCTGCGAATTGCCGCTCCTTTGATATTTGGCACAATCGGAGAACTTGTCTGCGAACGCGCCGGGGTTTTGAATCTTGGCATTGAAGGCATCATGACCATGGGTGCGATGGCCGGATGGATGTGGGTTTACCAGGATGGCAGCCTTTGGGGCGCGGTACTGTTTGCCGCCATGGTTGGAGCAATATTCGGCCTGTTACATGCGATATTCACGGTTCACCTGGGATTGTCGCAACATGTATCAGGTATCGGAATCACCCTTCTGGCATCGTCTCTCAGCTATTTTCTTTTCCGTATGTTCTTGCCCAATTCGACAACGCCGCCAAAAATCACTCCGTTTCAGCCGGTTGA
This sequence comes from Hyphomicrobiales bacterium, assembly GCA_024225445.1. Classification (GTDB taxonomy): domain Bacteria; phylum Pseudomonadota; class Alphaproteobacteria; order Rhizobiales; family Rhizobiaceae; genus JAAEMP01. Next base: position 18,618 of record JAAEMP010000053.1, on the reverse strand, counting down.
TATTCCGATCCTGTCAGACTTGCCATTCCTGGGTGAGGCTTTTTTCTCCCACACGCCGATGACCTATCTTGCCCTGGCATTGATACCGATTGCCATTTATATGCTTTATCGAACGCCGATTGGCCTGGCCACGCGCATGGCAGGTGAAAATCCAGTGGCGCTGGAAGCCCAGGGTATAAATGTATTAATGATCAGAACCGGAGCAGTGGTGGTTGGCAGCGCCATCATGTCCGTTGGCGGTGCATATCTGACGATTTCCGCCTTTGACGCGTTCTTTTTTGGCATGATCAATGGACGGGGCTGGATTTGCATTGCCCTGGTGATATTTGCCTCCTGGAAACCGGGAAGGGCCCTGTTTGGCGCATTGCTATTTGCCGGTCTGGATGCTTTTCAGGTTCGCGCCCAGCAACTGGCCGGTGGTGATATTCCCTACCAGTTCTTTCTCATGTTGCCCTATCTGTTGTCGATCGGCGCGATGATAATAATTTCCAAACGCATGCGTTACCCGCAGGCTTTGCTGGTACCATTCAGGCGTGGTGACAGAATATGAACCGGTAATGTAATTATGTCAGAATTGTAAAGGCAGAAAACCCATGCTCGATCTGATTGTAAAAAATGCCAAACTACAAAACCATGACTGCGAACAGGATATTGCCATCAAAGATGGCAAGATACTGACAATAGAAAAACAGGTGACTGGCGAATGCAGCAATATTATCGATGCCCATGGCTGCTTTGTTACACCGCCATTCATTGACAGCCATTTCCACCTTGATGCGACGCTTTCCTATGGCCAGCCGCGCATCAATCAGTCCGGCACCTTGCTGGAAGGCATCGCTCTGTGGGGTGAACTCAATCCAACCCAGAAGGTTGAAGATTTCCACGCCCGGGCGATGGAATTCTGTCAATGGTCAATCGCCCGCGGGGTGCTGGGTTTGCGCTCTCATGTTGATGTAACAGACGAAAACCTGCTGGCTGCCGAGGCTTTGCTTGATGTACGCGAAAAAATGAAACCCTATATGGATATTCAACTGGTGGCTTTTCCCCAGAATGGATATTTGCGTTCACCAGGGGCAAAGCAAAATCTGTCGCGGGCACTGGAAATGGGGGTCGATGTGGTTGGTGGTATTCCGCATTTTGAACGCAATATGGATGAGGGAGCAACATCCGTGCGTCAATTATGCCAGCTTGCTGCGGACAAAGGTTTGCTGGTGGATATGCATTGTGATGAAAGCGATGATCCATTGTCGCGTCACATTGAGACTCTATGCGCCCAAACAACCCGATTGGGAATGGAAGGCCGGGTGGCCGGATCCCATCTGACGTCGATGCATTCTATGGATAATTACTATGTATCAAAACTGATGGCCTTGATGGCAGAAGCCGACATGCAGGTTGTCGCCAACCCGCTTATCAATATTACCCTGCAGGGCCGCCATGATACTTATCCAAAGCGCCGCGGCATGACCCGGGTAAAGGAGTTGATGGAGAACAATATCAACGTGGCTTTCGGGCATGATTGTGTGATGGATCCCTGGTATTCGTTTGGTTCCCACGACATGCTGGATGTTGCCCATATGGGATTACATGTGGGTCAGATGACCGGGGTGGCGCAAATTCAAAACTGTTTTGATGCGGTAACCTGTAATGCCGCCAGAATAATGCAACTGGATGATTATGGGGTTACGCCGGGTAGCAATGCCGATTTCATCGTGCTTGATTGCAACACTCCTTTTGACGCGATCAGACTGCGCCCGGCGCGTCTTTATGTCATCCGGCGCGGACAGGTGATATCAAAAACCGACCGTTCAAAGCCGGTGGTTACTATTGAAGGCCGCGACAGAAAGATTGATTTTACGCTCTGAGTCCCTTCACGGTCAAATGTAACCATGAAGGGATTTAGGGCGTGAACTCACAAAATTCACCTGTCACCACGAAATTTTATTTACGCTTTTGGGTCATTTCAGCTTTCCCGACCAGGCCGCCGTTCCATCCGAGTGATGAATATCTTCTTCGGACTCGAGGCGTCCATCGAGGAACTTTCAAGCGAGTTGTTAAGCAACGTTGATTTCGCGATCTCTAAATTCAGTTTGTTTGTTGAAAATTGAGGAGCTAGCCTGAAAAATTTACGAACAAACACGATGCAATCCGATTTTCGCAGCGAAATCAACCTGTTGCGGTCAAGATATAAGTTTTGCCGAGGGGTACACTTTGTACCCGAGCTATTTTTCCAAACGTGGCATCCAATTTTTGAAGACAAGGCTCCCGGTCGAAATTTTTCTGTATAAACCATTGATTCAGAAAAGATAATCTGCGTCAGTAAATTTACGCTGAGATATCATCGCGAGATCATTGTCTTAACTACGCAGTTGGTGAATTATTCGGGCTAGCAAGCGATAGAATCGCAACTCTGGCCAAGTAGTAATTTCTACTGTATAGTTAAATATTCCATAAGAATTCGCTTGAATAACAAAGTTGTTAAGGGATTTTTAGTTTAACATTTTTTCTGGGAGGAGTTGATTGATGACAACAAACCATCAGCCCGAAAAAAGCGACACGCCAGAACACTTAAGAACGCTTGACAAATTGCTGATAGCTTTTTTCGCTGGCATCGCCCCAATTGCGACCAAGTATTTGGCCAGAGATCAGGGAACTCCGTTGTCCGAATTGACGGATGTGTATATCGCTACCGGGGCGTGTTTAGTTTTTCTTGCAGCGGGAATGTGCTATTTGTCAAAAGAGACAAACAGAATGAAATTATTTATGTTAGCAGTCAGTGCTCCCGCGCTAATTTCTAATATGTCTGCCGAAACAAATGTGGGTGGACAAAAGTTAGCCCCAACAAATAAGGCGTCCATATTCAATCCTATTGTAACCTCTGCTGAAGCCGCTGGTCACGAAGGCAGTAATTTGGAATTAGTCAGGGTTGGATTTGCAAACAATATCAAGAGGTACTTTGGCACCGATCCGGGTGCAAGTACTGAGGATGGCAAATTCTGGGTGATTGTTTTATCAACAAGAGATGAGCAATACGCTCAACAGATTGCCGCAAAAATTAATGGAATCAAGCCAGAGTTAATGGCTTTTGTTGGAAATCGACGACCAAATAATCCGTTCTTTCCGGTAATAATTGGCGCAAGAAACGATCGTGAGGTTGCTAACCAACTCATGCAGGAAGGAATAATGCTTAGTGAACAGATGCCTGAACTCAGTGGGCGTCCGTACTTGGATTCATATGTAAATCGACGCTGAATTTAGATATAGAGTAGGCGGAAACATAGCGACGAGGACGAAACTATGACCGCTAAGGGTCAAAAACTCCCCGTTCTGAACATCCTTTAACGACAGCAGAAGATGTCGATTTGCGGAAATTGCTGTAATTTGGATTACGGGTTGCGATATCCGATAGCGGTCAATCATGCGTTGTCACTGTCAGAACTTTTTGTCGAAATCACTCCGTCAAGCAGATGTTTCATGCTATTCCATAGGCGTCAACGGCAGGCAATCTATGACTTGCCAGGACTCCAACCGCTACTTAAACTAAGTGTCAAATCCTCCCAGTTTTCCCTGTCTATATAGAATTTCCGTCCATTCCGGCGATTGAACAATAAAACCAGCCCACATTCTTCTGCGTAAATAAACGGAGTTTTTTGGTTAGTTCCCAAACTCATTGCAGTGGCTGCTTCTTGAGTGGATTTCAAAGCGTTCATTTCTATTCCTTTCCAGTTGTAGCAGTATTAATTATTGCCATGAGGAATAAAGGCTTCAACCTCGTTGGTATTATCCGTGGTTGAAAAGTTATTCATTCAGGCGGCGAAAGCAACTTTGTCGTTATCCTGGAGCGTGTATAGTTGTTCCAATTGAGCGGCTATCCTTGTGCGAATGATCTGCGTTTTTTCAAAATGGTGAATCGTCGCAAAGTCAGAGCCCCGAACCAATTCCAGAATATGGTTCAACCCGGACGGCTCACCACTACGCAGATCAACGTGGGTAGGATCGCCTGTCACCACCATGCGGGAACTCCGGCCGATACGGGTGACAGCCATTCGCGTTTTTCGGATTGTCATGTTCTGTGCTTCGTCAATAATAATGAACGAGTCATTGAATGTTCTGCCACGCATATGTCCGAGTGGCATCAGCTCCAGTTTTCGCTGCTCAATAAGATTGCTGAATTTGAGGTGCCCTATCAGGTCAGCGAATACATCCTCAAGATACTCAAACTGATCATCGCGCTCCATTTCCGCTCGTGTCGCTGGCGTAACAATTTCACCTTCCATAACAATGTGAGGTCGGGTGATGACGATACGTTTAACTTTGCCCTTGGCCAGCTGATTTAATGCCGCCGTAATTGCAAGATGTGTTTTCCCGGTTCCAGTGGGACCAATTCCGAAGATCAATTTTTTGCTTTTTGACAAGAGCTTGTGCATAAATGCGACCTGGCTCAATGATTTGGGTTGCAAGGGATGCGGCAGGCCCTCAAAGCGAAACGATAAGTCATGCTTTAGCGCGTGCTCAACAACACCGGAGATGATCGTATCCGTTTGAAGAATTTCCGGCGATTTATGTTCATCCGGTGCACCACTAATTTGATCGAATAATTTGGTCACGAGCATCACGGCAATTTCGTCACCACCGACCTGAATACTATCGTGTGTTGACGACACATGAAATTTGAAGGGGAGCAACATCTTTTCAATTGCCTTGACGAGATATTCGTTATCAATAAGAAATTGTTTGCTATAATTTCCTAACTGTCTAATTTCCACTTGGTGCGGTTCTGTCATTATCTTTAAATAAGAATCCATTTTACTACCTTCCCGCTAAATGCGCCACACGATCCCAACACGCAACGGTGGGATGGGAAACATTGAAGATTCGACAGCTATTCGAAATTGGGGACATGCGGGCGGACCGCCATTGCGATAGTGCATCATGCAGAGGGATGCCGTTCCCTTATCGTCGATGCCTATTATTAACACCTACTGGTAAAAATTGGATTAATCATTTGCTCAAACGCGTTGCTTATTCAACAACCCCGTCAACGATTCTGCTTTGCTTCGAAATCGCTTTGTAGGGCCCCTGGATTCTATAATGGTCTTGTTTTTTGAGAATACGTGACCATGAAAGGGTCTAGGCATACACGGATGTTGGCTTAACTGGCCTATATTTCGCCATTGGCATTTCATGAATGTCTGCTTTCGCGGAAATCAACAAGCATCCTGGAGCATTGACCAGTTCGGCTCAGGGCTCGATGCAGCTGACTGCGCTTCAGATCTCTATTTCATTCGCTGGGCGCGCCGCAAGTTTATGCGGCTGCGTCGCAAGACCAAAGGTACAAGAGATTGGTTTGGCCGACTTCGCCGCGCAAATCCAATGCTCTTTGTCCACCGGCAGCTGTGCTATGGAAACGATCGAACATCGGGAGCCGTATGAACTGAGAGGTTCACGTACGGTTTTAGGAGGCCTGAGGGTGAAACTTCCTTCGGGCTACTCGACAGCTGCTGCCATGCTGAAGTAATCATGGCACGTCTGTTCTTTGGGTAATACTTGCCATTTCTATGGTCAATCAAGTTTGCCTGGCGGGTGTGATTCAAGCTGCTTGAAGAAGTGACGGATCATGCGATATGCACTTACGGAAACACAATGGAACTTTGTTCAACCGATTTTGCAGGGTATTTTCTGAATATTGCGATCAGGAGCCCCAATCCGTTTCCCTGCAATGAGAAGGGTTGGGTTAGTTTCGCAAATTCGGGATATAGTAACAGCCTAATTAATCCGGGTTGATTTTTCTTTGGGCAGAATCTGGTTGATAGATCTCAGTACCCCTGGGCTGTCATGTTTTTCATCTGCGGCGAGAGTGAAAAGTTCCACCTTCTGACTTACTCCTGAAAGAGTATGCTCACCCAAAGATACCCAGGCGGATTTGTCCAACGTCGCTACTTCCCTGGTTACCAGAACGTTTTTTCCGATAACTTTCGTCAGTGACTCAATGCGCGCGACTTCGTTTACAGTTGGGCCGATAACCGAAAATGCCAACCTTTGGGGAACGCCGATATTGCCAAACATCAAGGAGCCCGCATTAAGTCCGATGCCGAATTTGAAAGCCACAAGTCCAGCTTTCTTTCGCGCCTCATTGCATTTTTCCTGCGCGACAATTGATGCCTTCAATGCGCTCGTTGCAGCCCTGATTGCATTTTCCTTTTCCTTCCCGTCATCAAAAGGAAAAATAGCCAACACACCATCTCCGATGAAATCGAGAACTTCTCCGCCCGCTTCGATCACCGGACCAGCGGTACATTCAAAATAGTTATTCAACAGATTCAGATATTCATCTCCAGGCATGGTATCCGCCATCGCGGTGGAGTTTCTCAGATCACTGTACCAGACAATGGCATTGGTTTTACTCCCATCACCACGCCTGATTTCGCCGCTCATTACCCGCTTGCCCGCCTGTTTGCCAAGATAGGTTTCTACAATATTGTTGGAAATACGGGCCTGAACCACCGTTTTACAGGCCACCGCAAACCGGCGCTGGATCTTCTGCAGAGATTCAATTTCATTGTTGGTAAAGCCCCCTGGCCGGTCAGCGCACCAGGTTACGATGATGCCGCGCCTCTTGTGATGGCCACTTCCTGCCTTTCCGGCAAAATCCGTTGTGACCACCAGATAATCTGTGAAACCCATTTCCAGCACTTCCTCAAGAATGGGAAAATCCAATAGCATGTCTGGACCATCGAGACGGCGGCGCAAGACCGTTAAATCATGCTCCATCATATGTTTCATCGGACTCTGCAGCCAGGCGTCACTCATGGTTTCTTGATGGACAAATTGTTCAAATCTCGTTCCACCACCGCGATTCCACAAAATTGTCTCCGCCTGGAAAAGAGGATGAAGCGTCGGCCATGTCAGGCGTGCACGAGATACTGGAATACCGATCCCATAGAGGCGATGGCAAAGACCCTCAAACATTGAGACAATGTCCGGTTCGCACAATGCCTGATCAACAAGCCATTCATTAATACTGGAAACCAGAACATTGTCAGCCATCTAGATATCTTCCCGAACACATACTACTAATTGCTACAGAATTCTGATCTGTAGCCGTTTGGTAAATATGTTGTATTTGCTTCACAGTATTACAAGTGTGAATTCCGGCAATAAATCCACTGCGTTGTCTCGATCAATCAGCAAATTTTTTGATTTATGGTTTTGACCCTGATCAAATCATCAAACCTGCTCTCCCTTCTCTTCCTGCAGTATTTTTTTGGCAACGCGAAAGCATTCAAGGCCCTGGGGTACTCCGCAATATATTCCGATAACATGAATAATGGCCCGGATTTCATTTTTTGACACACCGTTGGAAATTGCACCGCGACAGTGAATTTCCCATTCGGTCATTTTACCCAAAGCGCCGATCATCGAGAGGTTCATCATTGATCGGGTTTTCGCATCTATCGTCTCATCTCCCCAGCCAAACCCCCAGCACCAGGCGGTCATCGCCTCCTGAAAAGGCATTGAAAAGTCATCGGCCGCAGCCAGATTTTTTTCCACATATTCAGCGCCCAGAGTTTGCTTGCGTTTGGCCAGTCCTTTTTCAAATAGTTTTTCGTCCATTTGCTTGTCCGTTTGTTTGATGAGATTTGCTGTATTATCTTATAGATTGATGCTGTGCGGGATTTCAACACCGATCAATCTGGCAAGGCTGCCCTGACCGCTTTGACACCAGATTCAAACCGGCTGCCGTCAAGCGCTCGCAACACAATTAGCGGTGTTGGTGGATGAAAATACCATCAGCAGGCAACAAACTCATCGGGCGCACTTTTCTTTGCATGTTTTTGCAGTTTTGATGCGATTTCGAGCCTGTTATGGGTCTGTGCACTAGACTTTCCAGGTGTAGCCCTCGTTCATTACATCCTGAATGGTACGGGATTTCCTGCGCCTTTTAGCCATGGCGATCTGCTCGTGGACAGCATTCTGATAAACCGGCGCAGGGTCGTTGTAGAGGACGCCTGTGGCAACCGGTCGATCCGCATCCATATCCGCCAATGCCATCGCCAGAGTGCGGCTTGACGAATTATGCCTGAGCACGCCCTCATCGGCCGCACACGCCACAAGCTCCAGCGTATCTGGATCAAATCGCAAGCCCTTTTCCTTTTCCCCGCCATAGAGCAGCTTTTCGCCATTTTCAATCTGAATCTGATTGTCCGCCACCTTGTCCCTGGCGGTAAAATCAGCAAAAACATTATCATTGAACACGTGACAGTTTTGAAACACTTCAACAAATGACGCGCCTTTGTGCTCGTGGGCAGCTTTCAGGATCGAGGCCAGTTGTGCCTGTTGGATGTCGACTGCCCGCGCAACAAATCGCGCACCGCTGCCAAGTGCCAAATGAGCCGCATTAAGTGGTGAATCAAGGCTGCCAACGGGAGAAGAGGGAGAGATCGTATTTTGCCGCGAGGTTGGCGAATACTGACCCTTGGTCAGTCCGTATATCTCATTGTTAAACAGAATGATTTTACAGTTCACATTGCGGCGCAATATGTGCACCATGTGATTGCCGCCAATGGAAAGTGCATCGCCATCACCGGTTGCAATCCAGACGTCGAGATCCGGATTGGCCAACAATGCTCCGGTGGCTATAGTTGGCGCGCGCCCGTGTATTGTGTGGAAACCGTAACAATCGACATAATAGGGAAAACGTGCCGCACAACCGATGCCCGATACTACCACCGTGTTTTCACGCAACACGCCAGCCTCAGCCATGGTTTTACGCACGGCTTTCAATATTGAGTAATCTCCGCAGCCCGGGCACCAGCGAACCTCCTGATCCGTGGTGAAGTCGGCGATTGTCAGTTTTGTGCTGTCAATATCTGAATTCATTTGACGGCCTCCAGTTCGGCAAGAATTGCAGCTCGGATCTCGCGGACAAGGAATGGACGTCCGGTGACCTTTGAAAGTCCGGTCGCCGGTGGACACAACTGGTTACGCATCAATGTGATAAGCTGCCCGGTGTTCATTTCCGGAACAAGAATGCGCTTGAATGTGCTCATCAACTGGTGCTGATTAGGCGCAAACGGGTATAGGTAACGCAAGTGCACATGGGCAACACTATGTCCCTCGGTCTGCATTTCGGTAACTGCGCGTGATGCGGGCCCGTAGGTAGAACCCCAGGTAACGACAGCCACATCCGCGCCTTCCTCACCAAGGTCAATTTCAAGCGGCGTCAAACGCTGGCTGATAACGTCTATTTTTTGCGACCGGATATCTGTCATCTTCTGATGGTTATTCGGGTCATAGGAAATATGCCCGGTTTCAGAGTCTTTCTCAACACCGCCGATGCGATGTTCAAGACCGGGGGTTCCGGGAACCGGCCAAACTCTGGCAAGGGTATCCGGATTGCGTTGCATTGCGTGGAACCCTTCGGTTATTGTATGGTTTCTCACATCGATTCTGGGCAGGGTATCCATATCCGGTACTTGCCATGGACCGGAAGCATTGGTGATAAAGCCATCTGTTAGCAAGATCACCGGTGTCATGTAGGTCAGTGCTATACGGGCTGCATCAATCGCACAATCAAAACAGTCCTGTGGCGAACACGCGGCCAATACTGGAATGGGAGCATCGCCATGACGCCCAAAGACCGCCTGGTAAAGATCGGACTGCTCGGTTTTGGTTGGCAGGCCGGTGGATGGTCCGGCACGTTGAGCGTTAACCACTACGACAGGCAGTTCAGCAGATACAGCAAGTGCGATAGCCTCTTGCTTCAAGGTAATGCCAGGCCCGGAACTGGCGGTAGCGCCAAATGCACCGGCCCATGCTGCCCCAATTGCCGCGCCCATGGCGGCAATCTCGTCTTCAGCCTGAAATGTAACAACACCCAGGTCCTTCAGTTTTGCCAGTTGGTGCAATATCGGACTAGCCGGTGTTATTGGATAGGAAGCAAACACCAATTGCCGTTCGGCCAGTTCAGCCGCTGCCGCCAACCCCCAGGCAATTGTTTCTGATCCGGTTGCTGAACGATAAACGCCAGGCTCCATGCCAATTGGAGGCACGACATAGCCAGCCATATCGCCCGAAGCCTCTATCGTTTCCCCAAAAGCGTGACCGGCCTTCAGAGCTGCGATATTGCCATCAGCCAGCAGCGGAGTTTTGACAAATTTCGCCTTGAGCCAGTCGCAGGTATGTTCCAGTGAGCGGTCAAACATCCAGAATACCATACCAAGAGCCCAGAAATTCTTACTTCGCAATGATTCTTTCTTTGAAAGATCAATAGCTGCCACGCTTTCTAGAGTAAGCTTGGATATATCAGGACTGAACACCTGATAGTCCTTGAGGTTTTCATCCTCAAGCGGAGAGGTTTCATAGCCAGCCTTTTGCAGATTACGTTTGGTGAAGGAGCCAACATCAACCAGAACAATGCCGCCCTTGCGCAGCAATGGCAGGTTGGTTTTCAAGGCGGCCGGATTAAGTGCAACCAGCATGTCGGGTTCATCGCCGACCGTCTTGATTGGCCTGCCCCCGAAATGAATTTGATAGGCTGAGACACCAAATGTTGAACCTGCCGGAGCGCGTACTTCAGAGGGATAATCGGGAAACGTTGCCAGGTCATTGCCTCCCAAAGCGCTTGCCAAGCCTAACTGACCGCCAACAATTTGAATGCCGTCACCGGAATCACCGGCAAAACGCACAACAATTGTCTCACGTTCTTGACGGTTACCATTTGCACCTGCCAAATTTGGACTATCCATAAAAGTACCCTAAATACACCGTCAGCCATGTCAGAAAGGCTACCGTATAGAACAGCCGCAAACAAACAACAATAACAAAAGTCAATAAGTCTTGAATGTCGCAATTGCCAGGACATTTCTGGTTTATTCTGACTTGCAGGAATTGCAGAACAGAGAAATCCAGGCTTTTCAATTTTCTGCACCTGGTTTTAGTATCTAGATATTTTAACTTTAAAATATTTATGTTTGAAATTTTGTCGGAATTATGCCATCATATTAATATTGCCAGTGTTTTTTTTGTCGCTATTCAAAAGGTATTATCAATGAAAGTTGTCTGTCTTGGTGGTGGTCCGGCTGGACTTTATTTTGCTATCAGCATGAAGCTGAAAGACCCGGCGCATGAAATCCTGGTGATTGAACGAAACCGACCCGATGACACATTTGGATGGGGGGTGGTTTTATCCGATGAAGCGATGGACAACCTGGTTGAGAATGACCCCGTCAGCGCTGAAAAAATCAAATCCAGTTTTGTCTATTGGGATGATATTGCGATCCATTATCGCGGGCAAAAAACCACCTCATCAGGCCATGGATTTTCCGGTGTCGGACGAAAAATGCTATTAATCATTTTGCAGGAACGCGCCCGTGAACTCGGTGTCGAATTACAATTTGAAACAGAAGCGCGCAGCGCCAGTGAATATGCTCAAGACTATGATCTGGTTATCGGCTGCGATGGCCTGAATTCAAAAGTTCGCAAGGAGTTCGAGCACCACTTCCAGCCGGATATCGACATGCGCAAATGCAAATTTGTATGGCTAGGAACCCGCCAGAAATTTGATGATGCGTTCACCTTTATTTTCAAGGAAACCGAGCATGGCTGGATCTGGGCCCATGCCTATCAGTTTGACCATGACACCGCTACCTTCATAGTCGAGTGCTCCGAGTCGACCTATGACAGCTTTGGCTTTGAAAACATGAGCCAGGAGGATTCGGCTAAAACCTGTGCCGATATTTTTGCCAGCCATCTTGATGGTAATGATCTGATGACAAATTCCGGTCATATACGTGGGTCCGCCTGGATCAATTTTCCACGCGTAAATTGCCGCAAGTGGTATCACAACAATATTGTCCTGATGGGGGACGCAGCAGCAACCGGGCATTTTTCCATCGGATCCGGTTCAAGGCTGGCTTTCGACAGCGCCATATCTCTTGCAGAACTCCTGCACAGCGAAAAAAATCAGCATGATGCATTTGAACGTTATCAGGAAGAGCGCCGGCTTGAAGTTTTACGACTGCAATCTGCGGCGCGTAACTCGCTTGAATGGTTTGAAGACATCGAACGATATCTGGACCTGGATCCGGTCCAGTTCAATTATTCTCTGTTGACCAGATCCCAGCGAATCTCTCATGAAAACCTGAGATTGCGGGATAAAGGCTGGCTTGAAGCTGCCGAAGGCTGGTTTCAGGAAAATGCCGGAGCTCCAAAAGGTACAGTGCGCGCGCCGATGTTTGCCCCTTATAAACTGCGGGGAATGGAATTAGCCAATCGTGTGGTCGTCTCGCCGATGGCCCAGTACAAGGCTATAGATGGCACACCTGACGACTGGCATTTTACTCATTATGGCGAGCGGGCCAAGGGCGGCGCCGGACTAATTTGCACAGAAATGACCAGCGTCAGCAAGCAAGGGCGCATTACCCCTGGATGTACAGGGCTTTATTCACCAGACCATCTCGCTGGCTGGTATAAAATTGTAGATTTTGTTCACCGTGAAACATCGGCAAAAATATGCTGCCAGATTGGTCACTCAGGCCCCAAAGGGTCAACCCAGCTCGGTTGGGAAGATGAAGGTGCACCCCTGGCAAAGGATAACTGGCCACTGATTGCCGCTTCACCGGTTGCCTGGTCGCCTGAAAATCAGACGCCAAAAGAAATGAACCGTGAAGATATGGATGATACTATTTCTGAATTCGTGGCTTCGACAATTATGGCAAATCAGGCCAGATTTGATATGATCGAACTGCATTTCGCTCATGGTTATCTAATCTCGTCATTCATTTCGCCTTTGAGTAACAAAAGAAATGATGAATATGGCGGAAGTCTCGAAAACCGAATGCGCTTCCCACTTGAGCTATGTTGTGCAGTGCGCGAGGCATGGCCTTGCGACAAGCCTGTTTCAGTTCGCATATCTGCCAGTGACTGGGTTGGTGATGAAGGTGTGACACCTGATGAAGCGGTGCGCATTGCCGGGATGCTGAAAGATGTTGAAATTGACATTTGTGATGTTTCGGCAGGCCAAACCTCTACCAAAGCCAATCCGGTTTACGGGCGGATGTTCCAGACACCATTTTCCGACAAAATTCGCAATGAATCAAAGATGGCTACCATGGCAGTGGGAAACATTTACGAGCCGGATCATGTGAATTCCATATTGATGGCAGGGCGGGCAGATCTTGTTTGCCTGGCTCGCCCGCATCTGGCAAATCCCTATTGGACCCTGCATGCGGCAGCAACACTGGGAGACAGACAAGTCAATTGGCCTTCTCCATATCTGCCCGGTGCAGAACAGATGCAAAGACTGACCGAGCGGACGGAAACGGCGACCATAAGGGTATAGATGGATGAACACGCTATCAGGAAAACATGCACTGGTGACCGGAGGCGGCAGTGGGATTGGTGCGGCGATAGCCCATCGTCTGGCGCAAGCCGGTGCTAGCGTGACCATCAGCGGACGTCGCCGCAAGTCACTGGAAGAACAAAGCGCCCGCCATCCGCTGATCAATTTTGTTACCGCAGATATCAGCGATCCACAAAGCGTGGAAAACATGTTTGCAGGTGCACGCGAATTGTCCGGGCCGGTCAAGATTGTTGTGGCCAATGCCGGTGCGGCGCAAAGTGCGCCCATTGCCAAAACTGATATGGCTCTCTGGAGCATGATGATCAACGTAAACCTGACCGGCACATTCCTGACCTTGAAAGAAGCGGCGGGAGATATGATTGAGGCTGAATGGGGAAGAATGATCACGATTGCCTCAACTGCCGGTCTTAAAGGATCTTCCTACATCAGTGCCTATTGTGCTGCCAAACACGGCGTGATCGGCCTGACCCGAAGCCTGGCCGTTGAACTGGCTGGCAAAGGTATCACTGTCAATGCGGTTTGCCCTGGATATACCCAGACTGCCATTGTTGACGCGACCATCGCCAATATCATGGAAAGAACCGGCTTCGATGAAAACAAGGCTCGCCGGGCGCTGACCGGCAATAATCCGATGAACAAAATGATTCAGCCTGATGAAGTTGCCGAAGCAGTTAACTGGCTAGTGGGACCGGGTTCAGATTCAATCACCGGACAGTCAATTTCTGTATGCGGAGGAGAAACATGGTAGCCGTTCGACAACATGGCGATCAAAATTCGCCTGCCAGCAAATCACGACTGAAATTGTGGATAAAATTGCTGCGCACAACGCGGTTAATTGAATCCGAAGTTCGAAACCGGCTGCGCCGTGAATTTGATGAAACCCTGCCAAGGTTTGATGTCATGGCAGCTTTATATCGCAATCCCGATGGCCTTATGATGTCCAGACTATCGCATGTATTGATGGTTTCCAACGGCAATGTTACCGGCATAGTCGAGCGACTTGTCAAAAACGGTTATGCCATACGTTCCCAGCGAGATGGTGATCGCCGTACCTGGATTATCTGCCTGACGGGAAACGGCATTGAACATTTCGAAAAGATGGCAGGCTTTCACGAGTCATGGATCAATGATTTGTTACAGCATATTGAGCCAGACGAAGCAGACGTTCTTAAAACCAGATTATCGTCAATACTAAACGACAGGCAGGAAAATCATGAATAAAATAGCAGAAACCAAACCAGAACATTTCAATTTGCGCATTGAGGACAAAGTAGCCGTCCTGTCGCTGACAAGACCGGAACGCAAGAACCCGCTGACATTTGAAAGTTACGCTGAATTGCGGGATCTTTTTCGGGATATGGTTTATGACAATGACATTGGAGCAGTGGTATTTGCATCCAATGGAGGCAATTTTTGTTCCGGTGGAGATGTCCATGATATCATTGCACCGCTGACCAAAATGGATATGAAAGAACTGCTGGCCTTTACCCGCATGACCGGTGATCTGGTCAAGGCCATGATCGGATGTTCGAAACCTGTTATCAGTGCAATTGACGGCATTTGTGTGGGCGCTGGTGCGATTATCGCAATGGCCTCCGACATTCGTTTTGCGACTCCTGGCGCAAAGACGGCATTTTTGTTCACCCGTGTGGGTCTTGCCGGTTGCGATATGGGTGCCTGTGCCATGCTGCCGCGTATCATAGGTCAGGGGAGAGCCGCGGAGTTGCTTTATTCCGGTCGCGTAATGAATTCCGAAGAAGGTCATTCATGGGGATTTTACAACCAGATTTTGACAGCTGAAGAGTTGGAAAGTGAGGCGATCAAATTTGCCCAGAACCTAGCCAACGGACCAAGTTTTGCTCATGGAATTACCAAGACCCAACTCAATCAGGAGTGGTCAATGGGGTTGGAACAGGCGATTGAAGCTGAAGCGCAAGCCCAGGCCATTTGCATGCAAACGGAAGATTTCAAACGCGCCTACAGAGCGTTTGCAGCAAAGAAAACGCCCGAATTTGAGGGTAATTGATGGCAGATACAAGTTTCCTCAACTGGCCGTTTTTCGAGGATTACCACCGGATCTTGTACGAATCTCTGGAACAGTGGTGTAGTGATAATCTGCCGGTTGATCACTGTGATGTGGATACTGCCTGTGTCGAACTTGTCGGCAAACTGGGAAATGGCGGCTGGTTGAAATACAGCGCCGTTGATCCGGATGATCCGGGCACGCTGGATGTGCGCAGCCTGTGCCTGATACGTGAAATTCTGGCACGCCATGACGGACTGGCTGATTTCGCTTTTGCCATGCAGGGTCTGGGAACGGGTGCCCTGTCATTATTTGGCAGCGCGACACAGCGCCAGTGGTTGCACAAAACCCGTTCGGGAACCGCTTTGTCGGCCTTTGCGCTGAGCGAACCCAAATCCGGTTCAGATGTCGCCAATATTGAAACTGTGGCGCGCAGGGATGGCGATGGTTTTACTGTAAATGGCGAGAAAACATGGATTTCAAACGGTAGTATTGCAGATATTTATGTAGTCTTTGCAAGAACCGGTGAAGGGCCTGGAGCAAAGGGATTATCGGCATTTGTCGTGCCGGCCGGCAATCCGGGTATCGAGATTGTCGAACGGCTTGAAACCATTGCCCCTCACCCTTTGGCGCGAATCAGGTTCAATGATCTGAAGCTGCCGTTATCCGCGCAGATTGGCAATGGAGGCCAGGGATTTGCCATCGCAATGGCGGTGCTTGATATCTTCAGGTCAAGTGTGGGTGCCGCCGCACTGGGATTTGCCAGACGGGCACTGGATGAAACCGTCAAACGGGCAAGTGAACGCCAGTTGTTTGGCGGTCCAATGTTCGAACTGCAGATGGTACAGGGTCATATCGCAGATATGGCTCTGGATATTGATGCCTCAGCCCTGCTGATTTACCGGGCTGCTTGGACCAAGGACAACGGTGCCAAACGTATTACCCGGGAAGCTGCCATGGCCAAACTGCATGCCACAGACACAGCCCAGGAAGTTATCGACAAAGCCGTACAGATACACGGTGGTGACGGTGTGCGCAAAGGCCATATAATTGAAAGTCTATACCGTGAAATCAGAGCGCTTCGGATTTATGAAGGCGCTTCTGATGTACAAAAAGTGATCATTGCGCGTCAGACATTAACCGGAGGATCATGATGTTGGGACCCACCGCTCACACAGATACATTTGCCCGTGATAATCTGCCACCTTTTGACAGCTGGCCGGACTTGCTGACTGAAAAATTTGATTACCCGATCCATATCAACATCGGGTATGAACTAACCGATGCGATGGTTGATAAAGGTTTTGGCGATCACACCGCACTGATCGGAAACGACCGGCGGCGGACTTATAAGGAATTGACCGACTGGACCAACCGGCTGGCCCGTGTTCTGGTTGAAGATCACAAAATTCAACCGGGTAATCGCATTCTCGTCCGTTCTGCCAATAACCCGGCCATGGTGGCGTGCTGGCTGGCAGCTTCAAAAGTCGGCGCGGTGGTTGTCAACACCATGCCATTACTCAGAAAAGCCGAACTCGACAAGATAGTCGACAAGGCCGAGATCAGGCTGGCATTGTGCGACACGCGAATGATGGATGAAATCGTCTCCTGTGCCAAACAGAGCAAATATCTGGAAAATGTAGTCGGCTTTGATGGTACTGCAAATCACGATGCCGAACTCGACCGCGCCGCACTCAACAAATCAGTATTGTTTACTTCCGTCAGAACCGGTGGCGATGATGTTGCTCTGCTTGGTTTCACATCGGGCACCACCGGCGAGCCAAAAGCGACGATGCACTTTCACCGTGACCTGCTGATCATTGCCGATGGTTATGCGCGCGAGGTTTTGCAGGTTACGCCCGAGGACATTTTTGTTGGATCGCCACCCCTGGCCTTTACCTTTGGCCTTGGAGGACTGGCGATATTCCCGCTCCGGTTTGGCGCCGCAGCAACGCTGCTGGAAAATGCCACACCACCCAACATGATTGATATTATTGAAACATACAGGGCAACTATCAGTTTCACGGCACCAACCGCTTATCGGGCGATGATGGCGGCAATGGATGAAGGTGCGGATCTTTCTTCACTTCGTGTAGCAGTCTCAGCGGGTGAAACGCTTCCAGCACCGGTATTTGAACAATGGGTGGCAAAAACCGGCATTCCGATCCTCGATGGGATCGGTGCAACCGAATTCCTGCACATCTTCATTTCAAACCGGCTGGATGATTCCAGACCGGCTTCCACCGGTACGCCGGTCAGTGGTTACGAAGCGAAGATCGTTGATGAAAATGGTGTGGAAAAGCCCCGTGGCGAAGTCGGACTGCTGGCAGTTCGCGGACCAACCGGCTGTCGCTACCTGAATGACCAACGCCAGGCTGAGTATGTGAAAGATGGCTGGAACCTGACCGGGGATGCATTTTCACAAGACGAGGATGGCTTATTTCATTTTGCCGCTAGAACTGACGATATGATCATTTCATCGGGTTACAATATTGCCGGCCCTGAAGTCGAAGCGGTGTTGTTGTCTCACAACAAGGTCGCTGAATGTGGCGTTATTGGCAAACCGGATGACAATCGCGGCCAGATTGTTGAAGCACATATCGTTGTCAGGGATGACGTTGAACCAGATGACCTACTGGTCCGGGAACTTCAGGATTTTGTCAAGGCCAATATTGCGCCTTACAAATATCCGCGTTCGATAAAATTCATCCAGGAGCTACCAAAAACCGAAACCGGAAAAGTACAACGCTTCCGCTTGCGTGATACTGGGACCGATAAATAGCCAGACCCGATACAAAATACGTTTGAGAACGCGGAGTATTCAACATGAACAAAACTCACAATCCGGAAGGCTGGATGCGACCCAGGGGTTATTCAAATGTCATTTCTGCAACCGGGCGCATGGTGTTTGTCGCCGGACAGGTCGGCTGGGATGAAAGGGAAGAATTTACATCGGATGATTTCACCGATCAGACCCGCCAGGCTCTGCTGAACATCAAGGCCTGCCTTGAAGCAGCCGGGGCTGAGCCGGCCCATATCGTACGCATGACCTGGTATGTTGTCGACAAGCAGGAGTATCTTGCCAGTCTGGCCGAAGTCGGAGCCACCTACCGCGAAATATTCGGAAGACTGTTTCCAACCATGAGCATGGTGGAAGTCAGCGCATTGGTTGAACCAGCCGCAAGACTGGAAATCGAGGTTACCGCGGTGGTACCTGAATAAGATCTTCTGT
>JAAEMP010000052.1 GCA_024225445.1 Hyphomicrobiales bacterium | reverse complement strand
TCAGGTCAAGATGAGTGGTTAAGGTGAAAATCAGGGTGTCGGGGAGTTTCGAGGACATTGGATGATCCCGTTGTAGTTGACAGAATCCTCCATTTCATCTGATTCTCTGGCATCTTGGCAACTGTGTCGTGTAGTGTGTGTCCCGCTAATATAACAAACCTTCAACCTTTAAGACCTTAATGTTCTGTCGTAGAGAGTATGGTTTTGCGACGATCTGCCGTTTTAACTTTTGTAAGCATTTTCACTTATTCTCTCCTGCATCAAGAAGGGATTTTTTATGCGTCAACGATTCTCAAAAATAAATTGGCGGCGTTTGCTTTGGGTAATTTTTTTGCTCTGTATTGCCACACCAATCATCTTAGCTGCCTATCAGTCAGTTTCTTATAACGAGCCTTTGTCTATCGTTATTTTTGGTGCAATTTTCCTAACTCTTTTACTCGCCATATCAGGCGTCTTTATAACTGCGCTACCAAAATGGAATTATCTCGAAATTGATAAACATGGTTTCAAAGTGAAGCTGGGGCGCGGGGTGATGAATTATAAATGGAAGCAGTGCAGTCGTTTCTTCAGAATTGAAATTAGCAAAGGCCTATTTCTTGGGAAAAAGGAACGGGTTGGTTGTGATTTGAACAATCCAGATAATGCCGAAAGCCTATTGAAAATGGTTTCCGGAGTTCATGTTGTCCTACTTCATGATTATGGGGTCAATATATCTGATTTAGTTGAAATTATGAATGAATATCGAGACAGCTCGGAGAAATAGAAATGTCGGTCTGGCTGTTAGCGATTCTAGCGTTAGTTTTTGTATTCTTCATGTTTTCCGTCGCAACGCGGAACCACCCGAAGTTGGGTCTGATTATCTGGGACTTACATGGGTTGGCATGGGTAATTGCAGCAATCTATGCTTATTTAGTAGCTGGGTCTTTTCAGTTGTTCAATTGCTGGTTTATAATACTCGTTTATGCGCCACCGATAGGGTTAGTTGGCATCGTGCTATTGATTGTTTCAGGATATTGGTTGATGAGGCATCGTGGTAATCCGAACATTCGCTTCTTTTTAGCTTCGCATGTTCTGCTTGCTGGTGCTGGTCTCTTTGCTGCTACAGTCGCTGCCAATCTTGGAACAGGTGCAGCCGCTTGTTTATGATCAAGCGCCTTGCAATTCTAGCACACCATCCTTTTGCAGCGGATTTCGTGAATGAATAGAAACAAAGACTTGATAGTCGTAAAAAGACTATTTCGCGAGCATAATATAGTGTCGTAATTATAATAATTGGTTCAGCGTCCTTCCATCAATATGGGCTCAGAACCGCCGCTCGAATATCAAGCGCAAACTGATTTTACTCACGCTTCTGTATGAAAGCGTGAGTAAAATCGATTGGGGGGATGCGTTGAAACAGAATCTCCTTATGTGCCACTGCGTGGAACATAAAGACCTATTCATTCTGTTTCATATGGACTCACTGTATGATGCGCACGGACATGTTCTTTGTTTGTTGCTGTCGAATTCGATATGACTCATTCCTCGAGGCATAGATTGCTCCTGCATCACTTCCTGATCAAGAAACAATGAGACCAAAATTGAATTTCTCAGGTAACCAGACCCAAATTCATTTGAGTTCAACCCAACAGTATTATACTTGTTTTCTTCCAATTTTATCAACAATGCTGATTTTCCCGATTGGCTGAAAATTTGATTATAGCAAAACACCTTCAAAATGATCATGCAATCAGGAGCGAAAAGCGACCGGCGCCGGTGCGCCACCCTCGCCCAGGCCGGGCGTAAGCCCGAATAGCCGTGAGCGAGAAAAATTCGGAACTAAATCAAAATGCAAAAAGCAGTCAGTTCACCCGTATCGGCTTTCCACATAATCCTCGACCAGTTTGAAAAACTCTCCGGCAATGTCTTCTCCGCGCAAAGTCTTGGCTTTTTTGCCGTCAATGAATACCGGAGCTGCCGGAGTTTCGCCGGTACCCGGCAGGGAAATGCCGATATCTGCATGCCTGGATTCACCCGGCCCGTTAACAATGCATCCCATCACCGCCACATTCAGCGCTTCAACGCCGGGATATTTGTCCTTCCACAAAGGCATCATCTGTCTCAGGTGATCCTGTATATTCTGCGCCAGTTCCTGAAATACGGTAGAGGTGGTGCGCCCGCATCCCGGACAGGCGGCAACGGTGGGAACAAATGCCCTGAACCCCATGGTTTGCAGCAATTCCTGGGAAACCAGTACCTCGCGGGTTCTGTCGCCGCCCGGTTCCGGCGTCAGTGATATACGGATGGTGTCTCCAATACCCTGCTGCAACAATATTCCCATGGCAGCCGATGAAGCGACAATTCCCTTTGACCCCATGCCTGCTTCGGTCAGTCCCAGATGCAGGGCATGATCGCTGCGGGCGGCAAGATCGGTATAAACCGCAATCAGGTCCTGCACTTTGGAAACTTTGGCTGACAATATGATTTTATCACGCCCCAGGCCGATAGCTTCAGCATATTGCGCAGACAACAGGGCTGAGCGAACGATAGTTTCGCGTATTACTTGCGGTGCACTCATCGGGGAACCGTTGCTGGAGTTTTCATCCATCAGATGGGTCAGTAATTCCTGATCCAGGGAACCCCAGTTTACACCGATACGCACCGGCTTGTCGTATTTGAGCGCCGTTTCAATTATCGCTGAAAACTGTTTGTCCTTTTTTGCCTTGAAACCGACATTGCCCGGATTAATCCGGTATTTGTCCAGCGCCTCGGCACAGGCGGGATGATCTGCCAGCAATTTATGTCCGATATAATGAAAATCACCAACCAGTGGCACATCGATATTGCGCGCAACCAGTTTTTCCCTGATTTCAGGAACCGCTCTGGCTGCTTCATCACGATCTACCGTAAGGCGGACCAGTTCCGACCCGGCGCGGGCCAGGGATATTATCTGTTCAACAGTGGCATTGATATCGGCCGTATCCGTATTGGTCATCGACTGGATGACTATCGGATGACCACCACCCACAAAGACACCACCAACATTCACGCCAATGGTTTGTTTACGTGCAAACGGCTTGTCGATATAATTCTGTTTCATACCCTGCCTAATCATCAAATTCGCAAATTTCAGCGTAAGTTACATTCTTTTTTTTTGGATAATTATGGAAAATATCACATCAGTCAGTTTGGCTATCGCGCTGCTGATCGCGATTGTATACGGCCTTTTCTGGCTTTCACAAGCGACAAGTTGGACCCGCACTGTTTTTAAGACCTTGCCGGTAGCCCTGTTAACCCTCACCGCGTGGATTGGTGGCCAACCGATGTTGCTGATCGCGGCATTGGGCCTGTCAGCTGTTGGTGATGCCTTTCTCTCAACAAAGGGTGAAAAATCTTTCCTCGCCGGCCTTGGTGCTTTTTTGACCGCCCATCTGGCTTATATAGCCCTGTTTTTACTCAAGCCCGCATCAAATTCGATTTCATCCGGGACATATTACGCAGTTTGGACCCTGACTTGTTTGCTGATCGTATTGGCATTGATCAGCCTTTGGCGCCATTTGGCCCGGATGAAGATCCCGGTACTTATCTACACGCTGATTATTGGCGCAATGAATATAACCGCCTGGACAACCGGACAAAACTCTCTGTTGCTCGTCGGTGTCGGATTCTTCTTGTTTTCTGATCTGTTGCTGGCACACAGAATATTTGTCTGGCAGGAAGGCAAAATCAAACGAATGGCTTCATTTGCGGTCTGGTACAGCTATTTTGCCGCTCAGCTTATTATCCTGCACTCATTTTTCTAGAGATTTCCAGAAACAAAATATTATCGTCAGGAACTGTCTTTTCTTGCCCTGATTTCAGTAAAAACGTCCTCGTCGCTGGCATCTGCCATACCCAGATTTTCGCGTATAGCCCTGTTCCCGGCCCGCATAAAGGGGTTGGTGTCCAGTTCTTCACCAATTGTCGTTGGCAATGTTGGTTTATCGGCTTTGCGCAAGGCTTCAATAACTTCCATCCGCGCCTGGAGTTTCCCATTCTCAGGATCAACGCCCAATGCAAAACGCCCATTGGCAAGCGTGTATTCATGACCGCAATAAACCGCAGTCTCGCGTGGAAGCTCAGCCAGCTTTTGCATACTGTTCCACATCATCGCTCCGTCACCTTCAAAAATTCGCCCGCAGCCCAGAGCAAACAAAGTGTCACCGGTAAATAGTGTTTTGGAATCGACAAAATAAAAATTGAGCATGCCCAGGGTATGGCCGGGAGTTGAGATTACCCGAACCCGGTCACTGCCAAATTGAAACTCGTCACCATCACCAACGGTCTTATCAAGTTCTTTGATTTTTTCAGCCTCATGCGCAGATCCAACAACATGGCACTGAAACCTGGCTTTCAAACCGGGTATTCCCTCAACATGATCAAAATGCCAATGTGTTACCAGGATATGACTAAGCTGCCAGCCTGTTTCATCCAGCGCTGCCAGGACTGCACCTTCATCAGGCGCATCAATGCTGGCACACAGACCGCTTTGGCTGTCATGAACCAGAACACCATAATTGTCGTCTCGACAGGGAAACTGATAGAACTGCAAATTTGCCATTTGATTTTTCTTCCGTGGGATCGGTATTTCTGGAAAAAGTGTTAGTGTCCTGGTTCACTAATATGTGGTATTTAAAATTGCCACATATTACTGAACCAGGACACTAGTGCATGCTAACCGATGTTACTGATTTGCGCGAATACTATTTCTCGCCGCTTGGTATTGCCAGCGCAAATTCCATCACCACTGCGTTAATTTCGCTTTGGGGGGAAACAAAAAATGAGCGGATTTTAGGTCTTGGATATACAACACCCTGGCTGGACCGCTTTGGCGGTGACGCGGAGCGCACCCTGAATTTGATGCCTGCTGCCCAGGGAGCTGTCCATTGGCCATATGGCCAACCATCAGCCACCGCATTGACATTTGAAGAGGAACTGCCTCTTGCGGATGCATCAATAGACCGGGTTATCATGGTACATTTACTGGAACACAGTGAAAACCCGCCTGAAACCCTGCGGGAAATATGGCGAATTCTGGCCCCCAACGGAAAATTGTTTGTGGTCGTTCCCAACCGGCGCGGGCTCTGGGCCCGTTTTGAGCACACCCCATTTGGTACCGGCAGACCATTTTCCAAAAGGCAATTGACGCATTTTCTGCAATCAGCCCTGTTAACACCCTCCTCCTGGTCCGATGCACTGCATTTTCCACCGGGCAAAGTCAACAAACGGCCAAGGTTTCGGAAAAAACTGGAAACCCTGGGTCGCCGGTTCTGGCCGGTTTTTTCCGGTGTTATTCTCGTAGAGGCAACCAAGAATCTGTATCAGGGAGTACCGGCGATCTCACGTCAGTCGAGGCGAGTATTCGTACCGGTTCTGGTTCCCCAGGGGTCCTCTCAAACCACCAGTAGACAAAAAAGCACCAAATCCCTTTGATTTTGTCAGCCGGTTTCAATACTAGTTCATACAAGTGTCGAAATTCATCCCATCCAGATCCCAGAGAATCAGTGATCATGAGCAAAAAACCTGAGCCAAATCCTGGTGTGCTGAAAATTATAGCCTATGTGCCAGGCAAATCAGCAGCACCTGATGGAATCAAACTCGCCAAACTGTCTTCAAATGAATCCCCCCTTGGTCCCAGCCAGAATGCCGTAAATTCGCTTGGTCAGGTGATTCAAAATCTTCATGAATATCCGGACCCTACCGCCAGGCAGTTGCGTGAAGCAATTGCCGAAACCCATGGCCTTAATCCAGACAATATCGTGTGTGGCGCCGGATCTGATGAACTCCTGTCCCTGATTGCCAACGCCTACCTCTCCAAAGGAGATGAAGCTGTTTATTCGCAGCACGGATTCCTCATGTATCCGATAATTATCAGTGCCACGGGGGCAAAGGCGGTTGTGGCAAGGGAAATCGATTGCGTAGCAAATGTCGATGCAATTCTTTCATGCATCGGTGAACGGACAAAAATTGTCTTTCTGGCAAATCCAAACAATCCAACCGGCACCTATCTGCCAATAGAAGAAGTACGCCGACTGCATGCAGCGCTGCCATCCAATGTCGTTTTGGTAATTGATGCCGCTTATGCTGAATATGTTCAGCGAAATGACTACGAATCCGGTATTGAGCTGGTTTCCGGCAATGATAATGTGATAATGACCCGAACATTTTCCAAAATTTATGGCCTGGCTGCTTTGCGGATCGGTTGGGCCTATGCATCAGCCGGTATCATTGATGTGCTAAATCGCATTCGTGGTCCGTTTAATGTAAATTCCTCGGCAATAATTGCCGGTGCTGCTGCCATGCGCGACAGTTTTCATGTGCAAAGCGCCATTGCCCACAATAACAAATGGCTGCCCTGGGTGAGCAACGAACTGACCAAAATCGGTTTGAAGGTTACGCCTTCCGTCGGCAATTTTATCCTGATTCATTTCCCCGATAACAAACGATCAGCAGAAGCGGCAGATATCGCGCTTACGAAACAAGGTTATATTCTGCGAGCGGTTACCGGCTATGGCTTCCCCAATGCCCTGCGCATGACCATTGGCAATGAAGAGGAAAATATCGCGGTTGTAAAAATCCTGACCGGCTTCATGAAGGGTGAATTGGCATAATGGCTGTGTTTAACAAAATTGCTCTTATCGGCGTCGGTCTGATTGGTTCTTCAATTGCCCGTGTGGCGCGCGAGCGTGCTATTGCAAATACCATTGCGATCTCGTCAAGATCACAGCAAACACTTGACGAAGCCCGTACATTAGATCTTGGCGATGAATACAACACCGACGCTGCACAGATTGTCAAAGATGCGGATTTGGTGATTTTGTGTACTCCGGTCGGCGTGGTTGGCAATATCACCAGCATTATTGCCGACCACCTGAAACCGGGCTCAATCATCAGTGATGTCGGATCGGTAAAAGTTTCGGTTATCCAGCAGATGCTGCCGCATATTCCCGATGGTGTGAATTTTGTCCCTGCTCACCCGGTTGCCGGTACAGAAAAATCCGGCCCCAAACACGGCTTTGCCACACTGTTTGACAACCGCTGGTGCATTCTAACCCCAACGCCGAAAGCTGAAGAATCAGCCATCGAGGCTCTCGGTGATTTCTGGCAGGCTTGTGGCAGCAGCATCGAGATCATGGATGCAGAACACCATGACAAAGTACTGGCAATTACCTCCCACCTGCCCCAACTGATAGCCTATAATATTGTTGGCACCGCAGATGATCTGGAAGCGGTGACCAATTCTGAAGTCATTAAATACTCAGCAGGTGGATTTCGCGATTCTACCCGCCTTGCCGCTTCAGATCCCACCATGTGGCGTGATGTCTGCCTCCACAACAAGGAGGCGATACTGGAAATGCTTGCCCGGTTTTCAGAAGATTTAAGTGCCATGCAAAGGGCTGTACGCTGGGCTGACGGCGATACCCTGTTTGATATGTTCACCCGAACACGAAAAATCCGACGCGACATTATTGATGCCGGTCAGGAAATTGACGCGCCAAACTTTGGTCGCGACGATTAGATTTTCATGGTTCAGTACAAAGGTGGAATGATGCCAAGCGGGATAAATCCGGTACTGACATTTCCCTTGCTGATCTGAACCGGAAGGCGAATTTTCCCGTTTTTGGCACCCTGGGCAAATATCGCCGACGCACTTTGCAACAATTCGGCATTTTTACCCAATTGCGGATTTTGCCTGGAAAAATTCCTGACCAGATCCTCTATTCCAGTAACCTCAACCATCAATTTGCCGGAAACCAGCCCGTCCCGGTCAATCACAACAGGGCCGGAAGCCAGAAGACTTCCACCGCTTTCCAGTCCGAATTCCAGCTTGCGCATCTGTAATTTCAATCCGTTTTCCCGGGCCCAGTCAATCAGATCTCGCCCACTATTGAGAGCCTGATTCAAATCGGTAACAATCCCATCGGCCATGACATTCATCACTGGAAAATATCCATTTGAAAAATTCTCTACCCGAATGTCCCTTAACTCGATTGCAACCTCGATATCCGCTGAGGCCGGATCATTTCCTTCCGCTCGAAGATGCAATTCCAGCAATGATAATTTGATATCAGGCAAATTTTGAGGATTACTTTCTACCTTATCGGCGCTGAAATCCTCAAAATTGACAGAGATCCTCTTGATTCCACCAAGTGAAAGTCTTGTACTTGAACGGGCCAGTTTCCATCGAAGATCAAATCCACCCAGTTGCGCTAATTTCAGTTCTGCGGGGCTATCAAGCTCGCCTGCGATGAATCCGGGCTGATAAAACTGGGCAGCAGAGCGAAACTTCCCGGCTTTCAATATTATTTTTCGGGCGGTATCCTCAAACACAATATCATCACAGAACAAGCCTACACGAAACGGAAATCCCTCAACACGCTGGTCACTGCATTGAAAAACCTTGCCCTGCTTTGCCAAATGTTCAATTCGATCATGCAACCGCGTTTCAAGTTCACTGGCAAGAAATTTCCAGCCCAGCGTTCCCCCGGCAACCAGCACAATAAATGTCAAAACAACATAAATGATCCTGCGTCGGATCAGTTTTTTTTCATCTACCAGTTTATTCATGTTAGGGATGATCTTTCGGACAAAACAATGTTGGCAACAGAAAGTTATAGTAACTATTATGGGCGATTTTTGGGTTTTTGGCTATGGCTCCCTTATCTGGAATCCGGGATTTGAATCCGTTGGTTCCCACCCGGCAAAATTGTACGGATTGCATCGTTCTTTGTGTATCTATTCATGGGTGCATCGTGGAACACAGAACGCCCCCGGACTGGTTTTAGGCCTGGACAAGGGCGGCTCGTGTAGTGGTATGGCTTTTAAAGTTCACTCCAAAAACCGGGAATCGGTAATAGAATATCTGCGAAAGCGTGAACTTGTTACCAATGTTTACAAGGAAAGCTGGCGTCGGGTTGAATTGGGCAATGGCAGAACCGAACAGGCACTGACTTATGTGGTGGATCGCACAAACCCGCAATATTCCGGAACACTGGATATACAAAAGCAAATTGAACTTGTTTCTTCCGCCAGCGGTGATTCAGGACCCAATTGTGAATATGTCCTGAAAACCGTTGAACATTTGAAATCGATTGCCATACGTGATCACAATCTTGAAACGATCGCCGGTATTATTGCTCAACATCAATGACCACGCCAAATTTTTTCCTGAATTTTTTTGCCAGTGGCGAGCTAGGCAAACTGTTTTCTGCTTCCCACATCAGCTTGTTCGTAGCCTCCTCAATGTCATCTTCAAGACGCAGGCGAAAATCATTAGTCGTTAGCCCCGG
This sequence comes from Hyphomicrobiales bacterium, assembly GCA_024225445.1. Classification (GTDB taxonomy): domain Bacteria; phylum Pseudomonadota; class Alphaproteobacteria; order Rhizobiales; family Rhizobiaceae; genus JAAEMP01. The sequence continues at coordinate 18,654 of JAAEMP010000052.1, read as the reverse complement.
CTCGATCACCGGCAAGAACTGCATGGTGATCATGCCTGGATACCTCAAAAAAGATTGACGTGGCCAAAACAGGCCGGAATTAACGGCAACCGGCAAAACCCTGCAGCCCACCCGAGCATACATATGGGCAATGCCATATTTGTATTTGGGAGGCGCATAAGGAGCAACACGAGTACCTTCAGGATAAATGATGATTTGTCGTCCACTGGATAATTGCTTCGATGCGGCATTGGTCATCATGGCAAGGGCGAGGCTGCGTTTTCCACGATTGACCGCAACAACTTTGGCTTTCGCCGCATACCAGCCGAATACCGGAATAAACATCAATTCGCGCTTGAGGATATAGCTGGGATCTTTCAAGAACAGCAATAAAGCGAAAGTCTCCCATGTCGACTGATGTTTGCCACCGACTATAAACCCGCCTTCTGCGGGGATGTTTTCCAGCCCGTCAAAGTAAAATTCTGTCCCTACTATTTTGTTTTGAAACCACAATGAGGACTTTCCCCAGATACGAACGACCTTCCAGCAATCTTCCCGCTTCATGAAAAAATATGTTGGCAGCCAGAATAGCAATTGCAGGGTAATCGAAATGTAAAATACCAGATTAAACAGCAATGAACGAATAAACAGCATAATTGCAAATTTCCCACGATAACCGAGCATCGTTATCTTGTCTCTCGCTTAGCAGGTTTTACTGTCAAAGCCAGACTTTTGTTTCCATCACAATTTCCGGCATTTTCCTAACCGGATAAAGGAGCCTTGTTCTTCTCAAGATTCCACACATGCCTGACAACAGTTATTCGTGACGTGAGCGCCGTCAATGCTGCGACCAGTAACACAACTGCAACCATGCCAAAATAACCCCTAAGCCCGACGCTAAATGCGCCGAACAAAAAATTGATCTGCTCAGTTTGCGGCGTTACCAGGCTTTGGCTCGACCAAAAAGCCAGGGTTGCAAATATGATAATTGCCAGCACACCGCCTGATGCTGCACCAAAAAAACCCAAAATCATAAAATGGTGCTGAAACTGCCTGGCAATGAACGCGCTATCCGCTCCGACGAAATGCAATACTTCGACAATTTCCTGATTGCCAACCATTGCCCCGCGAGTAGTAAATACAACAATTAATATCGTCGCACCCATCACCAGTAGAAATATCGCAAATCCCAGTGCTACCATTGTCCAAGCCATAGCATTTAGCCGACCCACCCATGCCCGGTGGTCGTCCAGGGTCGCACCTGGAACCGATTGTTCCAGTTCCCGGCGCATGGAAGCAAAATCAGGCAATTGATCGCCATCCAGTGACACGGTCAGAAGCCCGGGTACCGGAAGTTCATTCAACTTGAGGTTTTTTCCAAGCCATGGTTCCAGCAGTCTGGAAACAGCCTTATCATTTAATGCTACGACCTTTGTTACACCATCATAGGAAAGGGCTATTCGACTGGCATCGCGCTCTGCCTTGTCCATTTCCACTTCATCGGAAGGACGGATTTGAATGGTTACTTCACGAGAAACATCGCTCTGCCAACCGCTGGCGGTCTTGTTGATGGCATTCGTCGCTCCGATAGTCAAAGAAGCCAAAAAAGTCATGATCATGATTACTATGATGAGCGCATTACCGGCTATGCTGTGACGCGGGATAATGGATGCATTGCTGTCGCCGACGTAACCGTAATTTCTCAAACGTTTGATTGTATTAAGAATTTTTTGCCCACTTTGTCTTTCTTTTTCAACAGCCGGACTGAGGAGAATTTTCTTAACCATAAATCTGCAACCTTCCCTCATTGATAACCAGTCGCCTTGCATCAAACTGATCCATCAACCCCATATCATGGGTAGCGATGACGACAGACGTTCCCGAACGGTTAAGTTCAATAAACAGCCGCAGCAACCGACGTGCCAGGGAAGGATCAACATTGCCGGTTGGTTCATCAGCCAGCAAAATATCTGGCTGGCCAATCAATGCTCGGGCAATTGCAGCGCGTTGTTTTTCGCCTCCTGATAATACTGGCGGGTGAGCATGCACACGCTCCCCCAATCCGACCCATTTAAGAAGATCTGTTACGTCACCGCGATAACTTGCATCTGACTTGCCCCGCACCCGCAAGGGTAATGCAACATTTTCATAGGTAGTCAAATGATCAAGCAGGCGAAAATCCTGAAAAACAACGCCAAGTTTTCTGCGTATAAACGGCATTTCACGTTTGGATAATTGGGAAGTTTCCTTGCCAAATAACTTGATTCTTCCACGACTTGGGTCAATCGCCATCAACATCAGCCGCAACAGACTGGTTTTTCCCGCTCCTGATGCACCCGTGAGAAATTGAAAAGAGCCCGGATTTATCCGGAATGTCATATCGCTTAATACTTCACGACCCAGACCATATCGCAAGCCCACATTTTCAAAGTCAATCATTTCCCGGCGAACTATCCATGGTTAATAATGTATTTACAGATTAGCGATATCCAACAAACGGCAATCTTTATCGAATGATTCTCGTATTACATGATTCTTGAAATTTGCGCATGTTCGATTATCAATTCCAAAATTGTCTCGGGAGTATTGATACTCAGATCTCGAGTTCAGCATCATTCCATCAGTAATATGTCATCATATGGTCACACAGAACAATAATCACCCGTCATCCTGCCCAACATGCGAATTTACCCATGGAAAGCCCGGCAATCCACATTTATGTGCGAACGGAACCATGTTTTGCAATGTCTGCAATTCAAAATGGCGGGAATTGGCAGGAAATACCGATTCAGGTAAAATACCGAAGAAATTACCCGGTAAATGTCTGAATCAGTCTTTAGGTTCGTTACCATTGCCTGCGTTATCCCAACCATCCTCCGACACTGTTCCACAGCCTCTGGCATCTCATCAATCAGTTGCATGGTCATATTCAGATTCTCCGACTCTGCTCATGGCGGGAATTGGCGCTGTCCTTTTCCTGGCTACCCTGCTGGTTTATCAATTTTACCCGTTGCCTGAATCCAAACCGTTGGCAAAAAATGCGTTAACCCAACTGACACTGGACAATATCAAAACTGAAAATGTCAAAAATTCGAATATTCGGGTCTGGATCATTTCTGCCAGAATATCCAACCATTCGGCCCATTCGTTGCCGGTTCCGCCGATATTGATGAGCTCGGGAACAAAAGGTTCCAGTGGATATTTTGACTGGACGGTCAAACCAGCCTTGCAAAAGCTTGCACCAGGCAGCAATCTGATAATTCGTGCTTCAGTGCGAAAACCAGCCGGAAGCGGCCAAAAAGTCGAACTGGAGTTTATTGGCGGCATTTTGAATTCAGGATAAAATACGTGCCTATCGTTCGCAACAAAAAAATTGAAGTGTTATTTACCGCAAAACAGATTGCCAGGCGAAACCATGAACTCTCCGAAGAAATCGCACTGGGTGATCTAAAAAACATTCTGGTAATATCAGTATTGAAAGGCTCATTTGTATTTGCAGCCGATCTCATCCGCGCCCTGCACAAAGCCGGATTAACCCCTGAAGTGGAATTCATTTCAATTGCCAGTTATGGAGCAGGCACCTCGGCAGGCGAAGTGCGCCTGCTGCGGGATGTGGACAGTGACGTCAAAGACCGGGATATTTTGCTAATCGACGATATCCTGGAATCCGGTAATACGATGAAATTCACCCGTGATCTTATGTTATCGCGGGGAGCGCGCAAAGTTTCAATTGTTACACTTCTGGATAAATCCATGCGACGCAAGTCTGACATTAATGCCGATTATGTCGGATTTGAGTGCCCTGATAAATTTGTCGTCGGCTATGGCATGGATGTTGGCCACGCATTTCGCGAATTGCCATTTGTCGGTGTAGTCACAGGTGATGCCTGAAATCATACAGGTCTACCTTTATATCAACCGATAATCCCGATAGCCCTTGACCGATAATTTCTTCCGTTCAGCGGTTTTGCAGCAGTCGTTCCAGATAGTCTTTCTCAATAACCGGTTGATCAGGTTCAGACAGTCTTTTGCGGATTGCTTCCATTACCTCACGCGCCTTTTGCGCATCAATTTCACCGGGTATCTCCGTATTGCTGCCCAGGTTGGAGCCCTGGTCATTCCGGTCCCGGCCCAGTGGATCGCGCGCCATCCGGTCATTGCCGGTCGTGTTACCCTCTCCCTGTTGCTCTCCACCTTGTTGTCTGTCGCCTGCCATTTGACGCATGATCGACTGGGCACCGCGCCTCAGGGCATCCAGTGCCAGTCCCTGATTACCAACCGCCTCACCAGCCTTGCCCTTACCAAGTTGTTTACCGGCCTCACCCATTTGTCTGCCTGCCTCATTAAACTCATCGGATGGTTGAAGTCCCAATTCTTCCAGTTGCCGATTAAGCGAATTCAATTGCTCTTCCAGGGCCTTTTGTTGCTGTCGAAGCTGCGCCAGTGCATCGGCATATTCCTGAGCAGTCATTCCCTGATTCTGCCCATCCTGATTTTCACCATTGTTGCGACGGTCACTCTGCCGCCGATCACCCTGATCCTGCTGACCGGGTTGACGTTGTTTACCCTGCCTTTGCTGCTGTCCCCTGCGATAGGTCTCATCCATCAGCTTTTGTTGTTTTTGCATCAGGTCACCTAACTCATCCAGCGTCTTGTTCATCTGGTTACCTTCAGCCTGGCGCTGCTGCATATGTCTGCCGGCCCTTAAATTATCCATCATACGCTGCATTTCACTCAGCAACTGCCGGGCGGCATCCTTGGACCCGGATTTCGCCAGATTCTCTATTCGATCCAGCATGCGTTCCAGATCCCTCTGACGAATTGTTCTGGCAGCATCATTTTGCATCAGTGGATTTCTGGATTGCGGATTTTTTCGGGCCTGTTCAATCAATGCCTGCATCAATTCATTCATTGCCTGACGTAATTCTTTCATCAGTTTGTTTATTTCTTCATCACTTGCGCCATTTTCAAGTGCTTCACTCAAACGCTCCTGGGCTTCCCGGAGCCTTCTTTCCACTTCCGACATTCTGCCAAATTCTATCCCCAGTGCGATATCCCATAACAGATCCATCACCTGCCGCAATTCATCGTCACTTCGCGCGCTGATCAAACGACGCCAGGCAACTTTGATTGCCATATGTGCGGCAAAATCATCAAGAAATAAATCTGATGCGGTTGTCACCGCATCGAGCATGGAAATAACAAAATTACGCTGGTTTGCATCAAGGGCCAGAATGCGACGTTGCTCTATCAGTGCCTTTGCAACAGAATTGGAAAAGTTCCGCCCGGGTAATATGATCTCTTTGGTTTTGCTGTAACCTTCCTGATCCACATCATCGCGTACCATTAAGGTAAGATTTACCCGACTTCCGGCTAAAGGATGTTTTGAAACATCCCGGTTGACCTTCGCACTACCCGATCGCGCTCTCCTGCGAGGTAGTGGTAATTTGATTTTCAACGGCTCCATCAACGGACGGGCATTTTCCGGCACAACAAATTTCGCTGGCAACTCGGAATTGACAATTTCTTCACTGTTGTCATTTGCCCGCAACGGCTCAACCAGCCCGATTGCCTGTGTCACCCCGTAATCATCCTCTACAGTATAGGAAAGTTGCAAAGATCCGCTGAGCGATGTATCTGGCTCTCCCGCAAATTTAATTGTCGGGGCCTTGTCGGGAATAATTTTCAATGACCATTGAGAAATTTGCCTGTTTCGAGACTTGACACTGATCAAACCACTGCGGATCAGCTTGAACGAATAAATGCGTTCTGTGGATGATTTTTTGTCGCCTGCAGCAAGGAATTCAGGGTGAATTTCTGTTTTGATTTCATCATTTTTCTCATCAACGCTTTCAAACCAGAAAGAAAGTTCTCCCTCACCGGCAAACCGGCCCTCCAGTTGGCTAAATTGCGGAAACAACAGCGATTGCCCGATCTGGTGTGTGCCATCAACTGACAAATATACCGGAGCTTTTCTCGTATAATCGGGTGGATTAACCCACACATCCAGCCTTGTCAGCAATTTCGCCGGATCACTGCCCACTCGAAATGCGTCTGTCAGACGACCGCCACCAGACCCATAGGAAACCATGAAAGCAATAAATACCAATACCGGCAAAAATAGCCGCAATCCATAGGGATCAAATTTATCACCTCTCGCCCTTGGCTGTCCGCTGGTCAGATTGTCCAGTCGTTTGCGCATCCTTTGACGATGCTCAAACCACAATGTACTGGCAAATGCGTCGTTCTCTCCCAAGGCAATTTCATCACTCTGGGCCATAATTGGCCGGTCTGACAATTGCGTCTCAATTTCAATACGTCGCGTCACTTCTGCAGAATTTGGCCAGGATATACGACGCAACGGCCATAATGACGCAAATGCGCCAATTACAATAAACGCCAGAATGGAAAAATGTAGCCATACCGGGACTTGCGCCCAGACCCCCAGCCAAGAAAGCCCGCAAAAGACCATTGTCACCAGAGTAAATGGCACCAGCAGTGGCCACAAACGCTCCCAGCCAACCGCCAACCATGCGGCTCCCCGAACTAGATCTGTACTGATCTGGTCAAATTCCTGTTTCACATAATGGCTCCAAAAGGCATTGATGCAATGATTGTAACAGAATTTCAGGCCATTTAAAGAATTTGAGGTGCACTAACACCAAAAATTGAAGATTGCCGGAAACACATTAGTTTATATCCGGAAATCCTAAACAAATTTGAATATGACTCATTGTGAGTGTTTTATTTGCCGGTCAGCCATGGAGGCAGACTGTCCAGGGCAATAATGTCTTCTATTTCCACCCTCGGTCTGACCACATGAAACCGATCACCATGCACCAGCACTTCTGGCACGAGTGGACGGGTATTATATGTTCCGGACTGAACAGCACCATAGGCCCCGGCTGAGCCGATCGCATAAAGATCTCCTGTCTCAAGTGCCGGAAGTGAGCGATCACGCGCAATAAAATCACCGGTTTCACACACCGGACCTACAAGGTCACCATGAATAGTCGGCAGCAGAGCAGATTTGTCATCAACCGCCCGGATTTCATGCCAGGCATCATAAAGGGTAGGGCGAATAAGGTCATTCATCGCCACATCACCAATCAATATGGTTTTGTTTTCCAGTTCCTTGCGAAACAATACAGAACCAACAAGAATTCCGGCATTTCCGGCAATCAGTCTGCCCGGTTCAAAAATGACCTGGCAGTCAAGCGAACGCACATAACGTTTGACTGTCTCGGCGTATTCACCGGGCTCCGGAATACTGACATTATCATTTCTATAGGGAATTCCCAAACCGCCACCAAGATCGACATGATCAATTTCATGGCCTTGGGAGCGCAAATCAACGACCAGTTTACCCAGCCTTGAAAAGGCTTCATCAAACGGTTCCAGATTTTCAATCTGACTGCCTATATGCATATCGATTCCGGTGACTTTAATGCCAGGCAAACTTGCCGCAAGTGCATATATTTTATGAGAATCGTGCCAGTCAATTCCAAATTTGTCACCCGCTTTACCGGTGGATATTTTTTCATGGGTTCGTGCATCCACATGCGGATTTACTCGAAATGAAACCGGCGCTGTCTTGCCCAGCGCTACCGCCCGCCGGGATAACAGATGTAACTCTGGTTCTGATTCAATATTGAAACACAAAATGTCAGCACCAAGTGCCAAATCCAGTTCATCGGCAGTTTTTCCAACCCCGGAAAACAATATTTTGTCACCAGGAATTCCCGCTTTTTGGGCCCGCAAAAGTTCCCCGCCAGACACCACATCGGCACCTGAACCCAGTGCCGCCAGGGTTCCAAGTACCGCCTGGTTGGAATTTGCCTTTAAAGCATAACACACCAATGTGGGAATATCGGCAAACACCTGTGAAAACACCCTGAAATGCCGCTCCAGTGTCGCGCTTGAATAACAATAAAATGGTGTACCCACTGCTTCCGCAATTTCGGGAATGGCAACCTTTTCTGCGTGCAGAACTCCATTGATAATTTCAAAATGATTCATTGGAAATTCCAGAGTTCAGGAAGATATGCTCTAGGTAAATACCGGACAATCAGATCAAACCATCGAGGATAAAAGGTCTGTCTGGTTTTGGAGCCGGTTTGGTAACATTATTACCCTGTTTTTCCGTTACAACTACATTAGCTGATGGCGGGGCCTCGAGCTTTCCGCGCCGGCCACAGCCCGAGATCAAAAGGCCAATTGCTACAATACTGGCAACAGCACTCAGAAATTTTCTGTTTTGCCGGGTCATACCTGTTTGCTCCAACTTGCGCTGCTTTAATCGTTGTTTTTGATGACTTAAGAAATCCTCGATCACGATAAGCCACGCATCAACTTCTTTATTCGATAGTAGCAAAGGTTTGTCAAACACTAACAGCCTGAAGCCAAAATCCTCGACGACACTAATTTCCCAACCGGTCTCGCCAATAGGAAATTTGGCTTTCGACATTCTGTGGGGCTGTACCTCCAAAACTCCGGCGTGATTTCACCGAATTTTCTACCGACAGTACATCAAACACAGATTGCTCAATACGTTCCTCTATGCCCTTCAGATCTGCGAGACTTAGCTCTTCCAGACCACATTGTTTTGTCTCAGCCAAAGCCACCGCCCGACCGGTGACATGATGAGCCTGTCTGAAAGGAATGCCAGCTTCGCGAACAAGCCAGTCGGCCAGATCAGTGGCAATCGAATAGCCACTACCTGCTGCTTTTTGCATTTCCTGTTTGTTGATGGTGCTGTCTGAGATCATTCCGTGCATGGCAGCTATCGCCAGCCTCAAGGATGCAGCCGCATCAAACACACTTTCCTTGTCTTCCTGCATATCTTTTGAATAAGCCAGAGGCAGGCCTTTCATCACCGTTAACAATCCAATCAGAGACCCGTTGATACGCCCGGTCTTTGCCCGAACCAGTTCAGCCGCATCCGGGTTCTTTTTCTGCGGCATGATTGAAGAACCGGTTGAAAACCTGTCGGAGAGAGAAACAAAATTGAATTGCGGCGTCGACCAGATAACAAATTCTTCTGCCATACGCGATAAATGCACTGCGCAGATCGAGGCAATAGACAGAAATTCCAGTCCAAAGTCCCGGTCGGACACGCTGTCAAGCGAATTTCGGGTTGGTTCACGAAACCCCAGTTCCCCGCAGGTAATATGACGATCAATGGCAAACCCGGTTCCAGCCAGTGCAGCCGCCCCAAGCGGACATTCGTCCAGGCGCTCTAAGCCGTCACGAATCCTGGATAAATCCCGCCCGAACATTTCGACATAAGCCATACAATGATGACCAAAGGTTACCGGCTGCGCAGTTTGCAAATGGGTAAATCCGGGCATCAGTGTTTCCTTGTGGACATCCGCCTTGTCCAAGAGCGAACCGATCAGCATGACAAGCTGCTCATCAATCTGCAGCATGGTCTGCTTTACCCAAAGCCTGAAATCCAGTGCTATCTGATCGTTACGTGAGCGTGCTGTATGCAATCTGCCGGCTGCATCACCAATCAATTCCGCCAGACGGGATTCAATATTCATGTGAATATCTTCCAGCGCTCGCGAAAATTTGAACTGACCCGCCTCGATTTCAGACAAAATTGTGTCTAGACCGGTAAGGATGGCTTTGCCATCATCGGCACTGATGATACCCTGTTTCACCAACATGCGCCCGTGGGCTTTGGAGCCGGCAATATCCTGGGCGTAAAGGATCTTGTCAAAATCTATGGAAGCGTTAATTTCCTCCATGACTTCGTCCGGCCCTGTGACAAAACGGCCGCCCCACATCTGGTTGCCGGATTTGGTGTCAGACATTACATTTCTCCTGCACTCTTTCCCCGCTTCTTCCAGTCGCAAAGGAAAGTCCGAACTAAAATGGCCATGTAAAAATGAAGACTAATCTCAAAATCCTGTCCCTCATCGCGATAATGGCTGTTGGCTTTGGCATATACTCGATTTACCAGGGTACTGGCAATGAGGCGATGACAGAAAATAGCCAGCAATCGCCAACTTCCTTTGCCCAGACCTTAAAGCCATTTGCCAAAGGTGATATGGCAGCGATGCGAATTCTTGAAAATCCAGTCGATCTGACAAATCTCTCATTTAGTGATGGCGAGGGAAAATCCCTGACCATTTCCGACTGGCATGGCCAAACTGTATTACTCAATCTATGGGCAACCTGGTGTCCGCCCTGCCGCCATGAAATGCCATTTCTCGAGGATCTGGAAAAACAATTGGGAAGTAAAAACTTTCAGGTGGTCACCGTATCGATAGATTTGAAAAGCCCTGACAAACCGAAAGCATTTTTTGCTGAAACTGAATTGAAAGCACTTAAATTCTACTGGGATGGTTCCGCCAGGATACTTGCAGAACTGAAAAAGGAAAACCTGGCTTTGGGCATGCCAACCACGGTGCTGATTAACAGCGATGGCTTGGCTTTGGGCGTTTTGAGTGGTCCGGCAACCTGGAACAGTAAAGACGCCATTGCATTTATCAATCAGGCGCTGAAATCATCCCGTCATTGACCCCTGAACCGCATTCAGAACATGTTAGGCTACCTTGTCGCTACCGGTTCATCACCGCGGTAATCATAAAATCCGCGCCCGGCCTTGCGCCCCAGCCAACCGGCCTCCACATATTTGACCAGCAACGGACATGGCCGATACTTGGTATCCGCCAGGCCATCATATAGCACCTGCATAATGGACAGGCATGTATCAAGGCCAATAAAATCCGCAAGTTGCAGTGGTCCCATCGGATGATTGGCGCCCAAACGCATGGCAGTATCGATCGCATCAACCCCGCCAACCCCCTCATAAAGCGTATAAATTGCCTCATTGATCATTGGCAACAATATCCGGTTGACCATGAATGCCGGAAAATCTTCTGCTACTGCAATCGTTTTACCCAGGGAATCAACATAATTACGCGCAGTGGAAAAGGTACCTTCATCCGTGGCAATACCTCGTACCAGTTCAACCAGTTGCATCACCGGTACCGGATTCATGAAATGAACGCCGACAAACTTTTCCGGACGATCCGTCGATGCAGCAAGTCTGGTAATTGAGATCGACGAGGTGTTGGTAGCCAATATCGCATTGCGATCCAGTACCGGACACAATTTGGAATAAATTCTGCGTTTTATCGCTTCGTCTTCCGTTGCCGCTTCAATTACCAGATCGCAGCTGCCCATTGCTTCCATATGATTTGCCGAACGAATTCTTTCAACAGCCGCCTGGCGTTCATCCTCGGTAATTTTTTCAGACGCCACCTGACGCGCCAGATTTCCATTGATGGTGGCGAGGCCTGATTCAATCTTCTCATCATTCAAATCATTCAGGAATACATCATAACCGGCAAGTGCACTCACATGAGCAATTCCACCACCCATTTGCCCTGCCCCGACAATACCGATTGTTTTGATATCTGTTGCCATGTCACTATCCCGAAATTGCGCTTGGTAACCAACTCGAAATCCTGAACCGGATTTAGCGTTGGGCACTAACATAAAAATGGCCGGGGCAAGTTAATCACCCCGGCCATTTTGAACCTTGTCAGGCAATCAGTCCAATGCTTTTTCAAATTCCGGCAAAACATCAAACAGGTCTGCCACCAGACCATAGTCTGCGACCTGAAAAATGGGCGCTTCTTCATCCTTGTTGATGGCAACAATTACCTTGGAATCTTTCATACCCGCCAAATGCTGAATAGCACCCGAAATACCACAAGCAATGTACAAATCCGGTGCGACCACCTTGCCTGTCTGTCCTACCTGCCAGTCATTGGGAGCGTAACCGGCGTCAACCGCCGCCCGTGAAGCACCCACAGCCGCACCAAGTTTGTCGGCCACGGGAATAATCACTTCTTCAAATTTTTCAGCTGAACCAAGTGCACGGCCACCCGAAATAATGATTTTGGCAGATGTCAGTTCCGGTCGATCAGAAGAAGATAATTCATCACCTATAAATTTCGAAAGACCGTTATCAGCCGGAACTTCGACTTTTTCCACACTGGCAGATCCTCCTTCACCCACAGCACCAAAACCGGCTGTACGAACGGTAATCACCTTTTTCGCATCTCCGGAAGTGACCGTCTGCATGGCATTGCCCGCATAAATCGGACGCTCGAATGTGTCGGCTGATATGATCGCGGTAATGTCAGAGAGTTGCATCACATCCAACAGAGCTGCAACGCGAGGCAATATATTTTTACCGGTAGCCGATGCAGAAGAAATGATAAATTCATACTCATCTGCCATGCTGACAATCAGATCGGCCATTTGTTCAGCCAGATGATTTTCCAGATGATCTGCCTCAGCCAGCACTACTTTGGCTGCTCCATCCAGTTTTGCCGCGGCATTTGCAACACTTTCACAACCCTTTCCGGCAACCAGCACATGCACATCACCGCCAATCTCGCTGGCCGCACTCATTGTTTTGGCGGTTTGCTCGTTTAGCGTTGAATTGTCATGATCCGCCAATAATAATATCGTCATAATTTTACCTTTCCACGCCCTAGAGCACGCCTGCTTCGTTCTTGAGTTTATCAACCAGTTCGTTCACATCGGCAACAATTACACCGGCCTGTCTGGCTGGCGGTTCCACAGTTGTCACCACGGAAAGACGGGGAGAGGTGTCAACGCCATAATCCGCAGGAGACTTTTCATCCATCGGCTTTTTCTTTGCTTTCATTATATTTGGCAATGAGGCATAGCGCGGTTCATTCAACCGCAAATCCGTAGTAACCACGACTGGCATCTTCAATTCTACTGTCTGCAGACCGCCATCCACCTCACGGGTAACCTTGGCAGTTTCCGGCGAAACCTCCAGTTTGGATGCAAATGTTCCCTGTGACCAACCAAGCAGGGCTGCCAGCATCTGGCCGGTTTGATTGCTATCATCATCGATTGCCTGTTTGCCAACAATCACCAGGCCGGGTTGCTCTTCTTCGACAATGCCTTTGAGGATCTTGGCCACAGCAAGTGGTTCAACCAGATCATCGGTTTTAACCAGGATACCACGATCGGCCCCCATTGCGAGCGCTGTACGTATAGTTTCCTGAGCCTGTTGGGGGCCGATGGAAACAGCAATAATCTCGCTGGCAGCACCGGCTTCTCTCAACCGCAACGCTTCTTCAACAGATATTTCATCGAACGGATTCATCGACATCTTGACATTTGCCAATTCAACGCCTGACCCGTCAGATTTGACCCGAATTTTGACATTATAGTCTACGACCCGTTTAACAGGCACGAGAATTTTCATTACCTAATCCTCTTGGTTTAAAATAATTTGCAAGGATGACTAATGCCATTATGGCGCGCCGTCAATAAACTAAATTAGCGCTTGGAATATTGATTGGCAATCCTGTGTCTTTTGGGTGCCTGAAGTAGCATGTCACAGATGGTTTGAGACATTGTTATTCATACTCAGTTCCCACCGCCATCACGACCCCAGGGTGAAGCCTGGTCCGCCTTTGCCTGAATTGCCTCGGCCTCATTCTCCTGAACATCGCGGACAGGCTCAACCGCCAGCTTGTTTTCACGTTTTCGGTCAAACAATTCTACCCCTGAACGACGCATGAACAAGACCAGAAATGCTCCCGTCACAATTCCACCAACGTGGGCGCCCCAACTGACATCGCTGCCGGAATTGAAAATCATTTCAAACACCTGATAGGAAATCCATGCTCCAATCACCCATAATGCTGATATGCGCAAAGGGATCTTTCCAAACATCAACACCCAGATTTTCACCTTTGGATGCAATATCAGATATGCTGCGATAACACCTGCGGCAGCGCCCGATGCACCAATCAGTGGAGATACCGATTGCGGATTAATAGCGCCATGCGCCCAGGCGCCCGCAGCAGCACAGGCCAGATAGAAAAACAAAAACTTGAAATGCCCCAGTGCATCTTCAACATTGTCACCAAATACCCATAAAAACAACATGTTACCAGCAAGATGCATAAAATTCGAATGGAAAAACGAATAGGTCACATAAGCAGCCTGCTCGGGTAATATCACAAAGTTAACCGGCAATGTTTCAAAACCGTTTATTACCGCAGGGATATATCCAAAGGAGAGATAGGCTGCCCGTACCGCCTTTTCACTGGTAATCGAGGGTGTACTCCAGAAAATCCAGATCAGAATATTGGCCGCGATCAGAAAAAGGGTTACATACTGGATTTTCACATGTTTAAGTGCATTGGCATCATGTAGTGGCAAAAACATTCATTCATTCCAATTCATTATCTGTTTTTTCCAGGCACCCACAAAATATCTGCCCTGCCCTGATCATTGGCCGAGCGTGCCAGAACAAATAACAGATCAGACAATCGATTCATATACATGATTGCCGCCGGATTTACCTGTTCACCTGCCGAATGTGATAATTCCACAATATTTCTTTCAGCCCGCCTGGCAATCGTACGCGCGAGATGAAGATGCGCTGCCAGTTCATTTCCACCGGAAAGGACAAAAGAGCGCAGGGGCTCAAGTTCGCCATTAAACCGGTCAATCTGGTTCTCAAGCGCCATAACCTGACTGTTTGTTATCCTCAGGGGATTGACTTCGCCTTCATCCGGCACTGACAAATCAGCACCCAGATCAAACAAATCATTCTGGATCAACTCCAGAACAGTATCGATTGTTGTATTTTTTGAAAAAAGTCTTGCAACGCCGATGGCCGCATTGGCTTCATCAACCGAACCATAGGAACTGACCCGTAAGTCATATTTCACACGTCTGGTACCCGAACCCAGCGCGGTAGTGCCATCATCTCCGGTCTTCGTGTAGATTTTATTCAATATTACCATTGAGCCAAAAGGTTTCTGTTGATTGATTATTGCACTACCGATTATTGCATCAGCGACTGGCGAAATACAATGCCGCAAGCATGATAATCACCGCAACAAACTGGGCAGCCACCGGTATCGCATCATTTTTTGAGACAATGCGCTATTGCCGCCACGCGTCATATTCCACAGGCCGATTGCCAGAATGATTATCACGACAACCATTGCAACCGGGGCAAGTAAAAACAGAAATTCAGTTATTTTCCAGTCCTGACATTATGGCTCAAAACAAAATATTTTTTGCCAATTCACAATAACGGCAACCTAACCACTGCTTGACAAAATCTTTTCCAGCATTGAATAGGGCAGAAGCCGCCGGGCAATTGCCATAAAATATGTAGGAAAAGTTACGAGATAATGCGCTCTGGGTCGTTTTGCATTTAATGCATGATCAAGTTTTGCATAGACAGCTTGTGGACCAAGCCGGAACCGGTTTGATCCACCTCCCGATTGAAGCCGCTTCAACTGACTTTCATATTTTTTAGCATGAACAGAATTTTTATGGTCTATTTTTTCAACAAAATGCGGCAGGCCATTTATAACAAATTTCGATTTTATCGGACCCGGCTCGATCAGACTTATATGAATGGATGAACCCTCCAGTTCCAAACGCATGGTCGTTGCCAGACCCTCCAGCGCATATTTTGAAGCATTATAGGCTCCACGCCAGGCAATCGGGATGAATCCCAAAATTGAAGAACAATGGATAATTCGCCCCTGCCCCTGTTTGCGCATCACCGGCAACACCAGATTTGTCAATTCGTGCCATCCGAAAAAATTCGCCTCAAACTGTTGGCGAAGTGTATCGGTTGACAAATCTTCGACCGCGCCAGCCTGACCATAGGCCCCGTTGTTAAACAATGCGTCGAGCCCACCACCGGTTGCCTTCATTACTTGTTCAAATGCGCAATGAATGGATTTCACATCACAATAATCCAGAAAAAGTACGTCGATACCCTCATTTTTCAACGCTGCGATATCTTCATCCTTGCGTGCCGTTGCAAATACCTGCCACCCGTCCTGCTTCAGTTGCAGTGCACAAAACCTGCCAATGCCGGACGAACATCCGGTTATTATAATGGATCTTTTTCGCGCAATTTCGTTATTCATGGATTGAATTTCAGGCTGTCAGTTACCAAGTTTCCACCGTGGTATGCTGTTAATTGATTTTTTACAACCGCAAAGAACTTCCAATGAAACTTTACAAATTTGCCATCCTGGTTTTTCATATTCTGCGTTTGGCGTTGAAGCGATTTAGCCGGGATGATGGCTGGGCCTTTGCCAGCCATGTGGCGTTGTCGGTAATTCTGGCTCTGTTTCCTTTTCTGATATTTGGCGCCGCACTGGCAGCCTTCCTTGGTAGTGGAGATTTTTCAGAAACAGCAGTTCATGTTATTTTTGATGCCTGGCCCCAATCGATTGCAGAACCACTAATTGGGGAAATCCGCAATGTACTTACCAACCAGCGTGGAGATCTGCTGACATATGGCGCCTTGGGGGCACTGATTTTTGCCTCCAATGGGGTTGAGGCATTGCGCGTAGCTCTCAATCGCGCCTACCGCGTCAAAGACAATCGCGGTTGGATTAAAACCCGCCTCCAGAGCCTGCTGTTTGTTTTCATAGGATGTGCTGTATTGCTTTCCATCAGCTTTTTTCTGGTGCTCCTGCCGCTGGCCAAATCCCTTGCAACAAAACACGCACCATGGATCATACCCTACCTGGAACTGGGAGGCTATCAGCCTGAATTGATAACCATCACGGTGTTGATCATCGGCCTGTTCGTATGTCACAAATGGCTGCCGGCAGGCAACAGGACATTCAGATCAATGTTACCGGGCATCATGTTCACCCTGATGTGCTGGATACCTGCTTCCCTTGGATTTGCCTCTTATCTGGAGGGTTTTTCCACTTATGTCTCCACTTATGCCGGTCTCGCGGGCATCATGATTGCGCTGGTATTTTTGTACATGATCGCGGCTATTTTCATCATCGGCGCAGAAATCAATTCAGCCGCCGCCCGTATAACCAGTAATCAATCCAGTTTAAGCGTTTCGGGATAATAACCGATACCAATCATTTTGTGGATATCCTTTGCCTGCAATCCCGCTGCTCGCAATTCACGAAGACTGGTCTGCCCATGTCTTTTTGAAAATTTGTTCCCCTGGTCATCAACGATCAAATCATGATGGCAATATATCGGCTCAGTAATACCGAGAATTTCCTGCAACAAACGGTGAATTGAAGTTGCCGGATAGATATCCCTGCCTCTCACCACATGGGTCACTCCCTGCAGCCCGTCATCGACAACGCATGCCAGATGATAACTGGCCGGAATTTCCTGCCTGCCTAGCACCACGTCTCCCCATTGTTCAGGCTCGCACCTGATCCGCTCAAAAGAAATCTCTTTACCTGAATTATCACAATCCATTTCCTGCCAGCACAAGGTTTTTACCGGCTGCCGGACAAGCCGGTTTTGTGCTTCCCTGATATTCAGCCTGAAGGCAAAATTTGGATATTCTTTACGCATATCATCGCGTATATCGCGCTCCAGATTATATTCATCGCCCGGGTAATGCACCCCGCCATCGGGATCTCGAGGCCAGGTTTTTCCAGATTTTTCTTCTCTTGCGGCAATCAGATGGTTAATCTGGCTCCTGGACATGAAAGAAGGATAGGCAAGGTCTTCATTTTCCAGATCATCCAAAATCGATGCGTAATGATCAAAATGATCTGACTGGCGCCTGATTTCTCCCTGCCACTCAAATCCGATCCAGGCCAAATCTTCAACAATGGCATCTTCATAATCGCTGCGGCACCGGGCAATATCCGTATTCTCCAGACGCAAAAGCATTTTGCCGTTGAATGACCTGCAGATTTCCTGGTTAATCAACGCACTATAAGCATGACCCAGATGGAGAAGCCCATTGGGGGAGGGAGCAAATCTGAATACCGGTTGAACCATCTGGTTTGTTTACGCTAACTTGTCCGGGTGTCCAACCCGAAACCCCGAAAATGGATCCACCAGCTTGTCCAGAATTAAAACCATCCAGGATGTGGATCAGGCTCTCGAATTGCTGATCGGCAATGACAAGGATCTTGCTCGAGCCTATCAGTTCGTCCAGGCTGCAGGAATGAGCGTACCGCTTCGCCTGCGCCCGGGCGGGTTTGACGGATTGGCGGAAATAGTCATTTCCCAGTTGGTGTCAAAAGCCAGCGCCAATGCCATTCATCTTCGGTTCAAAAATCATGTTTCCCCGCTGACACCGGAACTTTGTTTGACAACCAATGACAATACATGGCGAACAATCGGGTTATCACGGCCCAAACAGGCAACTTTGTGTGCCATTGCCACTGCACTGACAAACCATGAACTGGATCTCGAAATCCTCGGTGATCTGCCGGTGAAAGAAGCGATCAGCCATCTGACCGCAATCAAGGGCATCGGCAACTGGACAGCTGAAGTTTATCTGCTGTTTTGTACCGGCCATCCGGACATATTCCCATCCGGTGACCTGGCCTTGCGTGAAGCTGCAAAAATCATCTGGTCAATGATGGAGCGCCCTCGTGATGAGGTTTTGAAATCCATGGCAGCCCGCTGGTCTCCAAACCGCGGTGTGGCAGCCCGGCTTTTATGGACCTTTTATGCTGCAAATCGGCGTCGAATAGACGCAATGCCATAACAATTGGTCCTGTTCCGGTTCATTTTTATCTTCACATGTGTATGATTTCGATATTTAAATATTGATTCTGCAACCTGAAACCTGTCAAAATGTCGGCACAAGGAGACCTAGGGTCAGGACCCATTGATTAACGC
>JAAEMP010000051.1 GCA_024225445.1 Hyphomicrobiales bacterium | reverse complement strand
TTATTCATCTCCATTATAATAATAAATTGCCCGTTAACCTTGTTAGGTCACTGGCCAAGCACACTTGAACGCCTCATCAAAAACGACCTCCGGCAGCGGCTCTGGTAGAGGTAAAGGCTTTTCTCTTAACTCGTCTAACTGAGCTATTACCAAACGCCGTAGGAGGTTGCCGGAAACATCATCATATGGAAATTTATCCAGTGTCATTTTAGCATCAGCACCACGTTTAATATCACCGTCATAAGGAATGATTTTTTCCCGTTTGTACCGGGTAGCGCAACACCGGACAAACTCATTCGGTGACATTTCCAATAATCCGGCACGGTGTTCAATGGCGGCCTTCTCTTCAGAAGTGAGTCTAAATTGAATATTTTTTTCATGATTGAATCCTCCTCAGTTTATCATTTCCAGCAGCGGTCAAAAACGCTCAGCATTGCCAATGCATCGGCGGTTGCCAAGGTCACTCGACATAACGGAAACATCTGCTGGCTGTAAGTTTTGAAATACCTTTTGCGGGTAGGCTTATCTTTGGGGACTCCGGATATTTTACGCATCCACACACCCGGTGGGATTTCCTTAAATGGGATATGCAGCGCTGCAAGAATCCCCAGCCATTGCCCGTAATTCTGCCCGAATGAGAACATGCTCCTCACTCCGTTACCCGGCATCGAATGCACCTTTTCAATAACACAACGACACTGTGAAGAACCGTACCGGACAACATACTCCCGGACAATATCCGCCATCTCAGGTGGTGAGTCTGGACATTCAAACGCTTTGGCATAGTCACCGCCAATAATAGCGATGCCGCCATTTTTACCCGGATCAATTGCCATATCAAACATTTTGCTACCTCCAGTTATTGCACTGCCTGATGAGTACTTCTGACATGGTCAGTACGAATGTTTTGTAAACAGATGAGAAAGTTACTGATGATTTCACGATTGAATGGATGGCGCTTATTCCACGCTTTAACTGCTTCGGATGAATTAAAATCGATAGACATGATTTTCGATATACTCATATTTTCAACTTTCGCTACTTCATTCATCTTCTGTTTCCTCCAAATCATCTAAAGGGTGAATATTAAAATCTCGATAATCCTCTAACTCGGCACTCGAAAAAGCCCGATAGTTACAGCAACCACCGTAATCGCTCGGATCAGGGTCGCAGTGGGCAGTGTTATGCCGAATACAGTTGCGACATGGCGTACGCATTTTAACCTCCACGTTGCTGGTAAAGGCTGCTGAAGTAGGTACGATTATAAAACTGGCAGTCATCGCAGTTGTCTTCCAAACATAAGTCACAGCATAGTCCTTGCTTAAAGTTTGTGGTGTCGTGAATATACATAATATTTTCCTCTTTCTCTGGGTTAATAGTGGGCGGCGTTGCCACCGCCCGGTCGCAGGAAACGAAAGGAGTCATCATGGAAAACTCTATGCCAGAAGCAAATCATCACGCTGCCACAAACTTGTAATGTAACGAGCTCCAGTTTCAAACCATTTAATGTATTGAGTTGTCTTCTCTTCATTGATTTTGTGAACGACGATTTTAAACAGCTCGCCGTTGCGATTCTGAATTTTGAATGCGGGCATTTTATCCTGTCGCAGGATCCCTTTATATATAAGGAATTTGTTTAAAGACTGTGCTTCGGTGCCGAGACGTTTAGCAATCTGCGTAGTAGTGAACAGGCTTTCGCTGTCACAAAGTGAATCGGAATGTGCCGCCTTAGGAATAAGCTTTTCTTTTTCTTTACGCTCCTGTTTTAGCGCAGTCAAAACTTTAATCATGCTGTCGGGGCCTGTCAGCATATTCTCAATTGTATCCGGTGT
>JAAEMP010000050.1 GCA_024225445.1 Hyphomicrobiales bacterium | reverse complement strand
CTGGCAAGGCATGGTTTTCGCCTTGGTCTTTATGACCACAAGAAAATCATAACGCTGTCCAGAGTGCGTGAATAACCGGCCTTTGGTGAACCAATCCAGCCCATCTGCCCAGTTTATGTAATGGCGCAAAACTTGTCCGATCAACCAGATCGCCCAAAAACATTTCCGGGTTTCGCGCCTTGCCGAGTGAACTGGATTGGTCCATCAAATGCTTCCGTGTAAACAAGAAACGGTCTATCCCTTTTCACGCATCAATCGCGCTTTTTCTATCTGCCAGTCCCGTTTCTTGGCTACTTCACGTTTATCATGGGATTTTCGCCCCTTCGCCAGGGCAATTTGCAATTTCGCTTTTCCGCGATCATTGAAATACAATCGATTTGGGACAATCGACATTCCCTCTCTCTGAATTGCGCCAATCAGTTTGTTGACTTCCCGCTTATGCAATAACAACTTACGTCGGCGACGCGGATTATGATTAAAGCGGTTGGCCTGCAAATATTCGGGGATATGGCTGTTTATCAACCAGATTTCCCCCTTTTCCTCAGTAGCGTAACTCTCGGCAATATTTGCCTTGCCGTTGCGCAGGGATTTCACCTCCGTACCCGTCAACTGAATACCCGCCTCAAAGGTCTCGACAAATTCATAATTGTAACGCGCTTTGCGATTGTCAGCTATTAATCTGCCGTTATCGCCGGCTTTTTGTTTATTTTTCGGTTTTGCCATGATGCGCTCAATTGATCAAACCTGCATGAACCATGGCATCACGAATTGCTGACTGGGTATTTTGTTCAATCGGAACCAGTGGTAAGCGTTGTACGTTCTCAATTTTCCCAAGAACCGACAAGGCATATTTGGCCCCGCCGGGATTTGGTTCGATGAAAAGTGCCTTGTGCAAGGGCATCAAACGATCCTGAATTTCGCGTGCATCCGAGTATCTTCCCTCGATGCACGCGGTCTGCATATCCGCACAAAGGCGCGGAGCAACATTGGAAGTCACAGATATACATCCAGTTCCGCCATGAGCGTTGAATCCGAGCGCTGTTGCATCTTCGCCGGAAAGCTGGATGAAGTTCTCACCCATCGCCAAACGTTGTTCGGATACCCGTTCGACTTTCGCTGTGGCATCTTTGACACCAATAATATTTTCATATTTTTCATACAGACCGCGCATTGTTTCCACATTCATATCAATAATGGAACGCCCCGGAATATTATAAATAAACAGGCCGATATCAATTGCTTCTGCGATGGTTGAAAAATGAAGAGTCATTCCCTGTTGATTGGGCTTGTTATAATAAGGTGTGACCACGAGCACCGCATCAGCACCTTGCTGCTGTGCGGAGATGGCAAAGTCGACTGCTTCAGAAGTGTTATTGGACCCGGCTCCCGCTATTACCGGAACACGCCCTCGCGCCTGATCAATGCAGATTTTTACTATAAGCTTGTGCTCGTCATGGGTAAGCGTTGGAGATTCACCGGTTGTACCCACCGGCACCAAACCGTTGGTACCTTCATCAATCTGCCAATCTATCAAATCGCGAAAGGCCTTCTCGTCCACCTGTCCGTTTTCGGAAAACGGGGTAACAAGTGCAGTGTATGAGCCTCTAAACATGCTGTGCCTCTACGCGATATCATAATATTTGCAAACACGCATACATAACGCCCAGCCATTCCCAGAGCAAGCAAAACCGTATCCAAGCTTTTCAAATGCAGTAATTTTCCGAAAAATTTATTTTATCCGGTGGCTGCGATAACAATCATATGCACAAACCACACCCGCAATTTCTTGCGGTTCTACGCTGTGTCCAACCCAAATCCGTGAATCGGATTGATATTGAGGAAGTTAATCAGGCTTCATTAGACAACACTAAGAGTTCAATGCTCCAGTGTTTAATGCAATATATTTGCCTACTGGAAATATTGTCAAATAAGATACACTACCACGAATTCCGATCTTTCCAGTCCGTATTGTGAAAGTGTATCCACTTGATTTGCTTTTTTCGCTAATAAGCCGAAACTGTGGTTCGCCATACAAACCTGATTTTCGATCTGTCATCGAAAGTATTCCAACTAGTGCTAATTGGCGATAAATTTCCGGTACGGCTCTGCACAACCACGATCATCAACTAGCGCGGGGATTTCATTGCTAGACAGATCAATGCCACACAAATCTGAGATGGATTGCAATGTTGTTTCAGGGTCGGCAATCATTTCTTCGTATTCGACTACCGTTGAAATATCAGGGAATTTATTGTGCAAAACGTCGACCATATCATAATACCAGGCGACATATTTCCGAATATATTCAAGTTTGTAAGCGTAAGAATTCGCCTGTCCGTACTGTTTCATGAAAATGCGCAGCACGAGGTCATCGAGATTGCGTTTAATAAATATTATCCGGACATTTGG
>JAAEMP010000049.1 GCA_024225445.1 Hyphomicrobiales bacterium | reverse complement strand
TGAGATGCGCTTCTGCAGGCGGTCCGCTGCATAGCAGTGTTGGAAGAGCTTCGTCATGTCGGCCTCGCCCCATTCTGCAATCAAACCGTCTGCGTCAAAGCACGTCTGAAAAGTTCTCACGCCAGGGTCCAAGGACACAACGCCATGTGTTGACTTAGGAGCTTGGTTCTCGCTCCGTAGCGCCACTTGGTGTACCAGGCAGATATAGTACCTTCCGAGACGATCTCGGACTAAGCGGCACGTCGCTTTGAGCTCCTTTGGGAGCTCCTCTGCCCACTTGAGAACTCCTTGGCCAAAGAGTTTCGAATACATCCCACGCGACCGACCCCAGTCTCGCGCGCGAATTTCAATGGACTGCTGGGAGTCCCTCTTGCTTTGGAACTTGAACTTGCACGCCAACCTGGCCGCAGGGTCCACATCACGTAGCTTGCGCAGCTTGGCAAAATGGGCCAATTGTGCCTTGATCAGATCTCGCGGAGCCCCATCCCGAACGTCTTTGGGAGAGTCCGCCAACCAAGGATGTTGCGCGAGCATCTCGTGGGACTTGGTCCTGGCGCGTAGAGTTGCGATATTGACCTTTTCGGTCGAGTCTTGCATTGCTTCAACGCCTTGATTGTAGACAAAGCGACATGTACCAAACCAACCTAGCATAACTTGTTCCTGGTCAGGCGTGGGA
>JAAEMP010000048.1 GCA_024225445.1 Hyphomicrobiales bacterium | reverse complement strand
TCACGTCACGGTGATCGACCCGGATTGGCTGGGCTGGGAACAGTATTTCAACAGAATTGGCCATGATAATCCGGTGTTGTCTGGCGCCCTGCGGTTCAGCAACTACGTTCAGGCGGTTCAGGCAGCACTGACCGGCGACGGTATCATGCTGGGCTGGCGAGCGGTTGTGGGAGATCTCGTGAAATCGCAACAGCTGACCCTCGCTTTTGACGCACCGGTCCATCTCGACGGCGGGTACTATATCAAAGGCGTCCAGGACCACGACAACAGCAATAATGTCGGGGCGCTTCTTGGCTGGCTGCGCGAACAAGCAGGAGAGACACCGAATTTTTGAGTAGAGGGAAAGGCACGGCAGCAAAAAAGGTCGAGATATTATTTGCCCATCTCAAGCCTATCCTGAAGCTCGGCCGCCGCCGGTTACGCGGTCCTTGTGGCGTCCGTGATGAATTCCACCTCGCAGCAACCGCACAAAACCCGAGAAACCGGCCCAGCAAGATTTGGGGTTTTACCCAGCCTCTCCGCAACCCGGCCATTCGAGACTACAAGATTTTAAATCCGCCCAAAATGTAATTCAGGTAGAAGAGGGGACTTACTCATGTCTGATTACTTTAGCAGAATTCACTGTTGGTCTGCTCAGAGCTCTGAATTACAGTTCTGTCCATCACGTGAATGTCTGCTATTGAGGCTGTGATTGAAAAATGATAATTCGATCAGCTGCTTACTTGAAAGTGGAAAGGTTCAAAGCCAATGCAATGGTTGCTGCAAAAATTCGAGGACACTCACAAGTTAGCCGAGGCGCTCGACCGTCTCAAGATACCATATACTTGGCACAAAGTCCTCCCGTTTGTAGGTGACTTAATTCCTGAACCTGTTGTCAGCGATCCAGACGCGATTGTCATGTTTGGATCATATGCCTTGTGGAGATACGCTCAGGACAAACAGCTAAATCCCGGCGTGTTTAAGTTGAGACCTTTTGTCCACGAAACGGCTTGGCATCCATTCTTGCTAAATGGTTCAGATGCGTTCTTTATAGCCTTGAGGGAAATTCCCGAAAAGTTGGCTGATGATGGAAAAGATTGGTTCCTCCGTCCAGTTGACGACAGCAAAGAAGTGGCCGGTGGCGTGAAGTCGGCAACAGAAATTACCCGTTTAGCAGAAAAAGTGCTATTACTTGATGAAGCCGAAATTCCCAATGGTTCACTTCGTCATGATACCCTGTTAATGCTCACCAGACCCGCGCGCATTCTTAAGGAATGGCGGCTTTGGGCTGTTTGCGGGAAAATTGTAACGTACTCGCTATACAAAGAAGGATTTCGTGTCGTCTACCGCCATGAGATTGACGACGACGCTTTGGAGTTCGCTCAACACATGGTCGATGTAAATCCAGACTATTCACCAGCTTACGTGTTAGATATCTGCCGCACTGAAGAAGGCTTGAAGATGCTCGAAACGAATTGCATCAATGCTGCCGGTTTCTACGCAGCCGACCTTATGAAGTTAGCGTCAGCAATCGATGAGTTTTCAACAATCTGAGCGCCGAAAGCGGCCATTAACTCACGTGTAAAAGAATGTCGCTTCGTTCACATTGCTGACCTTGACCCAACAATGCTTGAAATTTGACGAACGACTGTTCCGAGCCCCTTGCAACCGAGATTGTCTTGTCGCAATTAGGCCGGTTTAGCTAACTATTCCCTCCCGTAAGTCTGCTACATTGGACCTCAAATTCACCAATATTTGCCTCCATGATTTTGGCAGATTACTAGGAATTCCTTATTTTGGTGAATCCCATGATTAGAAGACTCGTTTATTTGTTTCTACTTTTTCTGATCTCCACGACCCCCGTCATCGCTCATTCACCCTACTATACCCAGACGGAGAGCATTGGCGGGCTTAACAACCAAATTGTGGTAATGAAATTGCTTCACGGCGATGGAATATTCTTTGCCGATCCAATTCGCGCGGTGATTGTTGATGAGGACGGGATGTTGCTCGCAGCATCACCAATGTCCACAACGCTATTCCTCAGCTGTAAAGGTGGTGAAGTTTCAAGAGAATGCGTCGCGTATGACGAATTGCGTGGTCTGATCTACCAGCCCACCAAATCTTTATGGAAGACAACTGAGTTACTCGAAAAAAATGGAAAACCAGAAACATACCCAGAATATCGCATGGAGGAATATGGCTTCACCAAGTATGAGGCATCATTTACTGATGTTATGAAATATGAGGCTCAATCAATCATGGCGTCACCAATATCTACTGCGATTTTGGTAGTTTGGTGGACAGTAATTTGGTCGTTGGTTACACCACTGTTTTGGCGTTTTAAAGGGAGCGGTTGGCGGATCAGGAACGCTTCCGCCTTTGCAGCTTTGCTGATAGTTTTACGTTTAGTTTGCGTCGCTGCGCTGGTTTTAGCAACTGCCTACGGCTGGTTGTTAGATCCGTATTCTCTGTATTTTTTTATTTTTGTGGTGTTGTTTGGCGCAACCGTGGCATTGATGCTTACCAAGCCAAAGGAATCAAGAAAGCTGTCGTGATTGTCTTCATCACCAGCGTCGGTTGCTTGAAGCTCGACACTAAGCTTGAAGGCAGCCTCTCCGCAACCCGGTCATTCGAGACTACAAGGATATAAATCCGGCCCAGGATGTGATTCACGTAGAAGGGGGGACTTACCCATGTCTGATCACTATTGACTGATAAAATCCCAGCTTGAGCGGATCAAACCTTGCTTCCCGCGACCTCACGGAAGCCCCGCCCAGGCCGGGCGTAAGCCCGAATAGCCGTGAGCGAAAAAAATCAAAACTGAATCAAAACAAAGGTGTTCTGCTATATTGCCAAACCACAAGGCGTTGTGAATTATCATATGCATTGCTTTCGGCTGCACTCGGGTTATTGTCGAATCTGGTGTTCTGAGGTCATGGCCCTTGAAAATTACAATGAAACGGAGACCACATTTTGAAAAGTTCTGCAGAAGAACGGTTGAGCAACCTGCCAACCAGATATTCATTTGCTCTTAATCCAGATCAATCTGTAAAAATCAGTTAGTGCCCGATGTGTCGTGGCAACACCTTTAAACGCAAATTTCCATTGATGATAATGGTGGAAGATGGCCCCGCTTTGTCACTTGGCCTGACCTGCAAATATTGCGCCAGGTGCGAATTTATTATCGCACACAGCCACGAACTTGAGGCTGAACTGTGCACCGCCTTTGAAAAAATTGCTCCCGCCAAAACAGGAAATGATTATCATGTGGTTGGTGTGATGGACAAAAAAGTCTGGAAAAAGGGACTGAAAGCGGGATCGCCCTCTGGTAATGCAATGGATGCTGTCATATTCTTCAAGCAGTATCTTACGCTTGAGTTTTCACCGGGAGGATGGGGCTACCGGGGTGATCAATAGCAGGAAAAACGGATAAAAATCATGAAACTCTGCGAAAATGAAGCTAATCATTTTTTTGATCTTATGTGGTCGCTGCAGTGTTTCGTTAATACAAAACTCGAGATTATTCCCGGCATAAAGACGCTGGAAAAATATACTGATTGCGGCATGGAAGAAAAATTCAAGGTCCGTGAGGCTGTTTTTGCCGATACAACGCTTATTGACGAATTTGTTCAGCAAAATCCTCAAAAATTCTCTCAGAAAGATTTACGGTTGGTTTCCAACTGGAAAAATTTTGTGGCTGGAAAATTTTTTATTGAGCGGCTTTTGAAGAAACATACAATCTTTGTTGTCGAAGAAGAAGTTTATGCCGTGCTGGGGTTGCACCAGGGGCTGGACGAAATGTTCCATCCTTCACACCTCCCCACATGTGTAGAAGCTATCCTGTTACCGTTTAATGGAAAAATCATATATGACGGCCTTCTTCTGCCATATAACATAATGTTTGGCAGCGGGATAAAAAGAGATCTGAAAGAATGCTATATGGCAGCCAAGAAAGACGGTAATATCATTACAAGTCTTGAACCCGCGATTTCTGCTGGTGTTGCGGCTTGACCGGACACGGGTATCTCAGAATCCTTCAGATCCCAGTATGAAGTCAAAATTATCAGGACCGGCCGATTGGTTCAAAGTGCGCATTATTTTCCTGATCTTGGCCGGCGTGTCGTTGGGCCCGGTAATGAAGCATGGCTTGCCTTCCCTGCCAAATTCATACTCGACCGGGCACGCATCAATATCAATATCTCCGAACAATGCATATGCTGCAGGATAATCGGCATGAGGGGGCAGGCCAAACTCCCTTGCGTAGGCAACCGAACCATCCACGATCTTGCGGGCACATTCAGGAGTAACGTCCACCATCGGACCTTCATCACCAGCCAGCTTGTCGATCAATGTCAGCAACTGTTCGTGAGTATAGTCGATATAATAGGCATTCTTGACCCCCAGGCAATAGACGTCCACCAGAAAAACGGCGGTAGCCACCTTTGCCGGGGGAATTGAGCGTCCAACAATGACATAGCCAATGCCAATGTCGAACAGGTTTGCTGTGGCGGCACAATAATTCACTCCGAAGGTCAAACTGGCAGATCGCGCCTGCCTGACAGGAGAAAGAGCAGTATTTGTCCGTTGATTTTTTTTTGCCGCAAGGATGGCCTTGCGCTTCGCCTGTTTGCGTGCCCGATTTCGCCCAACCTTCTGCTTTTTCATCCTCTGCTCCTCATCACCCGAATAAAATTATTGTCTTTTGCATTGCGTTGCAAAAACCGCAGAAGTTTTTCCGGACACTTCAGCTGTGGATTTTGTCGAGGTT
>JAAEMP010000047.1 GCA_024225445.1 Hyphomicrobiales bacterium | reverse complement strand
GATTACTGGCGTTCATCAGCAAGTTACCGGGTACGCATTGCGCTCAATCTAAAGGACCTGGAATACGAGACCGTGGTCGTCAACCTGCTGACCGCCGAGCACAAGGCGGCCGAATACGCGAGTATAAATCCCCAGGCTATTGTTCCAGCAATTGTCATTGACGGCAGAACGTTCACCCAGTCATTGGCCATTATCGAGTACCTGGATAACGTTTATCCCCAGGTTCCACTTCTGGCGTCAGATCCGGTAGCAAATGCCAGAATTCGTGCGTTGTCTTATGCAATTGCCATGGAAATTCATCCCATATGTAATTTGTCTGTGGCGATGCATGTTGCCGACCTCACCGGTGGTGGTGATCAGGCGAAACGGGACTGGATGAATAGATTCATTGGCGCAGGACTGGAATCATTTGAATCCTGCCTCGGCGATGGTCTGAGCGGAACTTTTTGTCACGGTGATAGCGTGAGTATGGCTGATTGTTGTCTTGTCCCGCAGCTCTACAACGCCAAACGGTGGGGAGTGAATTATAGCGGACTGGAAAAAATCTGCGCCATTGAAGAGGCTTGCGGAAAAATCGTGGCCTTTCATGATGCCTGTCCTGACAGATGCCGACAAGTCTGAATCAGAATACAAGTCGAGAATTGCCCTGACATGAATTTAACTGCTACCCTGATCCTGGACCGTTCTATGTAAACATGAAATGGTCTAGCCGCCTGGTCAATTCTGGAAAAGTCATATGGACAAGAAAGTAACAGTCTCTCCGGTGCAACTGGAGGGTGACACCAATATCACCCAAAGAAGACACGACTGGGCAAAGGCCAATCTTGGAGCGCAATCGATCGAGGCGATTAACGCGGATGCCCGCCTTTTCCTTCATCAATCCGTATCAACTCCCTGCCTGTCCGCAGTGGTAAAGGCCGAGGGGGTGTGGATTGAGGATATTGAAGGACGGCGCTATCTGGATTTTCATGGTAACAATGTTCACCATATCGGTTACGGGCATCCCCGGTTAAAAAAGGCGATTTCCAGACAGATGGATGATCTGCCCTTTGCGCCACGCCGTTTCGCCTGTCACCCGGCTACTGAACTTGCCAGCAAACTGGTTGAGATTTCACCGGGAAATCTATCAAAAATGCTGTTCACAACTGGAGGCAGCGACGCTGTCGAGGTGGCGTTGAAACTTGCCCGTGCGGCAACCGGCCGGCACAAGACAATTTCATTCTGGGATGCCTTTCATGGTGCAGGTTTTGGCGCAGCATCAATTGGCGGCGAACAACTGTTTCGCTCTCATGCCATTGGGCCTTTGTTGAGCGGCAGTGAACATGTGGCCCCTTTTGCCTGCTATCGTTGCCCTTATGGATATCCTGAAAATGATGGCAAGCCAGATATTGATCTGTGCAAATTGACCTGCGCCAATATGGTGCGCTATGTACTGGAAAAGGAAGGCGATGTGGCGGCTGTCATTGCCGAACCTGCACGCGCAGTTCCCTACATTCCACCCCCCGGGTTCTGGCAAGAAATACGCAGAGCCTGTAATGAGCATGGCGCATTGTTGATATTTGATGAAATTCCCACTGGTCTGGGTAAAACCGGTGCGATGTTTGCCTGTGATCATGATCAGGTTGAACCTGATATTTTGGTGATGGGAAAGGCTTTGGGTGGAGGCATTCTTCCCCTGGCTGCAGTGCTTGCCCAACCGGAACTCGATATTGCCGGCGATTATGCCTTTGGCCATTATACTCATGAAAAAAATCCAGTATCAGCACGCGCCGGATTAACCACAATCGAGATCATAGAAGATGAAGACCTCGTTCAAAATGCCGCCACGACCGGAAAATGGACGATTGACCGGCTGAATGAAATGAAACAGCGGCAAAAGGTGATTGGCGACATTCGCGGACGTGGATTTTTGATCGGCATCGAGTTGGTAAAAAGTCGCGAAGACAAGGAACCTGCCACCGAATTGGCCGAGGACGTACTCTATCGCTGTCTTGACAACGGTTTGTCGTTTAAAACGACCATGGGTAACACTTTGACACTGACGCCACCACTGATCACCGATCGCGAGCAAATGCAATCCGCGCTTCAGACCATTGAAGATGCCATTGCGGCGTCTTCGCGGGCAATGGGTTTACAATAAAGGTTTTGTCAAACCGTTATCCATTTCGATCCTGTTTATCGGTCTAAAGGGCGCTTTCCAGAACTGTATTCAGTCTCCGTGCAAATTCGGTCGGATCCGCTGGTGCTTCACCATCGGCAATATGCGCCTGATCGAGCAACAGGAACGCTGAATCTTTTAGCAGGGCATCCTTGCCAGCTCCCTCCTTGTCGGCCCGCGCTGCAAGTTTTTTGATAATGGCGTGCGTCGGGTTGATTTCAAGCACCCTTAAGGTCCCACCCTGCAATTGGCCATGACGCTTTAACATTCGTTCCAGATTGACATCCATATCGCCTTCATCGGCAATCAGGCAAACCGGGCTTTTCGTCAGCCGCTTTGAAGGGCGCACGTCTTTGACCGCTTCACCCAATTCAATTTTTATGGCAGCAATCAGACTATCGAGTGAAGGTGTATCCGCCTCGTCCTTTTTGTCATCCTTGCTGTCTTCACTTTTGATATCGTCCAGGTCAGCGGCACCCCGGGTAATCGATTTGAACGACTTGCCCTCGTATTCGCCGACATGCTGCATCCAGAACTCATCCACTGAATCTGACAATAACAGAACTTCAACACCCTTGGCGTTGAAGCCTTCCAGATGTGGTGAATGTGCGATTTTTTCAGCATCCTCACCGGCCAGATAATAGATTGCCTGCTGACCTTCTTTCAGGCGTTCAATATACTCGGCCAGGCTGGTCAGGTTTTTGGACCGGGTGGATGAAAAGCGGCAGACCTCCAGTATTCTGTCGCGCATTCCTTCATCTTCAACCAGGCCTTCTTTTAAAACAGCACCAAAATTGCGCCAGAAATCCGCATATTCTTCCGGGCTTTTTTTGGCTTTTTTCTTCAGTTCCGCAATTACCTTTTTTGTCAGGCTTGTTCTGATTTTTGCCAGCTTGGGGTCACTCTGCAGCATCTCGCGAGATATGTTGAGTGACAGATCTTCTGAATCCACCACGCCCCGCAGGAAACGCAGAAAAGTTGGCAGCAGGCCTTTGGTATCCTCAGTAATGAATACGCGATTGATATATAATTTGACATGGCTTTTACGCTCAGGCTCATACAGGTCCATTGGCTGGGAGGATGGCACATAAAGCAGATTGGTATAGCTGACCAATCCTTCAACCCGGTTATGGATAGTAAGCCATGGTTCATCAAAGGCATGGGCAGTGTGATGGTAGAATTCGGTGTGTTGTTCTGGAGTGATATCCTTTGGAGTACGCATCCAGATGGCGGATGCCGCATTCAGTGTGTCATCGCCCAGCTTGATCGGGAAATCGATATGGTCTGAATAGGTTTTGATAATATTGCGAATTCGCATATCTTCCAGATATTCCTTGGCATCTTTCTTGATATGCAGAATGACGGAAGTACCACGGGTTTCACGCTCGGCCGGTTCGATGGTAAACTGCCCCTTGCCATCGGATGACCATAACCAGCCATCATCTTCACCGGCTTTGCGAGTGATTACATCAACCTTGTC
Source organism: Hyphomicrobiales bacterium (assembly GCA_024225445.1). Taxonomy (GTDB): domain Bacteria; phylum Pseudomonadota; class Alphaproteobacteria; order Rhizobiales; family Rhizobiaceae; genus JAAEMP01. The sequence goes on along the minus strand of JAAEMP010000047.1, from coordinate 392 downwards.
TGCCACCATGAAGGCGGAATAAAAACCAACGCCAAATTGACCGATCAGGCTCAAATCATTTTTGTCGTCTTTACCCAGAGAATCCAGAAATGCCCCGGTTCCGGATTTGGCGATGGTGCCCAACGTCTCAAGCAGGTCACCATGGTTCATGCCAATACCATTGTCGGCAATGGTGATGGTTTTCGCCTTTTTGTCCAGGGAAAGGTTGATGTTGAATTCTGATTCGCCCTGTACCAGTGACGGATTAGTTAATCCATCGTAACGCAACTTGTCGCAAGCATCAGATGCGTTTGAAACCAGTTCACGCAAAAATATTTCCCGGTTTGAATACAGTGAACTGGCGACGATATCCAGCAATCGCCCGACTTCCGTTTGAAAGGAAAAAGTTTCCT
>JAAEMP010000046.1 GCA_024225445.1 Hyphomicrobiales bacterium | reverse complement strand
GCAGGGTTTTGCACAAATTGCCCACTATCGGTGGAGTTTTTCTTGCAAAGGGCACCACCCTGTACTGCGAAAAGCTCCTTGATATTGAACAATTTCTGCAAAATCAAACCCTGCTCAGAGTTTCGGGTTGGACACTTAGATTGCGTAATGTCTATTGAGCTTCCAAAGATGGTGAGCATGTTGTGAGAAGCAAGTTCTAGCGCTTTGTATTTTGATTGCGGCATTGTTTTAACGTCTTGGTTGGGCTCGGGGCTGCCGTCACCGCATATCATGCCTCACCGGCAAATGCGTGAGCCTGTCGAAGCTGCCTTTACTTCCCCCGGGAAATGGTGCTCACTCGGCCTTATGAGTGAGCACCTCAAAGGTCTGATTTTAACAACACTGGGCGTTTTACTGGTAGTGCCGGATTCGCTCTTTGTACGGTTGATCCAGGCAGAGCCAATGGTCACCGCCTTCTGGCGGGGATTGACATCCGGGCTTATCGTCCTTGCCGTCCTGCTGGCCGTTCAAGGGCTCAGCGGATTTCGGGCCGTATTGAAAACCGGTTGGGCCGGCGCGATCTATACGGTTCTGATTGCTACGACAGCACCGGCATTTGTCATGGCTGTTGCCAATACGAGCGTGGCAAATGTGGTTTTCATCTTTGCCTCGATGCCAATTTTCGCGGCGGTCTTCTCCAGGATATTCCTGGGTGAGCGCATTCGACTGCGTATGGTACTGACGATGACTGCCGTGCTGTTCGGACTGGCAATCATTACCTACGGTTCAAGCTCGACAGAGATTGCCTCGTGGAAAGGTGATTTATGGGCCGTCTATGTCTCTGCCGCATTTGCTGC
>JAAEMP010000045.1 GCA_024225445.1 Hyphomicrobiales bacterium | reverse complement strand
CGGGAGGATTTGCAGGCCACTGCCAATTTGTCAGGGGGGCTATCCATCCTGCCGGCATCGGCGAGCGACATCGCGAAAGCCTTGGGGATCTCGCATTACCCGGTATTGATCTCCGCCCACGGCATCGAACAGTGAGTACCCATCCCATCGAGGCCCTGCTGCGACCCCCAGTCGAGCTCTGGTCGACATTGGTGGCGTTTGCCACTGGGGCGATCGCACTCCTCGCACCCTGGTCTCTGATGATGCCGCCGGGTGTAGCCTACGGCGCCGGTGCCGTGCTGTTTATTATTGGTCTGGTCCGAGGCCGACAGGCCTGGCGGGTACTACGCTACCAACGCAACATGCGCCGGCTGCCCACCTACAAAGTGCGGTCCAACAAGATCCCGCTCAGCCGCCGTAAACTCTTTCTGGGCCGTGGCTTCCGCTGGTCTCAAAAACATACCCAGCGCCTGCGCGATACGATTCGGCCAGAGGTCCAGCATTACGTGCAACCGGGCTTTCTCTACCAATGGGCTCGTCGCAAGGAAGTCGCCTGGGAGTCCGTGCCAGTCCTGAGTCTGCTGGCGCGGTTGTTTCGAATACGTGCCTGGTGGAATCCGTTGGCGCCACTGCCTGCCCTCGGCGGAAAGCCCGCACCGCATGCGGTCGAGCCAGAAGAACAGGATGTCTGGATGGATATCGGCGAGCGGG
>JAAEMP010000044.1 GCA_024225445.1 Hyphomicrobiales bacterium | reverse complement strand
GATGCTGGTTATCATCAATACACAACATACAAGCAGATAGAATTCTTTTGACATGTAATCCCACTGGCTAAGTGACCCCATGTCGAACAGGGAAGCAAAGAGTTGCCAGATTGCAAAGTAGCCAAAGACCAGTGCAGCAGATGCCATCATAATAATACGCCTGTGCTGCAGTTGATGTATTTCGAACACAATAGCCTCTCAATCATTGCGATAGCTGTTGTCCCAACCGGTCTTTTCTGATTGAGAGTGATTTTTCAGACATATGGAAATATGATTAACCAATTGTGACAATCAGGTTTGAAGCAAGGAATTATTTACCCGTGCAAATAGAATTGTCATCAATAGTACCGTAATAAATGAATTGAAGATTAGAATTTGTTGGTGCCATTTTTGGGGAATTTGCACACGTTATTCACCGATTGCCCGATCACTCCAGTGAATACCAGTTTTGTTATGGTTGCCTGGCGCTATCCATTTTGGGTTTTCCTGAAGTAGGTTTAACTCACATACTTGCGCCTCGTGCCCGAATAAATTGTCATTCAGGAAGTTCAGTTTCCTTTACCTGGAAATTTTCAGTTAAATAAACAGGTCTTCAGGTTGGCCGACATTCTCGCCTTGAAAACCGGGTAGGGCGGCGGGAATAATACATTTCGACAGTAATGGATTGTTTTCTGAAAATTCTGTATGTTATACGCAGAACTGTAGTCAAATGTAGATTCTTATATCTCAAAATGCACGTGGGTTATATTTGCGATGTGCCGTCTGGTTGCCTATATCGGGAAAAAGATTCCTCTGGAAAACATCATTGTCAAGCCAAAGAATTCATTGCTTGAGCAAAGCCAGGAAGCCCAGGAAGCAAAACTGGCAGTGAATGGTGACGGGTTTGGGATTGCCTGGTATGATGGTTTGCAGGAACCTGGTCTTTTCAAAGACGTATTACCCGCCTGGTCTGATGGCAATTTGCCAAGCATTTGCCGACTGGTGCAGTCCGGACTGTTTATAGCGCATGTCAGAGCATCAACTTTTGGCATGACTTCGCGAGAGAATTGTCACCCGTTTTCGTTCGGGAACTGGTCATTTGCCCACAATGGCGGCATTGGCCAGTTTGGTCTGATACGTCGAGATGTCGAAAATTTGCTGGTCGACCAATTTTACGATGCCAGGCGGGGTTGCACGGATTCAGAATTGTTTTTTCTGTTGTTGCTAACGAATGGTTTGAACTGTGATGTAAAAAATGCAGTACAAACCTCAATCAGACAGGTGAGTGAACTGGCAAGGAGTAATGATGCTTTGAATCAGCCTATACGGCTTACCTGTGTATTTTGCGACGGCAAGAAAATATTCGGATTTCGCCACGCATCAGATAACAAAAGCCCCACATTATATGTCTCTGACAGTCTGGATCATGGTGGACGAGCCATCGCTTCCGAACCGCTTCACGGGACCAGCGAAAAATGGCAGGAAATTTCACCAAATCATCTGCTGGAAGTGTCAAAGGATGACATTCGACAAACATTGGTTGCGTCAGGTGAAGCGATGCTGGTGTCATAGGGGTGTCATGTTTTTTTTGATTTTTGACGAATTGGCTTTCTTGCGGAAGACGGGATCTAAAAATGGGTAATGCAGGAAACAGATTGAGTAAATGTCACAGTTGAACAACATTCTCTATTTCAGCGAAGATGATCTGACCCGGTTGGGGATCAATACTGCTGAAGTTATTGACAGTATCGAGGCCCTGATTTTTGGCGGTGAGAATGGAACTGTCTGGGCTGCACCCAAGGCGGTTCTTCTGCCTCCGGATGGACGGTATATGATGGCGGCATTGGCGGCGGCTGATGATCCGCCATTACTGGCGGTCAAAACGGTGGTGTTGAATCCACGTAATTCGGAAAAGGGACTGGCGCAAATCAACGGTCTGGTGACGATGCTAGACAGTGATACAGGACTTCCGGTTGCGATAATGGATGGCAACTGGATTACGGCGGTGCGTACCGCGGGACTGAGTGCGGTGGCAGCAAAATACCTGGCGAGACCGGAATCATCTGTTGCCGCTTTTATCGGAACTGGTGTGCAGGCGAAAAGCCACCTGCAGGCCTATCATGACATTTACCCATTGGAGGAAATCAGGATTTTTGGACGTGGACAGGCCAATATTAACAGCCTTGTCGAGATGGCTGACGGCATGAACTTGTCTGCGGTAGTATGCGCGAGCGCTAAAGAAGCCATCAAAGGTGCGGATTTGATCGCAACCAGTATCTCCTTTTCGCCGGATTTTGTGCCGTTCCTTGATGCTGACTGGACGAAACCCGGATCGTTTAGCGCCGTTGCTGATCTGGGTGTGCCATGGATCAAAGATACTTTTGAAAGATTTGACACAATCATCATTGATGATCTGGAGCAGGAGGCCGTGCTTCCAGAAAAACTTGTCCGTGGTGAATGGGTCTGTGGGGATTTAACCGGGTTGGTGCTGGGCAAGTGCAAGGGCCGCATCAACGGAGATGAACGGAACGCTTTCATATTTCGGGGCCATGCATTAGGTGATCTGGCATTGTCTGCACTGGCGTTCAAAAGGGCCAAGGAGACATTATCAGATTGAAAATGCAGGGTTGTCGATACCCTAACTCCCGGAATAAACCAGAAGTGCCCCAATTGAAGTGTTTTCTAGAAGCCAGTTATTGTCGCAGGCGCTTATCTATGGTTTTGGTCAGATAATTTGCAAACTCGTCTGCTGCCTGGGGATTTTTTGCCTCAAGTTTGTCCAGAGCGTTTTGATCCAGCTCAAGGGCGGTGACCGCGCTTACCGCTACCGCAGTCGCGACAGCGTTATTGCCTGAAAAAAACTCATTTCACCCAGAGCAGATCTTTCACCTACCCGCAGGCTGGATGCGCCGCCGCCATCTTCAAAAAATCGGATGTCGATCCAGCCGGCCAGAAAGAAATACATGCTTTTGGGAAGTTCGCCCTTTACGGTGATTTTTTCTCCCGGCTTAAACTGCCTTTGCTTGCAAATCTGCAGTAGTTCATTCAGCACTTCGTCATTCAGGCGTACAGCACTCATGATTATCCTGTGGTTAGATTGAGCCGGTGAAACTAAAAGCCAACCCGGGGGAAGCAAGTTTTAGGTTTGTGGCAATTACCGGCAGTACCCATATCGGACACATTACCGGAAATGCTTACAACTGGGTAGCAAATTTGTTTATCGGCTTTATTTGACGGTGATCGTTTCGACCTTGCCACAATTTTCCAGTTTGAGTTTGGCAACGGTCACTGGCGGGAGTATTTTGTGTATTTTGGCAACTGCAAGGTCGCAGATTGAGCGACACAAAACACTCGGGTTCAATTGAATCACGGTGCTCAGAGTTTCGGATTGGACACTTATGGTTTGAAATACAGAGCTGTCATTTATTTTGCAGGCATTCTATACATCTGCACGAATTGCTAAGTTTATCATCTGGGGATTATTCAATGAGTGAACAAACGGCTATTGTCACCGGCGCGGCGCGCGGTATCGGGCTGGCCACCACCAAGCTTTTTCTGGCTGACGGGCGAAAGGTTGCAATGGTTGATCGCGATGGTAAGGAACTTGCCAAAGCCGCCGGGGGGTTGAATGGTGTAACGGCACTGACCTATGACATCAGTGAACCAGACCAGGTAAATGAAATGGTTGGAGAAGCCGAGGCGGCTCTGGGACGCCTGGATGCCCTGGTCAACAATGCCGGTGTAGCTGATTTCGGCCCGATTGAAGGCACGGATTTTCAACGCTGGCGTGAAGTCATGGCGACCAATCTGGACGGCGTATTCCTATGCTCCCAGGCGGTCACACCGGCGTTGAAGAAAAGCGGTGGCTGTATTGTCAATATTGCCTCAATATCAGGGTTGCGGGCGTCTACTTTGAGGGTTGCATACGGCACTTCAAAAGCAGCCGTGATCCATCTGACCCAGCAATATGCAGCAGAACTGGGGGAATTCGGTATCAGGGTTAATTGTGTGGCACCGGGACCCGTGCGGACGAAACTTGCAATGGCAGTCCATACCCAGGATATTATCGATGCCTATCATGATGCAATCCCTTTAAATCGTTACGGTTCGGAAGATGAAATAGCTGAAGTAACAAGGTTCCTGTGTTCTGACAGAGCCAGTTATGTGACAGGGCAGGTGATTGCAGCTGATGGTGGATTTGAAAGTACCGGCATTGGATTGCCTTCGCTTCGTATCTGAAAAGACACAGTTTATTGTCACTTCTATTTGCAAAACTAGCGACCTGAACTTGCACAATTCTCAAAAGAAACCAGCCCTGCAATTAAAGACTTGCTTGACTGGAACTGCGCTTCACTGCAATAGAGATGCAACCCTCTTCGCTATGTAATTGTAGAACCTGACAGTAGCCACCATGACCCAGATTATTGACACACGTATTGCCGAACCCAAACGTTTCATTCCCGGTGCCACCGGCGACTGGGAGGTTATCATCGGTCTGGAAGTTCATGCCCAGGTTTCCTCGAATTCAAAACTGTTTTCCGGAGCTTCAACAAAATTTGGGGCGCCGGCCAATTCGAATGTTTCACTGGTTGATGCAGCCATGCCTGGTATGTTGCCGGTGATCAACGAGGAATGCGTAGCTCAGGCGGTGCGCACCGGGTTGGGATTAAAGGCTCAGATTAACCTGCGTTCGGTGTTTGACCGCAAGAACTATTTTTATCCTGATTTGCCACAGGGCTATCAGATTTCGCAGTTCAAGAATCCGATCATCGGCGAAGGTACTATCAAGATCGAAGTGGGCCCTGACAAGCAGGGTGACTTTGAGGAAGTCGAGATAGGTGTTGAGCGACTGCATCTGGAGCAGGATGCCGGTAAATCCATGCATGATCAGCACCCGTTGATGAGTTTCGTCGATCTCAACCGTACAGGTATCGCATTGATGGAAATTGTCTCCAAGCCTGATATTCGCTCTTCGGAAGAAGCCAGAGCCTATGTTACCAAACTGCGTACTATTTTGCGTTATCTGGGTACATGTGATGGCAATATGGAGCAGGGATCGTTGCGTGCAGATGTCAATGTATCGGTGAGAAAACCCGGTGGCGAATTTGGCACCCGGTGTGAAATCAAAAATGTTAATTCAATACGGTTTGTCGGCCAGGCAATCGAAGCTGAAGCGCGCCGCCAGATTGCGGTGATAGAAGATGGTGGGGTGATTGATCAGGAGACGCGTCTTTTTGATCCGGCAAAAGGTGAAACCCGCTCGATGCGTTCAAAAGAAGATGCGCATGATTACCGCTATTTTCCTGATCCTGATCTGCTGCCTCTGGAATTTACGCAGGAATATGTTGACGATCTTGCCAGTCATCTGCCCGAGCTTCCTGATGACAAACATGACAGATTAAGGGATGAAATGGGGTTGTCTGCCTATGATGCTTCGATTCTTGTTTCAACAAAATCCATCGCTGATTTCTATGAGCAGGTAGCAGCCGGCCGGGACGGGAAACTGGCAGCCAACTGGGTGATCAACAATTTGCTCGGCAAGTTAAAAGAAGAAGACCATACGATCAAAGATTCTCCGATTACTCCCGAGCAGATTGGTGCAATTATCGACTTGATCACGGCCAATACAATTTCCGGCCAGATTGCCAAGGATCTGTTCGAGATTGTCTGGACTGAAGGTGGGGACCCGGTGGCAATTGTTGAAGAACGTGGCATGAAGCAGGTAACTGATACAGGCGCAATCGAGGCTGCTGTGGATGAGATTATTGCTGCCAATCCGGATAAGGTCGCAGAAGTTCGTGAAAAGCCGAAGATGGTCGGTTGGTTTGTCGGTCAGGTGATGAAGGCTACCGGCGGCAAGGCCAGCCCGCAAATGGTCAATCAGCTTTTGCGGGAAAAATTAGGACTTTAGGCTTAAGTGTTAACAATCTGATTCTGGTTCAGGGATCTAATCCATGTGGGTGCGAACAGCTTCAAAGCGAGATGTCGAGGCAATCAGCCAGCTTCTGGGCAGGGTCTGGCATGATACTTATGATGAGATTTACGGCGTTGAAAGAGTTGCCGAGATTACCGGTCAGTGGCACTCAATAAGTGCACTGGAGCAGAACCTGAAAACGCCGGTTTCCGAGTTTTTGGTGGCTGATGACGGAAACAAAATGGCCGGTACCGCTTTTGCAAGCCGGATCAACGATACCACCGTTAAACTGCACCGGCTCTATATATTGCCTGAATTTCAGGGCCGGGGTGTTGGCCGAATGCTGCTTGAAGAAATTGAGGGTTGTTTTTTTGAATTCCAGAATCTGACCCTGGAAGTTGAAGAACAGAATAAATCTGCCATTGGATTTTATCAAAAGCACGGGTTCACCCAAACCGGTATCACTGCCAATTGCGGCGAGGGTGAATCTGGCATTGAAGCGCTGATATTTAGCAAGAACCGGTGAATTGGCCGGGTATCAGTATTGCAGGCAACAAGTGGAGACTGGGCCAACGGCAAAATCTCATTTGCGCCATCAAAAAGCGCTGGGTGGCCACAAATCTCGATTCCGTTCTTTTTTTGGTGAAAATCCCTCAATTTTCGTTGTAAAACTACAAAATCCTGTCATGCTCGCATCAGGCGATGTAGGAGGAAAGTCTAATGTCATCGAAAAATGAGCCAGGATTTCGGGAAAGTGTGGAAATGCTTTTCATGCGTGCCGCGGAAAAAATGGACCTGTCATCGGATATAATCGACAAGATTCGCGTGGCCAATTCTACCTATACGGTGCGCTTTGGCGTGAAATTGCGAGGCAAAATCCAGACTTTTACCGGTTACCGGTCAGTCCATTCCGAACACGCGGAACCAGTGAAAGGCGGCATTCGTTATGCGTTGAGTGTCGACCAGAACGAGGTTGAGGCTCTTGCATCGCTGATGACATATAAATGTGCTCTGGTGGAAGTGCCGTTTGGTGGTTCGAAAGGTGGCTTGTGTATTGATCCGCGCGCATGGGATGAAGATGAGCTTGAACACATTACCAGGCGTTTCGCGTTTGAACTGATCAAGCGCGATCTGATTAATCCTTCCCAAAATGTACCGGCGCCTGACATGGGAACCGGTGAGCGTGAGATGGCCTGGATTGCTGACCAGTACCACCGCATGAACACCACCGATATTGATGCAAGGGCCTGCGTCACCGGCAAGCCGCTGGAAGTTGGCGGTATTCGCGGGCGGGTTGAGGCAACCGGACGCGGCGTGCAATATGGCATTCGTGAATTTTTTCGTCATGAAATGGATAAGGAGGCGGCTGGTCTGAAGGGTGGTCTTGGCGGAAAACGTGTTGTTATCCAGGGACTGGGTAATGTGGGTTATCATGCCGGTAAATTCCTGCAGGAGGAAGATGATTGCAAGATCGTTGCGGTAATTGAGCATGACGGTGCGGTCATCAATGATAATGGCCTTGATATTGAAACGCTGAAATCCCACATCAGTGAATATGGTGGTGTGGCCAAATTTCCCCATGGCAAGCACGTGGAAGATGGTTCTCTGGTACTGGAACATGATTGTGATATTCTGATCCCTGCCGCCCTGGAAGGGGTAATTAATATGGACAATGCCGGGCGCGTCAAAGCCCGTTTCATTGTCGAAGCGGCAAATGGGCCGATCACTGCTGGCGGGGATGAAATTTTGCGTAAAAATGGTGTGGTGATCATGCCGGATATGTTTGCCAATGCCGGAGGCGTGACGGTTTCCTATTTCGAGTGGGTGAAAAACCTTTCCCATATCCGCTTTGGTCGTATGCAACGTCGCCAGGAGGAGGCCCGTCAGGAAATGGTGATCGAGGCGCTGGAGAAAATGACTGGTGAATCCTTTCCCGATGAATTGCGCGGTGCCTTTGTCTCCGGTGCTGATGAGTTGGCGCTTGTACGTTCTGGCCTTGATGACACCATGCGCGGCGCCTATAACAATATGCGCGACATGTGGCATCGCCTGAAGGCTGAAGATCCGAGTATGGATTTGAGAACTGCCGCCTATATGATTTCGATAGATCGGGTGGTTAAATCATACAGCACTCTTGGCCTGTAGCGTGCCGGGAGTGTAGAAAAGATTTGGATTTTTATCAGTTACCCGATAATCAGGCAACTGGTAACGGGACTATCGGTTTTATGGCCGTTGGATGAGCGGGATGATTTCTTGTAAAGAAAAAGGGGTTTGATTGCCTGTAGAAGGCTAGTATTTTCCCATTAACCTGTATCAATTTTCAAATCGATGCCAATATCGTGATTTTTGGCTTGAATTAACGCCATCATCTGCTTAGTAATCTCCAGACGAAGCAGACAGTCAAATCAATTGACCGAACCTGTTTGAGATAGGGGTATAGCTCAGTTGGTAGAGCGACGGTCTCCAAAACCGTAGGTCCACAGTTCGAGTCTGTGTGCCCCTGCCATTCTTCTATGATTTTGAAAGTGCCACGTTTTTCTCGTGCCTGCGGGTGATTTTTTGCTCAGGCGTGGTGCAATGCCGGGTCGGCTCCACGGGCATTGGGCGATACACATGGCGCAGCCGAAATTCTCGTTGAAAAACGGGATGCATTTGTCGAAATCGACATACCATTTGCGTCTGCCCCTGACCAATTGCTTGTCCGGTGAGATAGCCCCCGGCGGGCAGGCATTTTCGTAGATGCGGCAATTGATGCAAAAATCATCTACCCACATCGGTGGCGCTTCGGTTGGCTTTAATGGCATGGACGTGGTGACAGCTGAAAGCCGGAAGTTCGACCCATGTTGCCGGTTGATCAGTGAACCGTGTTTTCCCAGTTCACCAAAGCCGCAGGCAATGGCTGGCGGGATCATCAGCAATTTACCAGCCAACGGTCCGGTGTGGGGTTCGGCATCATAGCCCCGGTTTCTGATCCATGCAGCGGTCTGCATAGCGCCGCGCATGGCGCGACCATATTGGCGAACCACCTCCGCTCCTGCCTTGTCGCGAGGGGCCTCACTGATTTGTACATAATCATGAATGACTGCGATCATCACCACCCATTGGTGATCAATTTCGGTGTTGTGATAAAGAAATTCCGGTTTCATCGCAGTGATGCCGGTCATTTCGAAATCGAATTCTTTCACCTGCTCGAGCAATTCCGTTGTGTTGTTGCTGTTGTCATATTCTGGTTTAGGTCCAGCCACCGGTGGCAGTTTGAAATCGGTGATGGCGGCGCGGTCCTGTCGGGCCAGGCGAAGTGCCTGATTGTCGGGATCGTTGTGATAAAACCAGCGCTGCAAGGCGCCATGGGCAATTTTATCGGGATCGTTCCAGTAGATATATCGCGGAGGGCGCGGCTCAGTCTCGTCAAGGCCATTGATAGAATTGCCGGAAATATCGGGTATCAGAGCCTGTTGCTCCGGGCAAGGCCTGTAGGGGCGATAGGGATTGGGCCTTGGCATACTATTTAGTCCAGTTCTACTCCGGAAAACCAAGTCGGTGTGGATGTCACCGGCAAAGATGCTTTTCGAGATCACAAACAGATTGCCAGTAATATTCGGGAATTTCAATAACCCAGAATAAACCGGACGCGACATGCTTTAATGAAACCATACGCAAAAAAAACCGGCCATTGCCGGCCGGTTTTCAATTCTTAATCAGGTCAATGTCTGGCTAGAGAGCCGACATGACCAGGCCGATGATACGCGACTGGACGCCCCTGTCCTTGTCGATTTGCACATGATCGGCTTTGGAGAATGAGCGGATATCGATATTCCGGATGGTGCCGCGAAAGCCGCCGGTGGAACGATAGGGATTGCCACGCGCTGTGCCGCCAACCCAGAAATTGACCACTCTGGTAGAGCCGGCGGTGAAGGGTGGCGGGGCAGCCCAGCCCGGATCAACGCCGATGACGAGAGCGACGGGAATACCGGCCTTGGCCAGCATATCGTTGAATTTAGGTGCCTCCTGGCCACCAACGCTGTGGCCGGCAATGATGATCGGATAGGATACCCTGCCGCTTTTGTTACGGTTGATAATGTCTCTGGCAATGCCGGACCATTGGCCGTTTGACAGGGCCTTGGCATTGACGCCACGCGAGCGCAAACGGTCGGTCATCTGGTTCATTCCGGCAGAGAAAACATTCATCGCACCGCGGATGAAATAAACCTCTTCGGCGGTTGCTTCAGTTGGAGCACTCATCACCCCGAAAGTGGATGCTATTGCCAGCGCCATTGCGGGGATGGTGTTGTATTTGAACATTTGTGTCATTCTCCGTCTTGTCTTCGGACAGTTCGTCCGAAATCTTAAAAGTTGAGATTATTGCAGTGTCATCAAAGCAAATCACTACCACATAAACAACCCTTGTTGGCAACTATCGCGATGCTGGGGAAAACTCAGTGAATTTGCAGTGTGAAGGAATGGTGGCTAACACAATTATGGCGGAATTGAGGGGTGGAATAGGAGACTGGCTGAGTTGAATGTGGAAATGAGTCGGATGGGACAGGAAAAACGAGTTTTCAGAAATGCAAAATTGAATAGGCTATTAAGATTCATGACATTGATATTGGTGCCTCTTAGTGTATTTGCGTGTGAAAATAAGTATGACAACATTTTAGGGGATGCGATTGTTAGATCAGATTTCATAGCTGTTGAGAAGTTGCTTTTATCAGGCGCAGATCCAAACGCTGGACAGGGGAAACCAGGAGAAAGAATATCGCCCCTGTCAATCGCGATTGGACATAAGAACATCGAAATGATGAAGTTGTTGATCAAATATGGCGCTGATCCAAATTTGCTGGATGGCAGTAAAACTACCCCAATTTTTAACGCAATGTTATTAGACTGTGGAAAGTGTGCAGAATTACTAATTAGTGAAGGGGGCGTACTTATCGCTCCATCAAAACTAATGATGTTTCTTCACCCGCGAAAATATACAAAAAGTAAATTTTGGGCTGATTTGATAATTAACACTTATCAATAATTAGTTACGATATGATATTGCAGCGGGTTTCGTCATCCTCTCCTTATCTGGCCGGTTTTTTTGGAGCCACTAATTTAGCTGCATCAAACTCTTTGCGCTTTTGCGCCAGTTGTTGTTTGGAAAGTAGTGCGATGTTTGAATAATCCTTTTTCCAGTCAGCCGGGCCGGGCCATTGAAATGGTGATTGCTGCGTTGTGCGGGGTTTGACGGCGTTTTCCAGCAGGGAGATGGCCAGTCTGGTAATTTGCAGCTGGGAATTTTCGTCGCCGGGGATGCCGGCGGAATTTCCCAGGGGGAAATCATTGAACAAAAAGCGTGGTACGCCGACCAGTTCGATGATGTCTCTGGCACAGCCGGTAATTACCGTTGGGATGCCGGCAGTTTCCAGTGCCCGGGCAGCGATTGCCACAGACTGGTGACAGACGGGGCAGTTGGGCACCAGAATGGCCGCATCAGCTTTATCCTCCAGGCATCGTTGGACAATTTCTTTACTATCCACCTGGATGGTGGTGTTGTGTGAGCGGTTGGTCGGCAGGCCATGAAAGCGCGGTGCGATGTGGCCGATTCCGCCGTTTGACTGAAGAATTTTCAGGGCACGCAGAGGAAAATAGCTGGCTTGATCCTCTGCCGTGGTGTGGGTGCGATCTATAGCAACATGGGAAATGCGCAGGTCCGGTTCGGATTGGGTCGACCCGGAATAGACAGAAAAAAATTTGGTTGCACCATTATAAGGCGCACCAGGGCCCTGATCGCCTTTGCCGGATTGATACGGTGCTGCTGTGGTGATGATGGCGAATGAGGCTTCGTGTGCGGGTTTTGTCACGGGGCAAAACGGCACGTCGTCAAAGGAAGCCCAGCGATATGGCGTCTGATAGCCGAGGGCCAGATAATATTCGCGGATGCGCTCAAGATAGGCGAGTGGTTGGTCCATATCAGTAAATTAATCCCTTTTTTGCTTATACGGAAGCATTTGATGAACTGGACTGGTTTACCAAAAATCTGATTTTCCTGCCTGATTGAAATTGGCAATTTCTATTTCCGCCTGATAGGCGACACGGACCATAGGTAGCAGCAATGTGCCCGGTGCGCCGGGATTGAGTTTTTGCAGTTTTCGCAATGTTTTGAGGCGGTTTCGAAGGACAAAGATCAATTCGTCACTGGACCAGTCATCCCGATAACCGATACGGAATTGCAGCAATTGCCATTGGCGCCGCTGAAGATAACATTTCAACCGGTAATGCTCAGCCTGCTGCAAGGTCTCATTGATGCAGGGACAAAGTTGCGCAAGGATCCTGTCTATATCAATATCCTGCATTGGTCCTCCCGAAATAGCTTAGAAATATAGCGGTATTATTACCGCAAGTCAAGCAAAAAGGTAAAATTACCGAAGCTGGAATGAGCGCTTTACCGTACCGGTTTGAATTGGCGGAGCATTTATTCTTCAGAAACCCGGTAGCGTACGCGGCCGATTATTCTGATCGTCTCACCCTCATCGCCGTTGACGCGTAATGGCTCCTGGAAACGCGGGTCGTCAGATTCGGGCACCAGCCAGTAAGCGCCTTCCGGGTCTCGGTGGAGTGTTTTTACTGTGCATTCGCGATCATCCCCGGCATCGACACGTTCGATGATATAACGCTTGCCGGAAATCAGTTCTTCCTGGGTTTCATGGATGTTGTCATATACCAGCACGGTACCTTCTTCATAGATCTTGTTCATCGAAGGGCCGCGGGTTTCGGCGCCATAGAGGCTGACATTACTGAATTTGTCATCGGCCGGAACAGGAACCAAATACCACCTGTCTTCAGTCCATTGTACCGATTCATCCCAGAAACCAGCCTCCACATGGCTTTTTACTGTTACCAGGCGAACACCGGCAGGCACGGGATGCAGTGGTTGGGGAGCATCTTCGTTCAGGCGGAACGGCAATATATTGCCGTCTTTGCCGGTATATTCACCATTGGCGGGGTCAATGGGATTATCCCCTTCAAGCAACCAAGCAGGGGTGGTTTTCAAAACCACGGCGAGAGCCTGAATGGTTTTGGTGGAGACGCCTTGGCCTGAATTGGACTTGACCCGCCTTTGCATGTTGCGAATGGCGTCCTCGGTCAGACCGGCTTTTTTTGATGCGGCGCGGGCTGACAGTCCTACCAGTTTCAGCCTGGTTTCAATTCTGTCGAGAATATCTTTCATGATTCCTGTTTACAGAGGTTGTATCGATTTGACAAATCCGGTAATAATACCGTTGACATTGCGGTAATTATACCGTAACAAGTTTGAAATGGCAAGAATCAAATTTGCTATGATTTTTCCGGTAGTGGCGTTGTACTCCTGTTTGCCCATCAGAGCTGGTGAAGAAAAAGGCGAGGTCGGGCGAGTGATTGCTCAAGTTGGGGGGCGATACCGGCAGGATTGAATTAAATTTCAACATCCAAATCAAAGCGAGGGCCTGATGGCGAATGAGACTGACAGAAAATGGCGAATGATTACCGGTTGCAGACTAAATGAAGGGATTGTTGATGTTGAACATTTTACCGATGAACTGGCGGATATTCAGACCCTGATCGATTTTGGCCCGGATGAGGACAGGATTATCGATATTAATATCTCTTTGAACCGCGACGCCGGTACCAAAGCTAACAAATAAAGAATCCGACAGCAGTAACGAGGACTTTTCAAATTAAAGGGGTCGAGAGTTGAAGAGGAAAAGAAAAAACCACTGTAGCAGCGGCCAGAGCAGGGACCGACGCAAGCAGCTGGAGCAGGGGGCAAGACGTATCAACCGGGTGGCGCGTCAGCGCATGGGTGATGAAAGTATCATCTGGTATGTATTGTTTGTTCCTTCGCAAAAGGAATATGTCACCCAGAAAATGATTACCCAATGGGTTGACAAAAACACTTTGAAACCGACCGGCACTGACGCCGGATATGTCTATTTGCCGCTTTATTCCAAATGGCGTCGGGTCAATCGTTTCTCCCGCAATAAACGGCGTTTTGCCTTTCCCGCCATGCCCGGTTGTCTGTGGTTTGGCGTTAAGAAAGGAAATGAGGCATGGTTTGAGCTTTTCCGGTTACATCTAGTGCATGGGGTAATGAGTGTCGCCAATCGGCCAGCGGGAATTTCCGGAGAACGTCTCAATCGTTTTATCATTGAAAACAATCGGGAATTCGGTGTGCCAGATGCTCAGCAGTTTATGCGATCTCATCATGAATTCAAAACCGGAGACAAGGTAAAAATTGTCGAGGGCCCGCTTGATGGTCATCTGGTTGATGTGCAAGCGATCGAAGGCGTCAAAGCAAGGATACTTCTGGAATTGCTGGGCGGGAGTCACGAGGTGGAGATTGCTCTGGGCAAGCTGGAAAAGGCGGCATAGATCAAATTGTCTCAGCGGACTGCCGGGCAATCGATATTTCGCCGATGGTTTCGGGAGCCGAGGCCCCGGCATAGACCATTTGCGAGGGGCGGACACCTAGCCGGTTACACATGGCATGCGAAGCCGGATTTTCGGATTTAACCCCGCTAGAAAATCCGCGTGCGCCGAACTGGTCGGCCATATCAAGTATTGTCTGGGCTCCTATCCAACTGGCAAGTCTCAGGTCGCGCCAGGACTTGTGTGTTGCCAGCATGCCCCAGAAAGCCTCATCGAAATAGGGGCTGTCAGGGTGATAGGCCATGAATGCTCCACCAACTGCTAAAACCTGCCGGTGATGATTTTCAACATACAACATCATTCCCCTTGGCTGTTCTCCCAGCATGGTGGTGCCCGAAACTGGCATCACGCCGGAGGCGATAGATACCTCGCTGATTTCGTCGATGACGCTGTCAGGTGTATTGGGTCCCACGGTTTTCAAGGTCAGGCTATCGGGCTTTATATATTCGGACAAGAAAGTCTTGCTGGCGGCAATGGCACCTTCACGCCCCCAGAACTGGTTCCAGATAGCAGGCTGTAAACCGGCTGCTTCAAATGCGCGAATTAGCGCCTGGGCGCGCTTTTTTGGCACAAAGTGACAACTGGAATAACCCTGCAATCGAGCCAGCTCAATTACCATATCCGCACTGTTTGGTTGTTCGCCGGCAAAAGAGACTACGCGTCCCTGAAAACTGAAACGGGGATCGTTTTGCAGCAGGGGCCAGAGCGAATTTGCCAGTCGAACCACGCTGATCTGTGCGGGAGTACCATAAATAATATCATTGAAATTAGCGTTTGCCATTGCTTAATCCTAATACCAATACTGCAGCCATCATAATGTCGGAATACTATAGCAGGTAATAGTGAAAAGTTAAACATGCAATCATTGGTTGCAAAGCAGGAGAGAAATTTCCCATTAGTGCTTCGATTTGTATAGCGAGATTTCCTGGATTTACGTTCATGAATTTGCCTGGGGTGGTATAAGAACCAGCTTGCCGGGATAACGTTTTGATAAAAAATCTTGCTGCGCAGTTGCGATCTTACGCAGGGGGTAGGTGTTTGAAATATGCGGCTTGATCAGACCTTCATTGATCAGTTTTACAAGTTCTACAAACACGCTCCTTGGTTGATACGTACAGCCGTAAAGCGTGATGTCATTAAGGTAAATGGTACGCAGATCGGCTTTAATGATCGGGCCGGCTATTGCGCCAGATACGGCATATCTGCCACCTGGCTTTAATGCGTTAATGAATAATTCCCAGTCGTCACCACCGACCACATCAATTACCGCAGTGTATGATTGTGGATCAGGTATTTTACCTCGATCAATAACTTTGGCGGCGCCAGCCATGCGCACCGCTTCGTGCTTGTCCGGACTTGCAATACCGGTTATTCGTGCTCCACGCAGTTTGGCAAGTTGTACGACTGCCAGTCCCACCCCGCCAGAGGCCCCGGTGATCAGCAGATGATCACGATCAGAAATATTTGCCCGGGTGAGCAAGTTCATTGCGGTACCGAATGCACAGGGAAGTGCTGCGATCTCCACATCACTTAAAGGAGACTTGCTGACATCCAACAGCTGGTCTGCTGACAAAGTGCAATATTGTGCGAAGGCACCATCAAATTCAGATCCGATGACGACACATTTGGTGGGGGTGTCCGGTGTCGGGACAGGCTGGTTGGTGGGACAGGTGACCCGCATGCCAATTTTAAAATCGTTAACCTGATCTCCCATTGCAATGATTTCACCGCACAGATCACCTCCCTGTATCAGGGGAAAGGGCAGGGCTCCCGCCCATCCTCCATCTTCAATCCCGGCATCCGGATCGGCGTCATCGGTACTGTCAGTCACATCATCTGAATACCATCCGATGCGCGTATTGATATCTGTATTATTGACACCCGCCGCTTTGACGCGGACCAGAACTTCGTCTGATCTGGGTATTCGAACAGGGATTTTGTCGTTCCAGACAAGTGTTTCCGGCCCGCCATGTCGTGTCAGTTGAATACCGCTCATAATTTCCGGGATGTTCATTGTATTCCCCAATTATCTTTGTTTCGCCAGTCCTGACCCGGGTCGTTCAGAGGTGGAGTTTGTTACTATTTTTTTGGTAGTGGTCAAGGCCAACTGAGTGAAGTTTTCGCCCAACCCGTATTAGTATTCAAAAGTACTGTAATTTTGTGGTCTGGGGACTGTTGAGACGGCGCGTCATTCCTCCCATGTCAGGATTTGGCAAGTTCGGTGGCCAACAGATCGAAAACCATCCGGATGCGTTGGCTTGTGTGGAGTTCGCGATGGGCCACCAGCCATATCGGAAAAATCAAAGGCTCAAGATTTGGCAGTACCTGGCGGACCAAAGGCTCAGCATCACCAATATTGCCGTCCAGAATGCCAATTCCCAGTCCCTGTTTGACCAGTTCCCACATTACCAGATAGTTTTCGCTGAGTATGGGAAAACTGTTTTTCGTCAGATTGAAACCAAGTCCATTCAGGGTATTCATGAAAATATCGCCGCTACTGATATTGATGAAATCGGCACTATCCAGGTCCTTGGGATGCTTGGGGTTTCCAATCTTTTTGATATATTGCGGTGTCGCATAAAGCCTGGCCGGAACCTCTCTAATCTTTTTTGCAATCAGATCCGGTTCGGTTGGACGAAAATTCCGAATTGCAATATCAGCCTCGCGCCGCCTCAGATCGCTGGTGGTGTGGGAAGCTATGATTTCTACACTGATTTTTGGTTCCGCCAAACGCAATTTTGCGATGACAGGGGGGAGCAGCATTGCGGCATAGGTTTCGCTTGCTGAGATGCACACTGTCCCTTCGATTGACTGGGACCGGCCAAATGCTGTTATTGATACCCGACTGGCCGCTTCGCCCATTGTGCGGACATGGTCCAAAAGTTCCAGCCCTGCCGGGGTGAGAGCAAGGCCGCGGCCAACGCGTTGGAAAAGCACAATGCCAAGTTCCTGTTCGAGCGCGTCAACCTGACGACCCAATGTCGGTTGCGTAGTTCCAAGTGCGCGTGCAGCGGCAGACAGAGAGCCCTCTTCGGCTGTCACCAGAAATGCCCTGGCGCGGTTCCAGTCAAAATTTACAGAACTCCAATCCATGCAAAAATGCATATCAAACTTACGAAATTGGTCAATTTAAATATTACGAGGATACCCGTATATCCCCAGCAACAATAACAAATGCCAGTATCAGGCAATGATTGCCTTCGGTGAATTGACGAAAAAAGGATGGAATGATGACGATATTAGTGGTTGGAGCCACAGGAATGACCGGTCGTTTGGTGGTCGAGCAATTACTGGAAAAAGGTCATGAAGTTCGTGTTATTGTGCGTTCTCCTGACAAGTATTCCGCAGAAATTCTGAAAAATCCTAGTCTTGCAGTCGTAGAGGCTGCAATACTTGATTTGAGTGATGAGGCGCTGGCAGATCTGGTGGCGGATTGCCATGCAGTTGTCTCCTGCCTGGGACATGTGATGGATTTCAGGGGAGTATTTGGAAAGCCCAGAAGACTTTGCACTGATGCTGCGCAGCGTTTGTGTAGTGCAATTGAAAAAAACAACCCTCGTGAGCCAACAAAATTCATCCTGATGAATACGGTTGGTGTGAAAAATCCGCAATGTGATGAACCAAGAACATGGATTGAACGTGGTTTGCTTTTCCTGCTGCGTTATACCCTGCCTCCCCACAAAGATAATGAAACTGCTGCGGAGCACCTGCATGAAAATATCGGAAAGAACAGCCACCACATAGAATGGTGCAGCGTGCGCCCGGATTCACTGATTGATGCTGAAATTTCCCCCTATGAGATCGAAAAGTCACCTGTCACCGGCATCTTATCCGGCCGTCCTACATCGCGGGCAAATGTTGCCAGTTTTATGGTTGAGCTAATTGAGAATGTGAATGTGTGGAGCGATTGGAAGTTTCAAATGCCGGTAATAATGAACGCAGAAGAATGATCCGGACTTTGTCGATTTTACATTTTGTGAGAGGTCAGTAACAGGCTGGTCTCGGTGTTGGCTACGCCTTCAATCTCGCGAATGTAGCTCAGAGCGGTGTCAAATTCCTCGAGGCTTTCCGTATTCAATTCAGCAACAATATCCCAACTGCCGTTGGTGGTATGCAAGGCGCGCACCTCCGGCAGACCGGAGAGGGAATGCAATACCTGATTGGTCTGGCGCGCGCGGCTCTGGATCAGGGTGATGGCGCGGATTCGGGAGGTTTCAATGTCTGTTTTCAGTCGTACACCAAAACCCAGAATGATCCCTTTGTCGGTCAATCTCGTGATGCGGTTTTGTACGGTTGCCCGCGACACATTCAGATGCAATGCCAGGGATGAGACGGGCAAGCGGGCATTTTCTCTTAAAAGAGAAATTAGTTTGTGGTCTGTGGGATCCAGTGCCATAAATGGTCCGATCTATCATTATGTCAGTAAGACTTATCATAATGCTATCTGAATCGCAATAATGTAACAAATATCTGACTTGTTGCTACCGCTGTATAACAATATTTTTGACTGAAATTCAGCGAGGTTATTATGCCATGTCATTAAACATATGTTCAGTTTTAGGCGCACCGATTGGCACCGGTGCCAGCATGAAAGGATGCCAGCTTGGTCCGGATACCTTGCGGATTGCCGGCCTGCCCGAAATGCTGGCTGATCTTGGTTTCGATGTAAATGACCGGGGAAATATCGCAGCAAAAGAGATTGGTGAAATCACCCACTCATTCAGTGCGAAAAATCTCAAAACAGCGGTAGCCTGGACTGTAGCCTTACAGGAAGCATCCTATCAGGCGGCACGAGCGAGCAAATTTTCGATATTTTTAGGGGGTGACCATAGTCTGTCTTTCGGGACAATCCCGGGGGTCGCCCGATACGCCGAAGAACAAGGTCGGCCTCTATTTGTATTGTGGATTGACGCTCATACGGATTTTCACGCCCTGAACAGCAGCCAAAGCGGCAATATTCATGGCATGCCTCTCGCCTATGTGACAGGCGATCCGAGTTTCAATGGATATTTTCCCACATTTTCTGCCCGGCTGGCGGTTGAAAATATTTGTATCATGGGAATTCGTTCGGTGGATCCGGCGGAACGCCAGAAATTATCCACTGTCGGTATTACGGCCCATGACATGCGAAAAATTGATGAAGTCGGTGTCATAAAACTGCTGGAACAATTCCTGGAGAAAGTTGGCGCTGCCAATGGTTTGCTGCATGTTTCTCTGGATGTGGATGCTTTGGATCCGGATATCGCTCCTGCCGTTGGAACCAGGGTTCCAGGCGGGCTGACTTACCGTGAAGCCCATATCATGATGGAGATTGTTCATGATAGTAATCTTGTCACTTCACTGGATCTTGTTGAATTAAATCCCTTGCTCGACCAAGGCGGTCGCACCGCAAATTTGCTGATCGATCTGACCGCCAGCCTGCTGGGCCGAAGCGTCCTGGGCTAGAGGGACCAACATAACCATGAAAACCCCTAATCAAATGGAGAATATTATGACCAGTTCCATTCCTTCAAAACTTGCCATGGTGCCCTTCGTCAGCGTCGACGACATGATGAGAATTACCAATAATATAGGTCTTGAAAAACTGTTGTTTGAATTAGCAGGATATATTGAGGATGATTTCAAGCGGTGGGAAAAATTTGATAAAACTCCGCGTGTTGCTGCCCATTCGGCTGAAGGAGTGATCGAGCTAATGCCGACCTCGGATGGAGAGGTCTATGGATTCAAATATGTAAACGGCCATCCAAAAAATCAACAGGAAGGTTTCCAGACGGTTACCGCTTTTGGAGTTCTGGCAGATGTATCCAACGGCTATCCGGTATTATTTTCAGAAATGACAATTCTCACTGCCCTGCGTACTGCAGCAACTTCAGCACTGGTGGCAAAATATCTGGCACCGAAACATGCAAAAACCATGGCAATGATTGGCAATGGCGCCCAGTGCGAGTTCCAGGCCATTGCCTTTAAGACCATCTGTGGCATCGAAACGGTGAAACTCTACGACACAGATCCCAAAGCTACCGAAAAGGCGGTCAGAAACCTGGCTGATCAGGGGATCAAGGCAATCGGGTGCTCATCATCACAGGAAGCGATTACCGGGGCTGGAATCATCACAACCTGCACTGCTGACAAACAATATGCAACGATCCTGACCGATAATATGGTCGGCTCCGGTGTTCATATCAACGCTATTGGCGGGGATTGCCCCGGCAAGACGGAACTCCATCGTGACATTCTGTTGCGTTCGGAAATATTTGTCGAATATCCTCCCCAGACCCGTGTGGAAGGCGAAATTCAGCAGCTGGAAAAAGACTATGGGGTGACAGAAATCTGGCAAGTTATGAGCGGCGAAGCTGAAGGTCGTCGCAATGAAAACCAGATTACCCTTTTTGACAGCGTCGGCTTTGCCATCGAAGATTTTTCGGCCCTGCGTTATATCCATGATCAACTTGAGCGAACCGGTAGTCATGTTGATCTGGATCTAATTGCTGACCCGGATGACACCCGGGATTTGTTTGGCATGGTATTGCGAGCGCAGGAATAATATCGGCTAGTTTGTAATCGGTTCATGCAATAGCCGGTATTATCCAAATTCCGGATGTTCTGCATCCGGAGCACAGTTATTGAAACGACAAATCAAATTTCACCGCTCTCCATCAATCGGTTGATTGATTACAAAATTATATGCGGCTCTTAATACAAGAATAACAGGATCGGCAAACGGGTGGGGGATACCTTTTTTTTACTGATATACTCTAGATCACAGTAATGGCGACGCCTTGTCTATCAGTAAGAGCGTTCCATCTGACAAATTTCGCTTTTGGATCGATGATCCGATTCTATTGTATTCTGAAGCAAAATTGTTGCGGGGCAGGGTGGAATGATGTTTAGTGGTTTGCAGAGAACCTTTAAACATGAATATTTTAAATATGAATAAAGTTCCGGCGATGATCTGATGTGGAAACCACCGGAGAAAATCCGCTTTAAAACCAGTATGGGGCATCTGCCTGATCCTCAGGAGATTGCTGATTCAAAACTGTTTTCTCCGCTGGACTATCAGCGTCTTCATCTGGATAACCGGTCCTGGTTGCCGGCGATGGTGCCGTGGCGGGCGACTAATGATGGCGAGGTCACTCGCGAAGTTCTTGACTGGTATGGCCGTTTTGCCAGGAGCAAGCCCGCAGCCATTGTTGTGGAAGCCACCGGTATTCGCGATGTGCCATCAGGTCCATTGATGCGAATTGGCCATGATCGTTATATTGGCGGCTTGCGCCAGTTGATCGAGCGGATTGGTGAAGAAAGTGAGGGTGCCACCAGGGTTTTTATTCAACTGATAGATTTTCTTTCAATCCGGCGACGACAAAAGGCTGAAAAATATCTGGAACGGTTTCTGGTAATCACCGACCGGCACAGAAAATTGCTGGACATGGAAGAAGCTCGCGAATTTGATATTCGGCAAGCGCTGATTGAAATGGAAGGGGAAGGGCTGGAGCGTATACTAGCTGAACGTGAATACAATGCCCTGACCTATGGAGCACGGGAACTGGTCACTGATACCCATCTGAACCATATTGCCGATCTGCCGCAGGTGTTGCCGCAATTATTTGCCGATGCGGCGATACGGGCAGAAGAGGCCGGTTTTGATGGCGTTGAGCTGCATTATGCCCATGCCTATTCGATGGCTTCATTTTTGTCGGCAACCAACAACAGGCAGGATGGATACGGGGGCGAACGGACCCACCGGGTTCGGTTGCCGCGGGAGGTGTTCAGAAAGGTACGCGAATGCGTGTCAGACAAGTTTGTTGTCGGTGCCAGATTTCTGGCTAACGAAATAATCGACGGTGGCAGCGATGTTGAAGATGCATGTTTTTTTGCCGTTGAATTTGCTCGCTGCGGCATGGATTTCCTGTCATTATCGCGGGGCGGAAAATTTGATGATGCCAAGCAGCCGAAGGTCGGGGCAGCGGCCTATCCCTATACCGGGCGAAGCGGCTATGAATGCATGCCGCAATTTATCTCGGATAAAGTGGGGCCATTTGGTCGTAATTTTGCCGATACGGCGCAAGTCAGAAAGGCGGTTCGTGATGCCGGAATGCAAACTCCGGTAGTCGTTGCCGGTGGAATTCATAATTTTGAAATGGCTGAAGCCGCCCTGAAGGGCGGGAAAGGTGATATTATCGGGGTGGCCAGGCAATATCTGGCAGATCCTGACTGGTTGTTGAAACTGCAATCGGGTCATGGTGAGGCCATCCGGTTGTGCGAATATACCAATTATTGCGAGGGCCTGGACCAGAACCACAAGCAGGTGACCTGTAAATTATGGGACAGGACAGAACTGGATGAACCTGATGTTCTCAAATCCCGTGATGGAAAACGGCGTCTGAGCGCACCGCCCTGGTCAGCAAAATGATGAACCAAGAAAGCCCGCAAATGGACCGTTTTGTCCATGACAGATTGCCAGCAGGTGATCAATGGCCGGTATTCCTGCCGCATGCGGATGTGCCGATGAGCGGGCCAATGAATTGTGTTGAAGTTTTGCTGGACAACAACCTGCAGGCGGGAAGGGCAGACAGGCCCGCTATTATCAATGATCATCGCACATGGAGTTACGGGCAACTGGCAAACCGCGTTAATCAGGTTGCCCACAAGTTGATGAATGATTACGCCGTTGAATCTGGTAACCGGGTGTTGATACGCGGGGTGAATTCGCCGGAGGTTGCTGCCATCTGGCTGGCTGTCCAGAAAATCGGTGCGGTTGCTGTCACCAGCATGTCATTGTTGCGCAGTGCGGAACTGCAGGTAATTCTCGATATTTCCCGACCGGTGCTGGCAATCTGCGAGCAAAGTCTGGAGGATGAACTTACCGAGGCAATTGCCACCTGCGAAGAACCGTTGCGCGTGCTGGTATTTACCCAGGGCGGGGATGAATTATTTGACTTAGCCCTTGGAGAATCGCCAGATGTGGCGATGTGCGCGACTCTGGCCGATGATATTTCGTTGATCGCATTTACTTCCGGTACGACAGGACGACCGAAAGCCGCTGTTCATTTCCATCGTGATATTCTGGCGATCTGTCATACCGTCTGCCGGCACATGATTGATGGCGATGAGCATGATATTTTCATTGGAACGGCACCATTAGCATTCACCTTCGGGCTTGGTGGTCTGTTGGTATTCCCGTTGTTTTGTGGTGCAGCGACCGTTTTGCACGGCCGCTATGATCCAACTGAATTTGTCGACACGATCGAACGTCACAAGGCCACAATTTGCTTTACGGTGCCGACCTATTATCAGCAGGTTTTAAAGCTTGACCGGGGCAACAGGCTGCAGAGTTTGAGACTTGCCGTATCCTCGGGCGAGGCGTTGCCATTGTCGGTACGGGAAAACTGGACCAGGGAGACCGGCATTGAAATGATCGAACTGCTTGGTTCAACAGAAATGCTGCATGCATTTGCCGGTGCCGGAGGGGGAAATATCAGGCCGGGTTTCATTGGTCGGGCAATCGAGGGATTTGAACTGGCAATCCTTGATGATGAGGGGTGCCAATTGCCGCCGGGTGAAACAGGCCGCCTTGCGGTCAGGGGGCCGATCGGCTGCCGCTATCTCAATGATGAAAGGCAAACGACTTATGTGCAATGCGGATGGAATATTACCGGGGATGTGTGCCTGATAACAGCGGACGGCTATCTTGCCTATCACTCGCGCTATGATGATATGATCATTACTTCCGGTTACAATGTTTCGGGGCTGGAAATTGAAAATGCCATCCTTGAACACCCTCAGGTGACAGAATGTGCGGTAATTGGCGTGGCGGATGAAGCGCGTGGTCAGATTGTTGTCGCCTATGTGGTTGTCTTGCCCAATGTCAAGGCTGACCGGGAATTCAAGCATGCATTGCAGACGCATGTAAAAGCCAGGATCGCGCCTTACAAATATCCCAGAAAAATATTCTTTGTCGATGCGTTGCCACGTAATGAATCCGGCAAGATCCAGCGTTTTCGATTGGGTGGAGAGGGATGAAGGTTGTGGTATTGCTGTTTCCATGGAGTGATGCGCAAGCTTTGTAAATTCGCAGAAACACCGGCGTCCACATCGCTCGTCGGCAGGGCAAAAGCAAGTTAATATATCACAGTATAGCAGAACACCTTTATTTTGATTCGGTCTGGATTTTTTTTGCTCACGGCTATTCCGGCCTACGCCCGGCCTCCGCGAGGGCGGCGCACCGGCGCCGGTCGCTTTTCGCTCCTGACTGCATGATCATTTTAAAAGGTGTTCTGCTATAGTTGGAAGGGCGTAGGCTTAAAAATGCCGAAAGCACTTATTGTTTGTTCCGGGTCATTTGACCGACTTTTCGTGTTTGCTGGCGCGGTGGGTTTTCTGCCGTGGTTTTATTGACCACAAAGAAAGCCCGACAAAGCCCGCCGGGTGCGAAAATCCAGTATTTGCTACCTCAATTCACCAATGGAGTGGCGAGTATTGGCTCAATCTTAGCAGATTGATAGGACAAGCAGAATTAATTAGGGTATCGATGATTATATTGATGTAAACTGGGTGAGTCTCAAAAATTTGACTGATTATTTTGACGGTGGTTGGAGAAAAAATATGGGTTCCGTTTCAATACGAGTTTTTATATTTGCATTTTTGTCGCAAGCAGTAGTTGCGCTTGCCGCTGCTGAAGAACTTGCCGGCAGCGAATGGCAACCCACACGGATTGGGACTTCACTGACATTGCAAGAAACCAAAATGTTTATTCAATTCAAGGGGGACGGCAATTTTGGTGGGCATGGTGGGTGCAATCGAATATCTGGCCAATATAAAACTGTCGGAAACAAGTTGACTATTGGCCCCATCGCTTCAACCAGAATGGCTTGCGATGTAGGAGTGATGAATCTGGAAACCAAATTTCTTTTGGCTCTTGAAAAGGTCAAGATTTTTGACCGGAATAAATTCAAGCTAATTTTATCTGATGAAGAAGGAAATTTATTGGCTGAGTTTCTCCAGACTGATAGAGACTAAACATCTAGAGCGTTTCACGAATTAATTGAATCAAATTGTGATTCCCTTTTGATTTGAATTGTGATTCAAGATGTATGCTGGAGCAAGGAGGCCAGCATGGATGGTAAAACCTTATTCAAATGATTTAGGAGAACGCGCAGTAGTTGCCATGGTTGAGGGTGAATGTGCACGTGTTATTGGCGAGCGCTTTGGCATTGCCAAGTCCTCGGTGATCAAATGGCATCAACGATATCGAGAAACAGGCAGCGTTACACCCGACAGGATGGGCGGGCACCGTAAGCGCAAACCTGATTCCCATCGTGATTTTATCATGGATGCAATCGAACATACCTCCCATCTGACGTTGCATGGCTTGAAAGATTTGCTGGGTAAACGAGGTATTTTTGTCTCGCACAATGCGGTGTGGCACTTCCTTAAACGCTAGGTCCTCAGCTTCAAGAAAAACACTGTTTGCCATTGAACAAGGCCGTAGCGATGTGGCCCGCAGGCGGCGGCGCTGTAAGGGTTTCATGGGGCAACTTGATCCGGGGAAACTGGTCTTCATTGATGAGACCTGGATCAAAACCAACATGGCTCCAATCCGTGGTTGGGGTAGGAAAGGAAATTGGTTAAGAGGCTTTGCACCCCATGGCCGCTGGAGCACCATGACGTTCATCGCTGCATTGCGCTATGATTGCCTGACTGCCCCTTGCGTCTTCGATGGTCCCATCAACGCCTTGTGCTTTCGTGCCTATGTGGAACAGGTTCTTGTGGCGACCATCAAACCCGGAGATATCGTCATCATGGACAATCTGGGAAGTCATAAGGCAAAGGTCATCCGCCAGATCATCAGGGCGGCCGGAGCAAGATTATGGTTTCTGCCCCCTTACTCCCCAGACCTCAATCCAATCGAACAGACTTTTGCCAAAATAAAACACTGGATGCGCGTCGCCCAGAAACGAACAATTGAAGAAGCATGGAAATATGTTGGACACCTTGTAGGAACAATTTCCAAACAAGAATGCTCCAGCTACATCAAAAACGCCGGATACGGTTCAATCTAAATGTGAAAGAGTCTAGTCCAACCGTTTGTCATCAAATATTGATTAGAAAGGTGTCAAATGGACAAGTTGGGTTTTGATTTGGACAAAATTACCGCACGGTGACGCAAGTGCATTTTGCAAGATGAGATACCTTGTGTGATACCGAACCGACAAGCATCCCCTGAAGTTCACTTAAACCCCGGTTGCCCATAATAATCATGTCTGCTTGTACGTCACCTGCAATCCTGAGAATGGTTTTTGCAGGACTGCCTTCTTCGACCCGTTTGGTAATTTTTGTGACTCCGTTGTCCTGACAAATCAGAGCAACATTGGAGAGAACGTATTTTCCGATATAATCGAGTTCTTCGATTGAGAGTTGCTTGTCTTTCTTGGAACTGATCTCTGCCATGATTTCCATCGGAAAATTGATCAGATTTTCTGATTTTTTCTCGTGCTTACCCACTTCGATCTCGAGCGCCCTTTTTAAACCACTGGACATGTGCCCACGCAGCAGCACATGCAGCAAGATAACCTCTGCATCGTATTTAGATGCTATATCACTTGCCAACTCGACAGCCCTTACTGAGTGCTTTGAGCCATCGACCGGTACCAGAATTTTTTTGATCATGGATGTCTTTCCCTAGCTTTAGTGCCAATATTTTAATTGTGCAGGATCTTAATTATGCAGGTGTTCAACCTCAATGGAAATATCGTCGCCAAGTATCATTTATCAA
The DNA here is from genome assembly GCA_024225445.1 of Hyphomicrobiales bacterium. Taxonomy (GTDB): domain Bacteria; phylum Pseudomonadota; class Alphaproteobacteria; order Rhizobiales; family Rhizobiaceae; genus JAAEMP01. The sequence goes on along the minus strand of JAAEMP010000044.1, from coordinate 11,645 downwards.
ATTCAGCATGAATGTCCAATCAGCCAACTCCATTGCGATTTAGCACAAGGGTTGCAATTCTTTTCAGCCAAGTTTTGCCGATACCCGATTTAATATCAATAAGACGCCGGTAATAGTGGCTTTGACTGGCACTTTCCCAATCTTATCTGTCTACCAATACAGGACACTGGGCGTGTCTGACAATTCTCGCTGCCGTTGAACCCAGAAAATAATCAGCAAGGCCGGGTTGATGCGATGCAACAATAATCAAGTCGGCATTATATGATTTTGCTACATCAAGAATTGAGCTTGCTGCATGGCCGGAACGAATTTGGACATTCGAACCAGTGCCATTTTCCTTTGCAATCGTGGTTAGCTGCAGTATTGCTTCCTTTTTTGTGTTTTCCCGCAGCCCCTGTGGCAATTCAGCTTCGATATAAGTGGGAACATTTTCAAGAACACTAATCAGAATAATTTCGCCACCGTCGTTAATAAGTTTCTTGGCGATTTTTGTGGCTTTAACCCCACTGCGTTTGTGTGAAAGGTCTATCGGTACCAAAATTGTATCGTACATAATCGTCTTTCCTGATAATTTTGATCACTATTATTTTACATCTAGAAGAACTCACACCTAAACATAAGAACTTTCAGAGGAAACACAATGACTTGCGTGATAACTGACTCATAACCAACCAATTGCTTCTTACCATTGGCAGCACATTTGATAACAAAAGTGCTACCGATGCCTTAATTCAAGTTCGTGTAAAATTGATTGTTCAAACTTATTTTCAACTTTGCGAAAATGCCGCCTTTGTGGCACAAATTGGGTGCGAGGATCGGCTGTGAAATCACCCCTGACCAGCAAATCTCAACCAGATCATAAATATCGGTTCGTAGCTCGGGCAAAATATCCTGGCCGCCGCATTGGCCGAGCAAATGAACAGGGCAGCCGCGACAACCAGGGCGATGCCAGGCAAGGTTCGCCGTCGATGTTCTTTCGCCCACAACTCCCTGTTGAGAGATAACAGAAAATGGGCCAATATTAGGGATTGATCAACACGGATACTCTAACAAATTGCACTGCTGGCAACAAGCCTATCGATAGGCAGGAGGCGGAACGAAGCCCCCGATTTCAACTTCAACCGCCCTGGTGAACGCCAGCGCAGTGCGGTCGCGCCCATAACCAGCGATTGCCTGATAGCCAACCGGAAGTCCATTGATCAAATCCATCGGGCCGACAGAGCTCGGCAGGCCTACGACCCCTGAATAGCCAGACCAGAAATTCTGTAACATTTCCGGCTGCTGTTTTCCGTTCACCGTGTGCGTACGTGTGAAACGCTTTCCATCCTGATCATGGTGAAAGGCTGGCGAAGCGCAGACCGGGCAAAGGAGGATGTCGACATCGGCAAAAAATGCATCGAATTTGAGTCGGGCAACACGCCGCTCATTGTCCGTTTCCAGCCAGTCACGATGCGACATTGCCATGCCCCCAAGCCTTGGCACCATGATCCTGCTGGCCATCGGGCTGTTCAACGCCTCAAGCTCGTTGCGCAAGCTGGCAATTTCCGCATTGCTCACGCCCATTGAAAGAGCCGCGCTGAGAAACTTCAAATACACATCATAATGAGCGGCGCTGTCGATTTCCGGCAGTCGGTCTCGAATGACCGTGGCGCCCGCCTTTTCCAGCCTGTCGGTAAAACCGGCAAGCGAATCCAGATAAGCCTGCTCTACCGGGCTTTCTTCATCACCCAATTTCAGGGCAATGGTGAATTGTGAAAGCCTGGTCCTTGTATCGGCGGGACAATCAGTCTTCCATCCGGTGCGCAGGAACCGGTCCGCGCCAACCAGGACATCAAAGCCGAGTTCGAGGTCGCCGGCAGTGCGCGCCATAGGGCCGGTGACGGCAATGTCAATATCACCAAACCAGCCCGGCGGTGCCTGGCCCTGGGTCGGAACAACATTCCATGTGGGTTTCAACCCGAACACGCCGCAATAATGGGCGGGATTGCGAATGGATGAGCCGATATCACTGCCTGCCTCCATGGTTGTCATGCCGGTAGCCAGCGCGGCGGCAGAACCGCCAGACGACCCACCCGGGGTCCGGGTCAAATCCCACGGATTGTTGGTGGTGCCGTAGATGTCGTTGAAGCTCTGCCACTCGGCCAGTTTCAATGGGACATTAGTTTTGCCAAAGATGATTGCGCCTGCCGCCTTGTAGCGTTCCACCACTTCGGCATCGTGTTTGGGGAAATTGTCTTTCCATTCCGGATACCCCCAGGTTGCGGGAGAGCCGACAAGATCGAAGGATTCCTTGACGGTGATTGGCAAACCATGCAACGGACCTCGAAATATTCCCGCGGCGGTCTCCTCGTCAAGTTTTTTGGCAAGATCCGTCGCGTTATCTCGATCCTGCCAGATGATCGCATTGAGATCAGGATTGATACTGTCTACCCGTTCGAACTGCCTGGCAAGCAGTTCGGCAGCGCTGATTTTCTTTTCACGGATGGCAGATGCCAGATTTCCGGCGGATTTGAAGAGCATGGTGTCCATTCCTTGGACTCTCCCAGTGTTGTTAGAGACGGTTTGTAATTTTCATTTGCACTCTAGCTATTGTATACGGTATACAATAACGGGGTCAACGAAAGTATTAACCCGGCGTATTAACGGATAGGGAGGAAATATCCATGACGCATATTTTTGCGAATTTGAACCGGCGAAGCTTCGTCAAGGGAGCAGTGGCCACTGGCGTCGTTGCGGGAACCATCAGCATGCGCGACATCGCAATGGCTGCCGACGGCAAAACCTTTACTTTTGGCCGCACCCGCGAGACCAAGCACCTTGACCCGCATACGTCGCAACTGTCATCATCCTGGCATATCCAGCATATGGTTTACGATTCACTGGTGACCCTTGACGATGACTTCAAGGTCCAGCCCGCGCTCGCCAGCTCTTGGGAATGGCAAGGTAGTGATCTTGTCTTTGCGATCCGCGATGGTGTGAAATTCGCCAACGGTCGTGCCATGACAATGGATGATGTGAAAAAAAGTATCGAACGCGCACTGACCTCCAAGGGCAATCCCTGGGGCCTGATGCTGCGCAACAAGAGCGGCATTTCGGTCGATGGGAACAAATTGACAATCGGTTTCAAGAGCCCCAATAACGTTGCCCTGGACGCCTTGACGGCAACGCTGGTGTGTATCATTCCTACTGAGGAACTTGAAGCAGGTACCTGGGATCCAAAATCGGACAAATTCATGGGCACCGGGCCCTATTCGGTGGCGGAGCATATTGCCAACGATCGCTGGGTGCTGAAACGCAATCCGCACTATTGGGGCGGTGAGGCCAAGACCGAGACGGTTGTGGTTCGCACCATCCCAGAGGTTCAAAGCCTGGTTGCCGCACTTCGCGACGGCTCGATTGATGCCGCTGCATTCGACAGCAACCCAGACGCCCCTGATCTTTTGGCCGGCGCTCCCAATGTGGAGATGGCGACCATGAGCACTACGGATTTCAACTATACGGGCATGAATGCGGTTTCGCCGGATTCACCCTTCACGGATATACGGGTTCGTCAGGCTGTTGCGCTTAGCCTCGATCGCAAACAAATTGTAGACTTTGCTTTCGGTGGCCGGGCTGAAGTCACCTACGGTTGGACCCAATGGAATCTTACCGACGACAGCAAGCTGAAATTCCGTGATCGCGATTTGGAGAGAGCCAAAGAACTGATAAAGCAAGCCAAGCCATCGCGTACAACTTTCCCTTATCTGGTGCGCGCGGGCTCCAACCATGCTGCCATCGCCCAGATTATCAAGCAAAGCCTGGCTGAAATAGGATTGAATGCGGAACTGGAAGCCGTCGATGGCGGTGTTTGGGCCAAGCGTGTTTGGGGAACCAATCCCAGTGATATGGTGATGACCAACTCAGCTTATACCGGCTTTGCCCATCCGCTGATCACGGCTCACTGGTGGGCACCGGATTTGTCGCGCTTTACCAAGGGGTATGTGCCCGAGAATGCGGATTACACAGCCGCGCTCAACAAAGCAACAACTGCTGCAAGCGGCGACGCTATTGTTCCTTCACTGCAGACTCTTTACGAGATCCTCAACGAGCAGTGCGTGAAAATCCCACTTTGTGTCAATACCGAGACCATTGCCTGGCGCAGCGATCGTGTCGCGATGACGCCGTCGAAAAAGCAGGCCCAGAACGATATTCTCAATGGTGTAGAAAATTACGAGATGAAGGTGTAACCTGCTTCCATGAAGCATGTTAGCGCCTATCTACTATATGTTGCGGCGAGGCTCGGTCTCGCCGCGATAACTATTTTTGGTGTAGCGACCCTCGTCTTTTTCGGAATGCGATTGATTCCTGGCACCTATGCAGATTTGTTTTTTCCGCTAGCAACTGAAGAAGAACGCGCTATTATTGCCGCGGAATACGGGCTGGATCGAACAGCTTTCGAGCAATATTACCTGTGGCTGGGAAATCTGCTACAGGGCGATTTCGGAACATCGATTGTCACAAACAAGCCTGTCATTAACGAGATCGTACAACGTTTGCCGCTGACGCTTGAATTGGGTGGCCTGTCCCTTCTTATGATCCTCTTTGTCGGTTTTCCGCTGGGCATCATTTCGGGAATGTTCAACAATTCTTCTGTCTCCCAGATCGGACGGCATTCTAGCACATTCCTGATGTCGATTCCGAATTTCGTGCTTGGGTCGCTGTTTGTATATTTGTTCTCGGTCTATGCCTTGGGATTACGGGCAGGGGGATGGTCTCCCATATCTGCGGGCATCTGGGAAAATCTCAAATACGCCCTGCTTCCTTCCATCACCCTTTCAATTACCGGGCTGGGATTGGTGCTGGCGACTGCGCGCAGTAGCACGATGGGAGTTCTGGGACAGGACCATATTCTAGCTGCTGTTTCGCGCGGGCTTACACCGCGGGTCATATTTTCAAAACACATTTTCAGGAATGCGCTCATTCCGGTTATCACCATATTTGCGATCGTGGCCGGATATTTGCTTGGAGGTACCGTGCTGGTCGAGACGGTGTTCAGTCTCGACGGCGTGGGCAGGCTGCTGGTCAATTCGATCTCCCAGCGCGATTACCCGGTTGTGCAAACCGGTGTCATTCTGACTGCGGCTGTGTTCGTGCTGACCAATACAATCGCCGACATTCTGTATAGTGTTATTGATCCTCGGGTGGCAGAGAAGAAAGATGGCTGAAGTTATAGAGAATGAAAATCAGCCAGTTGCTGACAATACAGGACGCTTTGACAGGCTGCGGCACTGGATGGCACTGGCCGGGCCAACTGCGGTTGTGTTCAGTATCATCCTGCTTGTGATGATCATCATTGGCCTTATAGAACCTTATTTACCAACGGCGGCTGCCAAGGCGGTGGCGTCCGGGCCCCGCAGGGTTGCACCCAGTATGGAATGGTGGTTTGGAACGGATAATCTGGGAAGATCAGTCCTCGCCCGGGTAATCGAGGGTGTTCGGCTGACCTTTCTTCTTGCGGTGACTGCAGTTTTTGCCGCCGGCGTGGTGGGATCCCTGATCGGCATGGCGGCGGCGTGGTTCCGCGGCTGGTTTGATCTTGTCGTTGCCCGGCTGGCGGATGTGCTGTTTGCCTTCCCGTCATTGATTTTCGGCCTGATCGTTGCAGCAATATTGGGGCCGGGATCGCTCTCCGCGATCATTGCAATTTTTTTCATAGTGCTGCCAACCATGGTGCGTGTGGTCAGGGGAGCAGCGATGGGGGTGGTGAGTCGGGATTTTGTAATTGCAGCGCAAATTTCTGGTGCCTCAGCCTGGAGGATATTGTTTGTCCATGTTTTCCCAAACGTCGCTTCGGTGACGGTCGTTCAAATGGCATACCTGCTGTCAATCGGTATGATCCTGGAAAGCGGACTGAGCTTCCTCGGGCTTGGCGTTCAGCCGCCGGCTTCTTCGCTTGGTGCCTTGCTGCGTGAGGGTAGCGCGTTTCTCAACATCGCTCCGTGGATGGTGCTGACGCCGGGCGCGGTGCTTACGCTGGCGATTTTCTGCGTGAACTATGTCGGTGACGCTGCCCGATCGGTGATTGAACCGGCCCAGCCGCGGCCATTGGAATGACAGGGGAGTAGATACAATGGCCCAACCTGCTCTTGATATCGAAGACCTCGTGCTTGAATTTGGTTCTGGTCCGGGCGCGGTGCGTGCGCTGGACGGCGTGACTCTGTCCGTGCCAGAGGGTTCCATCCTTGGCGTTGTCGGTGAAAGCGGCTCGGGCAAGAGCACGGTGGGTTTTGCTGCCGGCCGGTTGATGCCCGAGGGAGTACGGCCCCGTCAGGGCAGGCTCGGTGTGCTTGGAAACCAGGTCTGGGACATCAGCATTGGCCAGATGCGCCAGATCAGACGCCAGATGCTACGATATATCTTTCAGGATCCGATTGCCACACTTGACCCGACCAAACGGATTGGCTGGCAGTTGAAATATGCGGTCGAGCCAAATCTTTCCAATGATGAAATCGTGACGGCACTCAGTGATGTTGGACTACCCGATCCGGAGCAGGTGATTTCCGCCTGGCCGCATGAGCTTTCAGGCGGTATGGCGCAACGGGTGGTCATTGCCATGGCGCTGCTTGGTCATCCAAAAATTATCGTTGCTGACGAGGCGACGAGCGCGCTTGACGCATCGGTCAGGATAAGAGTTCTGGAATTGCTGCGTGACCGCAGCAGGGAACGCGGCATAACGCTGCTGCTGCTCAGCCATGATTTGTGGGCTGTGCGCCGGTTTTGTGACAACATCGCGGTTATGTATGGCGGCAGGATTGTCGAGCACGGTCCGGCGGAAAAGGTTTTCGAGCGTCCGGCACATCCCTATACGCTTGCCCTGCTCGGGGCCACCGCAGGTCACGAAAAACCGCATGAAACTCTTAGCACGATTCCAGGCATTCCGCCGTTACTGCATGGCGCCAGCCCCGGTTGCGCATTTGCGCCGCGTTGCAACCTGGCAGCTAACCGCAAGAATCGGGATAAATGCAACAGTGAAAGGCCGGTCCAGGAGAGCGTGGAAAAAAACTGGTCGTTGCTTTGCCATCACTGGCAAGATCAAATACGGAATGAAGAGCGATAGAGATCACGGAGTAGAAATAATGGCGCTGCTTGAAGCCAAAGATGCAGGCATGGAGTTTTCCGCAGGTCCGGCCTGGGCGAGACGGGCAATACATGCCTTGCGAAATGTCGATCTGTCAGTAGAACCCGGCGAGGTAATCGGTGTCGTTGGAGAGAGCGGATCAGGCAAAACCACACTTGGCAACCTGTTCATTGGGCGTAACAGACCGACATCGGGAACATTGGAATACAGGGGCACTCCACTGGCACAGGTGCCGAGAAGCGAACGTGCAGGTAAGTTTGCAGCGGTCCTGCAACATCCAAAATGGTCTTTGAACCCGATGCTTAAAGTCGTTGAGTCGGTCATTGAGCCAATCAAGATACTGGGTAAGGCGGGTACCAAGGAAAACCAGCGAAAGACGGTCGGCAAAATGCTAGAGCAAGTCGGGCTGCCTGGAAATTACCAGGAGCGATATCCCCACGAACTCTCGGGCGGTCAACGTCAGCGCATTTCGATAGCCCGGGCATTGATAACAAATCCGGAATTTGTCCTGTTCGATGAAGCGGTCAGTGCGCTGGATGTATCAGTTCAGGCCCAGGTCCTGAACATGATCAAGAAGTTGCAGAAAACGGCGGGGTTTTCAGCCATATTCATCTCTCACGATCTTGCAGCGACCCGCTATGTGGCATCACGGATTTCGGTGTTCTATGTCGGTCGTCTGGTGGAGGATGCGCCTGCAGAGAATTTTTACGGCACATCCAGCCATCCCTATTCGCGTGGCTTGCAATTCGCCAGCGGCCTGCTTGACGATGAAGCACATGAACTTTCTCTGGGGATGCTGGGTAGCAATCCCAATGGCTGCTCCCTGGCGGAACGCTGCCCGCTGGTTCACGAAGAATGCAACAAGAGTTGCCCGAAATTGAGACGTAACGGGCAGGTGCGTGTCGCCTGTCATCTGTTTGAAACTGCCAGTGGGGCGGGCTCGCAATGATGGTTTCCAAGCCGAATATCGTCCTGATCATGGGGGGCAATCTCGGTTGGGGGGCTTGGCTGCCATGGCGGCGGGGCGTTAAGGGGTGCGCCGACACCGCGTATCGATAAACTTGCTGGCGAGGGCCTGTTGCTGCACAATTTCAATGTGGAAAGCGATTGTGTTCCTACCCGTTCCGCCCTGATAACCGGCCGCCTTCCGATCCGAGGCGCCGGATATGAAACCTCCATATTCGACAAATGGCATCTGGGTGATCGACGCGGAGCTGGTGCGGCGCGGAAAGGATTTTCTGGAGCGCAAATCGACCTCTGGTGATCTGTTATTTTTGTTCATACCCATTGTGAACCCGCGCTTTCCAACACTTCCTTACCTCGATTTTAAGGGCAATAACGGTTATGGCGGCAATGCCGACTGCATGATGGAAATGGGCCACCGAGTCGGTGAGATTCTGGACAAAATCGATAAACTCGCAACAAGCATGAAAGAGCATCCAAAAACCGAAACTGGTATTTTTCGAACATGCGTTGGCATAATATGGTTGGCAATGACACTCCCAATAGCGGACATGAGATTTGTACGACGACAAACAAATTTGCCGAGTACACGTCTTTGTATTCAAAGGTGTTGTCTTTAACTATTTGAAACCAGGCCGAGTTTTTGCAGGATCGCCCAGGAGATGGCGAGGTCCTGGGGGGCGACGCCGAGTGATTTATAGGCGGTAATCTGGTTTTCATCCGTGCGACCCTGAATATCGCCGTTCAGGACTTCTCCAATTTCGCCAATGATGTAATTTTCCCCAATATTGCCCTGTTCAAGTTCGTCCAGATATTCGCCGGCCTGCGCATTGGCGCTTTCCCGGTAGTCAACGAAATATCGCAAACGGGCGACACCTTCACTGTCAATTTCGCGAAACTTGCGCACGCTGGAACCGACAAGATTGACGTGCTGTCCGGCTTCCAGCCAGGAACCTTTCAATATCGGAGTAGGGGAAGCCGTGACGCAGGTGACGATATCAGCACCTGTTACCGCATCGCGGATATCAACAACTGCCTGCACATGAGAAGGCGCGCTGATCTGTTGCAAAAGCGCCGTGGCAGCTTCAGGTCTTCGAGCCCAAAGGCGAATTTCCTTTGCTTTGCCGCAGGCAAGAAAAGCCTCCAGGTGCTTTTGGGCCTGTTCTCCCGCACCAAGAATGGTGAGAATTTGTGCATTTTCACGAGCCAGAACGCCGGTGGCCAAAACAGTAGCGGTCGGTGTGCGCAATGCCGTCAATGCGCCAGCCTCCAGACTGGCAATGGGTGTTCCGGTTTTGCTGTCAAAGATCACCATCATGCCCTGATGGCTGGAAAGTCCCTTTTTAGGGTTTTCGGGATAAAGGCTGAGCAGTTTGATGCCGTGCACCGGTGGATTGTTCATGCCACCGGGCATCATGCCCATGCAATTGTTACCGGCAATCGGCATAATCGTGCGCAGCGGCGCGTGAATGCGGCCGAGTGATATATCGATCATTGTGGTTTTCAAAATATCAACGGCTTGTGACCAGCCAAGTGTAGTTTCCACTTCTTCTGCGGTGACGATATGCATGTTCTCTCCTATTGTTGATTGCAGATAATCATTGCCGGGCATAAATGGCAATGACATAGTGATAATCGACAAATACGGGTGGCATCGCACACAGAAAAGCCGGGAACGGGAACTGGACAAATGCTGAGCAGTAAAGAATATCAAAGCTATGATATGACTGGTTTATCGGAACTTGTAGCGCGAGGCGACATATCGCCAATTGAGCTGACCCAGGCAGCTATTCATGAAATCGAAGCAACCAATGCAACTATCAACGCGGTGGTTGTCACGCAGTTTGAAACAGCACTTGAGGAACTGAAAAAGAGATCTGACAAGCCGCGGTTCATCGGTATGCCTTATCTGGCAAAAGATCTCCATGCACCGGTAAAAGGGTTGCCATTGGCGAATGGTTCACGCATCCTCAAAGATCAGGTTTTTGATTTTGACAGTACGACCTTTACGCGTATCCGAGCCGCAGGTTTTTCGATACTGGGCAGAACAAACTCGCCTGAATTCGGCCTTTCCGTCTCAACGGAGCCGGCTCTGTGGGGGGCGGTACGAAATCCTCATAATACGAAATTCAGTGCAGGTGGTTCGAGTGGCGGGGCAGCGGCGGCTGTTGCCAGCGGTATGTTACCGGCAGCGCACGCGACCGATAGCGGTGGTTCGATCAGAATACCTGCCGCTCGTTGTGGTCTGGTTGGGTTAAAACCAACTAGAGGCCTGAATGCTTTCGGACCACACAGGGGCGACCCGGTTCTGGGTATCTCCCATGAACATGCTGTGACCAAAACCGTGCGTGACTGTGCGGCAATTCTGGATATCACTGCGGGTCCGGATTGCGGTGCGCCCTATTTTACACAAAAGCCGCCAGAGTCGTTTGAAACATTGATCGAAAAAACTCCGGGCGTGTTGAAAATCGGTTTTACGACTAAAAGTTTCATTGATACGCCAATAGACCCTGAATGTCGCAATGCGGTGATAAAAACCGCGAACAGGCTGGAAGCGATGGGGCACCAGGTGGAAGAGGCTTCGCCAATTTTCAATGCCCAGGCCATGACCACCGCGATGATCAATACTCTGATGGGCTCGCTTGCCGGTGTGTTTCGTATGATTGAGGGCAAGATTGGGCGGGTAATTGCAGATGGAGACGTTGAACCACTGACCCAGTCGGTTATTGAATTTGCCAAAAATACCAGTCTTGCCGACCATCTGGACAGAGGTGTTATATTGAACAACGAAACCAGGGCACTGGCGGCCTGGTTTGACGATTATGATATTTTGATAACGCCGTCGCAGGCAGACCCGGCGCTCAAGCTCGGTGTGGTCGATACCTCGCACAGAAATCTGGACAAATTCCTCGATCAGCTTTTTACCATCAGTCCATTCACGGCTCCTTTCAATGTCACCGGTCAGCCAGCCATAAGCATGCCTTTGCACCAGTCCGAGGCAGGAATGCCGATTGGCGTGCAGTTGGTGGGGCGTTTTGCAGAAGATACAGTATTGTTGCAACTTGCGCATGCGCTGGAAGCTGAATGACCTCAGTATTGTTTTGTCTGACCGTGGAGGATATCAAATGATCGAGGGTTATGAGCAAAGAAAATTTTCATCCGATGCGATGGGTGGGGAGCCGGCAGAATTTGACATTTTTGAAAAGGGTGAAGGCCCCGGCATTGAATCAGAAACGATAAAACTTGCCCATAAAATTGCGGCGGCAGGTTTTCGGGTGGTCATGCCACATCATTTCAGCCCATTGGGCAAATTTGCAATATTGCGAATGTCGCCCGTCTGTTCTGTGTCAGGCGTGAATTCAACATTTTTCAAGAAGGCAAACCAGTCCTGTGGTTGAGTGGTTGAAGGCGCTGTGTCGAGATGCGCGCCAATGCTGTCAAGCAGAGGGCGTGGGGGTGACCGGAATGTGTTTGACGGGAAATTTAGCCATATCACTGATGGCGGATGACAGCGTACTGGCTTAGGTTGCCTCACAACCATCCCTGCCGATGTTCTCTCAGAAAT
>JAAEMP010000043.1 GCA_024225445.1 Hyphomicrobiales bacterium | reverse complement strand
CGGAATGCGGGATGATGGTCATTCCATCGGTGCATTGACGATCCGGTCCTACCGCCCTTTCCCCAGCCAGGTTCTTCGCGAAAAGCTAAAGCACGCAAAACGTGTGATTGTATTTGAAAAGAGCCTCGCCGTTGGCATGGGCGGCATTCTTGCGATGAACCTGCGTATGGCCCTGCAGGACCTTCCGGTCAAGGTGCATTCTGTCATCGGGGGCCTTGGTGGCCGTCCGGTCACACGTGACAATCTGCGTCGCATGTTTGAAAAAGGAGCGCGTGATGAGCTTAACGAACCGCATCTGCATGACATCAACATGGATGTGGTCAACCGCGAATTGGAACGCGAAAGGGCTGAGCGCCGCTCTGGAGCAATAGCAGAAAATATTCTTCAGGACGTTGGCGTCGTTGCCGCGGCTAAAGGCATTTAAGGAGAAAGAACAGTGGATCAGGTTCCTGAGACAAAACAAAAGGTCAAGTTTTACCAGACCGGTACCTTCACCGTTGGCAATCGGTTGCTGGATGACGAAGAGCGCAGTGTTCAGGCGACAATTGATCGTTCCAATTCGCTGGATTCCGGGCACCGCGCCTGCCAGGGTTGCGGCGAGGCACTGGGTGCGCGCTTTGCCATTGATGCGGTCATGCGGGCAACGAACAACCAGATGATCGCCGCAAACGCCACCGGATGCCTTGAGGTCTTTACCACACCCTATCCTGAAACCGCATGGTCGGTTCCGTGGATTCATTCGTTGTTTGGCAATGCGGCTGCCGTCGGTTCGGGAATAGCAGCAGCAATGAAAGCCAAAGGGCGCGAGGACATTCGGGTCATTGCGCAGGGCGGCGATGGTGGTACCACGGATATCGGGTTTGGATGTCTTTCGGGGATGTTCGACCGCAATGATGACGTGCTTTATTTGTGCTACAACAACCAAGGTTACATGAATACGGGTGTTCAGCGCTCAAGCGCAACACCGGGTGCGGCGCGCACCGCCACGACAATGCCGGTCGGTCCCGAGCCGGGTAATCCCTTTACCGTGGGTAAAAACGTACCGTTGATCGCGATGGGCCATCAGATCCCCTATGTGGCCACTGCCTCGGTTTCCGACCTTCATGATCTGGAACACAAGGTTGCGAAGGCCATGAGCTTTCGCGGTGCAAGATATCTGGAGATATTTGTTCCCTGTCCGCTTGGTTGGGGCTCCAAAACCTGTGACACGATCAAACTGGCTCGTTTGGCCGTCGAGACCGGTATGTATCCGCTGTTTGAAGCCGAGTACGGCGAAATCACCGGCGCAACAAAGATCCGCCACCGCCAACCGGTCAACGATTACCTCAAACTGCAACGCCGGTTTGCCCATGTGTTCAAAAAGGACAATGAACATCAGCTTGAAACCCTTCAGGCAATAGCCGATCGCAATATCGCAAAATTCGGCTTGATAGACGCTGAAAGGTCCAAGATATGAAACAACAGCCTGTCACGCAGACAAAGCCCTTTGCCATCACGTTGGATGTCGGAACAAGTCTCCTCAACAAGACCGGTAGCTGGCGCACCGAACGCCCGGTCTATGTCGATCGCTTGCCGCCCTGCAATAACGCCTGTCCGGCTGGCGAAAATATCCAGTCCTGGCTTGGGTTTGCCGAAGAGGGTGACTACGAGGCGGCCTGGCGTGCGATCATGGGCGACAACCCATTGCCCGCCGTCATGGGTCGGGTCTGCTATCACCCCTGTGAGGGTGCCTGCAACCGGGCAGAGCTTGACGACGCGGTCGGAATCAATTCTATCGAACGGTTTCTCGGCGATCAGGCCCTGAAACACGGCTGGACCGTTGAACCAGGAGCATCCACCGGTAAGAAAGTTCTAATCATCGGGGCGGGTCCCTGTGGCCTTTCGGCGGCCTACCACCTGGCCCGGTTCGGCCATGCCGTGACCGTCCACGATGCGAACCCACAAGCCGGTGGCATGACACGTTATGGCATTCCGAAATATCGGCTGCCACGCGAAAAACTGCGCGCCGAAGTCGCCCGTATCGAAAACATGGGTGTGACCATCCTACACGACAGCCGGATCGACGACGTTCTGGCGGAAAAAACAAATGGCGGCTTTGACGCGGTTTTCCTGGCAACCGGCGCCCAATTGCCCAGGCGCGCAGACATCGATTCCGATGGGCAGGTTCCTCTGGTCGAAGCGGTGACAGTCTTGCGAGACACCGAGTTGGATAACCCAACTGTGTTACGGGGCAATGTGGTGGTCTATGGTGGCGGCAATACCGCGGTTGACGTTGCCAGAACTGCGATCCGGCTGGGTGCGCTTTCGGCTACCCTGATCGCTATCGAGGCGCGCCAGGACATGCCGGCACATCGCTTTGAGATAGACGAGGCCATCGAAGAAGGCGTGACGATTGTCAATTTGCGATCGATCCAGAAAATCAACGGCCCCACAGTGACGCTTGAGAAAATGGTGCGCGGTGAGGACCGCACACCCGAACCAACCGGTGAGTACGAAACCATTGAAGCCAGCGTCGTAGTCGAAGCCATTGGACAAAACACTGATGTGGACGCGTTGAACGATATTGAAGGGCTTGTGGCCAAAAACGGGTCGGTTCAGGTGGATACAGCGATGAAGACTGGCGCTGATGGTGTCTTCGCTGGCGGCGACATGGTGCCATCGGCTCGCACCGTCACCACGGCGATCGGTCATGGCAAGAAAGCCGCCCGTAACATCGATTCATGGCTGCAGAATACCTCTTACCAACCAGCCGACAAGCATGAAATCGCCGAGGCGTCCAAACTCAATACCTGGTACTACAGCGATGCGCCGCGTACGATTCGTCCGATGCTGGATGTGGTGCGCCGCACGAGCGGATTTGCTGAAGTTGTCGGGGATCTTGTCGAGGACAATGCCTTGTTCGAGGCGCGTCGCTGTATGTCTTGTGGCAACTGCTTTGAGTGTGATAATTGTTATGGCGTATGCCCTGATAACGCTGTTACGAAGCTGGGACCCGGCAAACGCTTCGCGTTTAAGTACGATTACTGCAAGGGCTGCGGCATCTGTGCTGCGGAATGTCCGTGTGGTGCGATCAGCATGGTGCCAGAGGAAATCTAGCAGAAAGGGATTGCATAATTGTACGACAATAATCCACCCAAAGTGCGAACGCAAAAGCCAGTCGTTGGCCTGTTTGTCACCTGTCTTACCGATTTGTACCGGCCCAGCGTTGCGCTCGCGGCGGTCAAATTGCTTGAAGATACCGGAGCAACGGTAAAAGTACCTCGTGCCCAGACCTGTTGCGGCCAGCCAGCTCTCAACAACGGTGACCTGAAACATTCACGCCAAATCGCCAGACAGGTTATTGATGCTTTTTCCGGTTTTGATTATGTCGTCGGACCATCCGGATCCTGCATGGGAACCATCAAGACCCACTATGTTGAGCAATTTAAGGACGATCCCGAATATCTGGAAAAGGCTGAGGACCTGGCGGCGCGCAGTTATGAACTTGTCAGCTTCCTGACCGACATTATGGGGGTGAAATCCGTAAACACGACGTTTGAGGGAACTGTGACATATCATGATTCCTGTTCGGGTCTGCGCGAACTTGGGATTCATAAGCAACCACGAAAAATTTTGAAAACAGTCAAGGGTCTGAGCCTGACAGAGATGCACGATTCTGATGTCTGTTGCGGATTTGGCGGAACTTTTTGCGTAAAATACCCGGAAATTTCCGGACGCATGGCATCGGCGAAATGTGCGAACATCCGCAATACCGGTGCCGATACTTTGCTGGCTGGCGATCTGGGTTGTTTACTCAACATCGCCGGACGTCTCAGGCGCGAAGGCGATCAAACACGCGTCTTCCATATCGCTGAAGTGCTGGCGGGAATGGCGGATTGCCCGGGTATTGCGGAAGGGCAGGAATAATCATGCAGCCCCGTTCCCGCGACTTCAAGGCCCTTAGTGCGAAATCCATGAAAGATGAGAGCCTTCAAGGCGCTCTACGGCAACTGGAGACAGGCTTTGTTCGGGCACGGCGCGATAGCGCCAGCGCCTTGCCGGAGTTTGAAGCCCTGCGCGATCAGGCCCGAGACCGGCTGGATGACGTGCTGGCTAATCTGGACATCCACCTTCTGGCATATGAGCAAAAAGTCAAATCCCAGGGCGGGCATGTCCATTGGGCACGGGACGGCAAAGAACTGTGTGAGATCGTCTCGAAGATTTGCCATGATGCCGAGGCAAAAAAGATTATTCGCGGAAAATCGATGATCGGCGAGGAAGCCGGCCTCAATGAAGCGCTTGAATCGGATGGTTTCGAAGTCATGGAAACCGATCTTGGTGAATATATCCTGCAACTGTCAAAAGAAGGGCCAAGCCATATTATCGCGCCGGCCATTCACAAGACCAAGGATGAAATTTCCGATCTGTTTCATGAAGCGCACAAGGCCCATGGATTGACCGAACGCCAGAGCGAAACATCGGCTCTGGTGGCCGAGGCGCGTCAGGTATTGCGCCAAGCGTTCCTGAATGCGGATGCTGGCATCACCGGCGCCAACTTTCTCATCGCCGAAACCGGCAGCAACATCATCGTTACTAATGAAGGCAACGGCGATCTGTCCTGCACACTGCCCCGCGTTCATATAGTGACTGCCGCCATCGACAAGGTGATCCCGACGCTGGAGGACGCCAGTTTGTTGCTAAGGCTGCTCGCCAGAAGTGCTACCGGTCAGGAGATTACCGCCTACACAACCCTGAGTACTGGCCCAAAACATCCCGATGATGCCGATGGGCCGGAAGAATACCATGTGGTATTGATCGATAACGGTCGATCTGAAATGCTGGGCAATGAATTTCGCGAAATGCTCAGATGCATTCGTTGCGGCGCCTGCATGAATCATTGTCCGGTTTATGGTAATATTGGCGGGCATGCCTATGGCTGGGTTTATCCAGGGCCGATGGGTTCGGTGTTAACACCACTTATGGTCGGTCTCGATGAAGCCGGTAATCTGCCCAACGCCTGTACACTAAATGGTCGCTGCCAGGATGTTTGCCCGGTACGCATCCCACTTCCCGGGCTGTTGAAGGCGCACCGAGTGCGTGAGTTTGAGAGTCGCCTGACATCTTCTCTGGTGCGCTACGGCCTTGCAGGATGGGCCTGGCTTGCAAGAAATCCTGTCATCTATCACCCGTTGATGAATGTCTCCATGCGGGTCATGGCTGTATTAGGTCGACGCAGAGGCGCGTTCAGATGGATGCCATTTGCCAGCGGTTGGACAGATGTGCGCGATCTTCCAGCCCCGCAAGGATCAACTTTCCAGTCAATCTGGCGGAAAAGAGAAAGGGGAGATTCATAATGAGCGATGCACGCTCTGCGATCCTTGAACAGGTGGCCCGGGCGGTGGGGCGTAAAAACCCTGTTACCCAAATCAACGAGAATCAAGGCAAGCAGGTTGCGCCAAAGCCGCAACACATTCGCCCGAAGTGGTCAGAACCGGACGTCGAGCGGTTTGTCCAAAAATTGAAAAACGTCCAGGCTACGGTAGAAACCGTTATCTCTGATACTGAAATACCGGCAGCGGTTCAACGATTCCTGGATAATCACAACCTGCCAGCCAAAATATCCGTTTCACCAGATCCCCGGTTGGCGAACCTGATATGGCCGGATCTTGTCAGGGTTACAAGTTGGCAGGCAAGGCGTGAGGCGGTCGTTGGCATCGCACCAGCTGAAGCCGGTGTTGTCGAAACCGGTTCAGTTCTCCTGGTGTCTGGACAAACCGGCCCAACAAGTCTCAATTTCTTGTCGGAAAACCATATTGCAATTGTTCATCGTGAACAACTGGTCGCTCATATGGAAGATGTCTGGGAATTGTTGCGTTTACGCAATGAGGATTTGCCACGCACGGTGAATTTTATCACCGGACCATCCAAGACTGCAGATATTGAGCAGAAAATTGAGTACGGTGCCCATGGCCCGAAGCGTTTTCATGTAATTCTGGTCGATGGCAAAAAGAATTAAACAGACAAAAGAAAAGCAAATGACGGATGTTGTTATTGCAGGCGCTGCGCGCACACCGGTGGGAGCATTTACCGGGGGCTTGTCGAGCATGTCCGCATCTCAATTGGACAGTATTGCAATCCAGGCTGCGCTTAAAAGAAGCGGGGTGGCGGAAACGGAGATTTCAGAGGTGATACTGGGTCAGGTCCTGACGGCGGGATGCTGTCAAAATCCGGCCCGCCAGGCTGCCATCGCCGCGGGAATTCCCAACGAAAGCACAGCGGTTACGATCAATCAGGTTTGCGGCTCCGGTATTCGTTCCGTCGCCATGGGTTATCAGGCCATCAAGGCTGGAGACAGCACGATCGTTGTTGCCGGCGGTCAGGAAAACATGAGCCTTTCACCGCACTGCCAGCACCTGCGAAATGGTGTTAAAATGGGTGACTACCAGATGATCGACACCATCATTCAATTTTTTAAAAGGAAGTTCATGTCAAATACTGGCCTAACTCTGGCGGTGTCCGTTTGATCTGAAAATGCTCAAGGTCAAGGTCTAAAACACCTATTTTGTACACAGGATCATTTGGCTTTACTGCGTCATTGTGACGTTGCGGATTTCAACACGGCGATTGATTTCGTTTTCAGGATCGAGTTCATCAAGCAGTTGGCGTTCACCCATTCCCCTGGATGATATCAGTGAACGATCAAGAGAAAAATTCAACACCAGAAACCTGACAACAGCCGCAGCCCTGCGCCGCGACAATCCATCATTGTATTGATAAGAACCTGCTGCATCTGTATGGCCAATAACCTCGAAATATTGATTTTCGAGCTTTTCGCTGGTAAGGGCGCGACCGAGCGTGTGAAGTGTGAGGATTGCTTCATTTTCCAGATTGTCGGAGTCAAATTCGAAATTTACTTTCAAATTTATGGAAGGTATTTTTTCCTCACCCCCGGTTACTGACAAGCCCCGCTGGTCGGTCAGGCTGCGAGTGGAGGAAAATTTATTTGAAGTCACTGGCGGTTTTGTCAGCGCATTGATGATATCCTGCTCGCTGGGCGTTTGTGCATTGGCGTTCGATACCTGGAACATCGCAACTGTGGCGATTGCGGAAATAATGATGGTTGGATATTTCATGACCATTTTCCTATCGAGTGGTTTGAAGCGTGACGAAATCGGCGCTGATCAGGCGTGCAGGAAAATTGGCTTTCGGGCGGGCAATTATTGCTTTTCGCATGGCGCTCAAAAACTCGCGCTCTGTCTCCACGCGGGGCCGTTTCTCGACAAATAGCGGGCTCTTTGGGGAGATAACGATAATCATCTCGTTACCGAAGGGCTCACTAATGGTGAATTTGGCCCGCCCTTCTTTTCCATCGCCAAAGGTCAGGACTGAATTTTTGCGAAGTGTCGTAAGCGTTAGCGGATCGGACCTCACCAGATTGACCACATTTCCGTCTTTCTGGAAATAGGCAACGTGAAGATAGCCCTGAAAAGCTGCCATCTGTATGTTAAAGGACAGCGTTTCTCCATCCGAATACCGGTTTTTTGGAAGCTCGATTATTGGTTTGTCGGTTTCTGACAATGGCTCTTGCATGGTCATCAATGCTTCACATTGCGGCCACGGCCGCAATTCAACTTTATTTACTGCCTTGATATCCCGCAGCGCATTTTTGATCGCCCTGCGTTCTTCGTTGGTGCCGACAAAACCGGATACATGAATTCTTCCGTTTTGCTGGGCAACATTGACTTTGCCGCAGGAGGGTTGCGGGATGGTTATGCCAATGATGGCCGGCTCAGGTGGCTTTGGTTCAGGTTTTGGTGGAACCGGTTTTTCTGCCAGTCGCATGGAAAATCCGTAATCCACCCGTTTCGCGAATGTATCATAGGACATCCGGCCAAAGCCATTGTCGCCCCAGCCTTTCCCCCATGAATTTACAAACTTGAAATATTGTTTACGCTCATTGTAGCCAACCAGTGTAATGGCATGAAAGGGATCACTTTTTTTGGTTTTCCCGAGCGCCATATTTTTGGCCCGCGTAATTTTTGAAATCCGGCGTTGGGTCGCATGCCGATGACAACCGGATGCCCTTTTGCCAATTCAGCTTTTACCTGGTCAAATTGGCGGGTATTCACCACCAGCCACTCGCTGATTTTGAACCTGGTAGCTTGCGATCTGATCTTTGATCCAGGCCGTTTGCAACGTGATTCACTGTAAGGATATTCGGCCATCGAAACCGTTCCCCTTGTCAGAAGATCAAGTGCCTCGCTGACTCTGGTTCCGGTTCTACACGTATCATCTCGTCCGCGTATAGTATCGTAAATAAATGCCTGGCTTGGAATTTGGCTTTTCGACAACCGTCTGCCTTGTTCCGGTGCGCTGTTGTAATAGGATCGTGCAGCATAGCCTACAGCCCATCCTGTGCATGATGATTGTTTGCCCCAACCCGTGGAAATCTGTCAGAAAGGTCAACGGAGACCGGCAAAAAAGCCCTGAATGTCCGCGTTCGCTGAATGTCGGCAAGCTGTTCTTCGGTATCAAAAACTGCACCTGATGCATACACCGTGTCTTGTGGATCAAAGTTGGTCTGGGCTTTTACGCCAACCACCATCGCAAATACCAGAATCAAGGCTGTATTCAGTTGTTGACCCATGCGCATTTCCCAATTCATTTTGTGTCTCAAAAGGGATTTTGGTATTCACATGTTCCGCTATGGGCTTACCCAGCCAGAGCAACGGGTATCTCAGAATACAAGAAACGTGCCAAATATCACCAGCAACGTTTAGCGTTGCCTCCCTTTTTCCCAGATTTGCCTGATGCAACAAATTGCACCAAAGTAACACGAATGCCTGAACTGTTCCAATATTAGATGCAGAGCGGCTCGGCTTCATCGATATGGGCCAACCAGGATTTTCGATCTAGAGCATATTTCATCAAATGTGCTCTAGTAGACGCTAAGGGATGCGACACGCATCGACAATGCGCTCTGGTGTCAAGGGCAACTCAGTGAGGTTGGTATCAAGCGCATGATTGACAGCGTTAACGATCGCCGGCGCTGCGGGAATTGTCGCAATTTCACCGACTGCCTTGGCGCCATAAGGCCCGGTTGGTTCTCCCTTTTCAATCAGCAATATTTCTACGGGTGGCATTTCAGGGGCATTGACCAGATGATAGCGACTAAACCGGTCTGCGTTCATGCATCCGGAGTCTGGATCAATATCAACATTCTCAAACAACGCGTACCCAAGTCCCATCTGTATTCCGCCGTGGATCTGGCTTTCGACCAGCTGCGGATTGATGGCGCGGCCCAGATCATGAACAGCCAGGTAATCCAGTACTTTTACCGCTCCGGTCAGAATATCTACTTCAACTTCTGCAAAATGGGCGGCATAAGAACCGGGATTGGCTGTTGCTCGATAGGTTTGGGTGGTAGTCAGCAATTTGCCCCGGACGGATTCATGCAGAGCCAGGTCGCCCAATGATACGCAGCGCCCGGGCTCGCAATTTCCTGATACCTTTCCCTCTTCCATGACCAGATTACCAACAGCACAATTCAGCATCAAGGATGCAGCCAGCAAAATCTGTTCTTTTAATCCCATCGCTGTACGTCTGGCGGCTTCTCCCGCAATATAAGTCATGCGGGAAGCGCGCGTTCCAAGGTCATAGTCGCAAATGTCCGTGTCAACTTCACTAAATTCGATTTGCCCCGGTAGAATGTCGAGCACCTCGGCGACGATTTGGGCGATCACAGTGTTTGAACCGCAGCCAAGATCATGTAACGCACAAGTCAAATCAATACAGCCATCCTCACGCAATAATAATGTCACCGTAGTAGCTTCGTGAAAACCCGGAAAACAACCATTAATATGGGTGGCGCAGGCCATGCCTACCCCGCGTCTGAAGCGGTTACCTTTTCCACTTGCTGACCATCGTCTGCGCCAGTTGAAATGTGAAGAACCCTGCTCGACACAATCACGGATGCGAGAGTTACCGACTTCAAGCCCCATGACTGGATCAACACTGTTGGGATGGATCAGGTTTTTCATTCGAAATTCTACCGGATCCATTCGCAACCGGCGGGCAGTATGATCCAGATTGATTTCGGACATAGCGTGAATCTGTGGTGATCCGTATCCCCGGTATGCGCCGGCAGGAGGCGTGTTGGTGTAGAATGATCGTCCCCGGTAGCGCTGGTTTTTGATATCATAGAGACGGCAGAGGCGCTGGGCCATCGAATCGGGAAGAAAAATTCCGCCTGTACAATAGGCACCGACATCGATCAAAATATCTGAATCCCGGGCTAATATCCGCCCGAGCTGATCAACCGCCGTTTTAATGTGACCAATCGCTTTTGAGCGGGTTCGTGTCGCGGTAAATACTTCATTTCGATTGAAACAAATTGAAACAGGCTGGCCCAGTGTTTTGGCAAAATAGGCGCAAAGCGGGTCGAGAACCGGCTCTGCCTTACCACCAAACGAACCACCGATCGGAGTTTTAACCACCCTGAGACTTGAAGCCGGTACGCCCATCGCTTTTGCTGCAACAAACTTTACTGCAAATATGCTCTGGCAGGGCGACATGATCAATATCCGCCCGTCGTCTTGCGGCATGGCAATACAAATGTGATTTTCGATTGCACAATGATGGGTTTTTGGGGTAGTGATTCTGTCTTCGACAATCAGTTCTGCATTGTCAAAAGCAGCCCGGTAATTGCCATAATCAAAAGTTGCTTCAAGAACCGGTTTTTCAAAAATGGAAACTTCATCCGAACCGGCATTTTCCATGCAGGTTTTTTCCGTTGAAACGACATCAAAAACTGCTGGCAAAACCTCGTATTCAACCGTTATCAACCCTGCGGCGTGATCGGCGATTTCCTGTGTTTGGGCAACAACCGCCGCAACCCTGTCACCAACATGGCGAACTGTGCGGGGAAACATTTGCTCATCTTGCGGAGCTTCCTGATCCTCAAACCAAATAGTGCTGTTATAGGTATTGTCCGGTGTATTTCCATGATGGAAAATACCGGCAACACCCGGGATGCCAAGCGCTTTCTCAATACTTATTTCTTTGATTCTTGCGTGGGCGACGGTGCTGAAAACCAGTTTGGTGTGCAGCAGACCGGCGATTTTCATATCTGCCGCAAAGGCCAGTTGGCCGCTGGCCTTTTCATGACCATCCAGTATTGGCAGCGGGTTGGCAATATGTTTCATGTCATTCCTCTCAAACAGGCGGGAAGACTGAATTCTCTACCAAAAAGGCTTTGCAGCACATCAAGGCCCAGACCCATCACCGCCTGCCGCTTGTAGGTTTGAGAATACCGACCCGGGATTGCCGCATCCACAGCACCGGTCAAGGCCCCCAGGAAATCATCGGCAAACGTTTGATCCACTTTTCTGCCCCGAAGTTCCTGTTCAACGCATTTTAACCGCAGGGGCACTGGTCCGATGGCGCCTGCGACAATGCGGATATCTCTGGCAAGGCTGGTTTCGGTTTGATAATCAGCAAGTACCGTCAGATTCAGTCGCGCAATTGTTAATTCACGGCGACGGCCTATTTTACCAAAGGCGCTAATCGGGTTGTCGCCCAATTGCAGAGGCAGGTTTATCGCGGTGATCAGGTCGCCATTGTCAAGACTTGTTGTGCCCGAATCTGTGACGACCTCATCGAGGGCAAGCTTCTTTGTGGATCCATCGCGGCAAAGTACCTCAATGTGACAATCCAGACACATAAGAACCGGCAACAAGTCTCCCGCCGGCTTTGCGCTGGCAATATTGCCGCCCAGAGTGGCGCGATTTCTGATCTGCGCTGAACCGAACTGTTCGGCTGCCTGAGAAAGAGCGGCAATACCTTTATGTAATTCGTTGAGCTTCGTCAATGCAGAAACAGGGGTTGCCGCACCAATGCGTACATGTTTGAAATTTATTTCGACAAAATTGAGCGCTTCCATCCGTGAGATATCAACTATCATGTCCGGGCGGAATCCCTGTTCAAGCGCGATAATCAGATCAGTTCCACCAGCTATATAGGCAATTGAGCCGGTAAACCCGGCAACAATTGCCGAGGTTTCCCCGATGGTTTCCGGCGAGGCCGTTCGAGCAATACCTGTCATGCCACTACCGGTGTATCGGTTTGTGAAGCAACAGATTTCACCGCCTTGATGATATTGAGAAATCCAGAGCAGCGACAGATGTTTCCAGCCAGGGCTCGACGGATTTCTCTATCATCAGGATTTGGAATTTCGCGCAGCAATCCTTCAGCCGCCAAAATCATGCCTGGCGTACAATAACCACATTGAACCGCACCATAATCAAGAAAAGCCTGCTGCAATGGTGAAAGTGTGCCATCGGCTCCCAAAAGTCCCTCAATCGTGATAATCTGCCTGCCTTCAGCCTGAAAAGCCAGTATCAGACAGGAATTGACCGGCTTGTTGTCGACCAGGACGGTACAAGCCCCGCATTCCCCCTCGTTGCATCCTGTTTTTACCCCGGTTAATCCCGCTGTTTCGCGCAAAAATTGTGAGAGCGTTTTGGTGGCTGTCGTGTAATCACGGTATTCCACTCCATTGATCTGGAGAACAATGGGTTCCTGTTTTAAGGCGGGTTCTGTAATCAGTAAATTATCCTGTTTCAAAAAGTTCATGGTGCAATCTCGAACGAAAGTATGGTTACCCACTAACAGAAGAAATTCATTCCAAAAAACTATATTTTCTGTCTATATGAGTAGATATTATTGTCGAAAAGGATATTTCATGAGCAGTTTTCCCTCCCTTAGAGGATTGCGTGCCTTTGAGGCTGCTGCGCGAACCGGCAGCTTTGCCGCAGCAGCAAAAGAGCTTTCTGTGACCCCGGCTGCTATCGGTCAGCTTATTCGTTCTTTGGAAAACCAGGTGGGACGCAAACTGTTCCTCCGGGTAAACCGTGGCATTACACCAACCGAGGCCGGCCTTGAAGTATTACCCCGACTTAGTGTGATATTTGATGAAATGAAGTTGGTGACGCATCAGATTTCGGGTGCCGATACACGTGCGCGCCTGACGATTTCGGCTCCGTCATCCGTTGTGTCCGGTTGGTTGTCGCGACGGATTTGTGAGTTTATCGCATCACATGGTCCAATCGACATATCCCTTCGAAGCGATGAGGATCCGGTCAATTTTGAACGCGACAGGATAGACATCAGAATGTCCTATGGTCGTTTTCACTATCGCACCCATGATACAGATGAGATTGCCACTGATGCGATTTATCCGGTTTGCTCACCCGGGTTTATCCACAGCAATGGCCCAATCAAAACAGCCGAATGCCTGTTGAATTCATCCTTGATCCATACTGACTGGGGTCCGGCGTCAGCGTCTTTTCCCAACTGGCGCAACTGGTTCGAAGCCGCATCGGTTTCGCCTGGCAGAAAAACCGACCAAGGTCTGATCGCCAATTCCTCCATCGTCGCACTTAATCTGGCCGTTGACGGCTTGGGCGTGGCTCTTTGCCAGGGGCTATTGGCCGCCCGCCTCCTCGATCAAGGTTCGCTGGTTTTTGCCCATGATCTGATATTACCCCAGAGCCAGCCCTATTGTCTGACGATACCGCAACGAAGTGCCAACAGGCCTACTACCATGGCTTTCAAGGAATGGCTGATCCAGTTATGCAAATCAACCGTCCGGTCATCAGGTCAGCAAAAAGAAACCTTTTTTGACCTGAATGAATAATGCAGGATAT
>JAAEMP010000042.1 GCA_024225445.1 Hyphomicrobiales bacterium | reverse complement strand
GCTCAGGTCAAGATGAGTGGTTAAGGTGAAAATCAGGGTGTCGGGGAGTTTCGAGGACATTGGATGATCCCGTTGTAGTTGACAGAATCCTCCATTTCATCTGATTCTCTGGCATCTTGGCAACTGTGTCGTGTAGTGTGGACAAATTGTTCATATCCGAAGGACAGTAAGGGCCAACAACACCCTTACGCTTGCCCATCTATGCGGTGGCTATACTCCAATTATTCATCATGAATTTCAAAAACCTGTTCCGGCATAGCGCGACAAAGTTATGCCAATACAGACATGAAAAGAGGCTTTTGGATTTCGATATTGCTTAACCACCCCAAATGCGACAGGTTTACTATAGAATCAAAACCTGTAGCCAGATAGCAGACGTTGA
Organism: Hyphomicrobiales bacterium; assembly: GCA_024225445.1. Taxonomy (GTDB): domain Bacteria; phylum Pseudomonadota; class Alphaproteobacteria; order Rhizobiales; family Rhizobiaceae; genus JAAEMP01. Next base: position 42,474 of record JAAEMP010000042.1, on the reverse strand, counting down.
ATAATATGGACGAATTAACCTGTTTCAAAGCCTATGATGTAAGAGGCAAACTGGGGGAAGAAATAAATGATGATATCGCCTATCGCATAGGGCGCGCTTTTGCCCAGCAACTGAACGCCAGGCGAATTGTCATCGGCGGCGATGTCCGATTGACCAGTGACGCACTTAAAAGGGCAACGGCGAGGGGAATAATGGATGCCGGTGCGGATGTCATTGACCTTGGCGTGTCGGGAACGGAAGAAATATATTTTGCCGCCATGCAGCTTGATGTGGATGGTGGCATTGAAATAACCGCAAGCCATAATCCGATGGATTATAATGGCATGAAATTTATCGGACGCGACGCCACGCCAATCGGTGATCGGCTGGAGGCGACCAAAATCCTGGCCCAGTCGGGCAAATTTGACGATGTTGCCGCCAGGGGAGCCCTTGATCAAATTTCGCTGCTTGACCAATATGTTGATCATCTGGTCAGTTATATAGATACCGACAGACTATTCCCACTCACCGGTCACCGCGAAACCCCGCTGAAGCTGGTGGTTAATGCCGGAAATGGTGCTGCTGGCCGGGTAATTGATGCGATTGAAGCCCGCCTTGACCAATGCGGCGCCGATATCGAATTTGTCAAAATCCATCATCAGCCTGACGGCAATTTTCCAAACGGCATTCCCAACCCGCTTTTACCGGAAAACCGGCACAGCACTGCACAGGCAGTCACAAAACACCGGGCGGATATCGGCCTTGCCTGGGATGGAGATTTTGATCGCTGCTTTTTCTTTGATGAAGAAGGAAACTTCATTGAAGGATATTATATTGTTGGTCTGCTGGCCGAGGCATTTTTGCGCAAGTATCCGGGAGAAAAAATCATCTACGACCCGCGTTTGACCTGGAATACCATCAACATTGTCAAACAATCTGACGGCATACCGGTTCTTTCAAAAACCGGGCATATTTTCATCAAGCAGCGCATGCGGAAAGAAAACGCTGTCTATGGCGGCGAGATGAGTGCCCATCACTATTTCCGTGATTTTGGCTATTGCGACAGCGGGATGATACCGTGGTTACTGATCATCGAACTCGTCTGCAACGATAAAAAGCCACTGTCAGAAATGGTCGGTAAACAGATTGCGGCTTTCCCCTGTAGCGGTGAATTGAATTACAAGGTTCAATCGACGGAAGAGGCAATTTCCCGGGTGCAAAATTTCTATGAAAAAGGCGGGGAGAACGAAAACCCCGTTGTAGAAAAGGTGGATGGACTGAGCGTTGCCTTCAGGGACTGGCGTTTCAACCTGCGTGCATCGAATACGGAAGCGCTGCTGCGGCTGAATGTCGAGGCCAGAGGCAACAGCGCTCTGGTGGCGCAAAAGGTGAATGAAATCGAAAAACTGATTGGATGAAACTGGAGCCATTGACCCTGGCATTGACGCCGGTGCTCCGGGCTTGCTGAACTTTTCAGACAATCCGATCTTTACCAACCGGAATACAGTACAAATCTTTAAACTCTCATCTTTTCATTCACGTTAATCGGCGAGGCTGGCCAGCTGTCCCAGTGTTACGGGCTTGATAGGGGGACGCGTGGAATAATAGCCCACCTCCTGCACACTTTTGCCCAGCTCGTCGGCCAGCAACTGACTAACATTGTTACCGCATTGGCGTCCCATGCAGGGGCCCATGCCGGCACGGGTAAAAGAGCGGGCCTGGTTGGGGCCAACACATCCCAGTTTAGCGATTTGGCGAATTTCCTGTGCCTTGACAGCTTCACAGCGGCAAACAACAGTATCATTGCCCGGCTCCCTGAAGGCCGCAGCGGGCGGGAATTGCTGATCCAAAAACCTTCTCAAGGGAATAAGTTTCGCCAGCATACGCTGATCGTTCTGACTGGTTTTCTGGCTTTCGTTCGGTGATATAAGGCCCAGTTTTGCCGCCAGATGCCTTGCCAATATCCGCCCCTTTAATGTCGCGGCCTCGGCACCCAATATGCCTGCCCCGTCACCCACTGCCCATAAACCCGGCTGACTGGTTTGACCGTGCACGTCAAGCTGAGGTTGCCAATAGCGCTGCCGGGCCTGCCAGATATGATGACAATTGGCGGCTACGCTCAGGTGGGTATTGGGAATAACGCCGTCATGTACCAGCAACAATGAAGCTGGAACCTCCTGAATACGGCCGCCATTGCGATATTTCACACTTTCCACTCGCCCGGCGCCACAAGCGTGTAATTCGCAAACCCCGTAAACATGGGGAATACCGGCGCGATTAATACGCTGACGCCAGGCCAGGCCTTTATACAGCGCGGGCAAATTGTGCCTGGCTGCGCTGGCAAGTTGCAGTAAATGACGCGCAGAAACCCATTTGGGCGCGGTATCGACAATCAACCCGGGTCTTGTTCCGGCATTTAGAAGCTGATTGGCAAAAAGGTATAACAAGGGACCGCTGCCAGCGAGCACAACATCATCATCGGGAATCAGGCCGGCATCCTTAAACAGGGTTTGTGCAGCACCGATGCTCATTACTCCCGGCAAAGTCCAGCCGCTGAACGGCGTGGGGCGTTCCATCGCTCCGGTGGCCAGTACCACGTGTGGTGCATCGATAGTGCTGGCTTTTTCATCTTTGAGCAGACCAAGCTGGATACCATCCTCCCGGCACGAGATATCCCATACGCTGGTGTCAAAACACCAATCGATATTGCCTTCCCGGCGCGCCGCCTGAATGAGGTCAAGACCCTGGGCATAATCAGAACCCAGCCACTCTCGCAGCGAGGTCCGGCTGGCAGCGATCTTTTCACTTGCCCGGTAAACCTGACCACCTGCATAGGGTTGTTCATCAACAATCCGGACATTTACTCCTGCCTGAGCCAGAGTGGTCGCGGAAGCTATACCGCCGGGGCCAGTGCCGATGACAATGACATCAGGTTTCATCGTGTTCCTCCAGCTCGATCCTGCCTCGATGAGGCTTCACACGCATGCCATTTCTGACCCGCTCGCGACAGGCCTGGCGGCTACCCAAGCCCTCAATCTGGACGAGACATTCGAAACAATTACCGATCATGCAATAGGGACCGCGCCGACTTTGATCCTCTGGTGCCTGTCGAAATTCCAATATGCCTGCAGCCAACAGGGCCGCAGCAATCGTGTCTCCTTCCCGGGCGATGACCGTTCGGTGTAAAAATTCAAAAGTCACCTGCTGCTCATTCTTGCCGATACGCTTAAACATGGAAACGCCTCGGGTGAAAAACCTCAAAGGCGGCGGGTATATCACCATCCATGATCCATTTGGTTACTTCCAGCGCATGGCAGGCAGCCAGGGTAACCCCACTATGACAGGCAAAGGAGAAAACACCTGGATAAGTAGCCGATTGCTGGTAAACCGGACAGCCATCCGGCGTCATTACCCGCAAAGCTCCCCAGGCGCGTTGCAGGCGCAACCGGGCGAGGAAGGGAAATATCCTGATGCAGCGTTTTGCGATTCCTGCCAACGTGGTCAAGTCGGTACGGGTATCCAGGCCTACATCCTTGCTGGAAACACCCAACAGAAAACTGCCATTATCGGTTTGGCGCACACCGGTGGTGGGGTATTGCATGATCGGAGCAACCTTTTCACTTACCAGTACCTGTCCCTGATCCGCATAAATTGGCAGATCGATGCCCAGGGGCTCGGCTAGCCGGGTGGAGCCGTGACCGGCAGAGATAACCACCCTGGCTGCACTGGCAACGATTTGTCCGGCTTGATCAACAAGTTCATAGCCCCCTCCCGTCTGCTGTCTTACCTCGGTGACCGGAGAGTTCGGCCGATATTGCGCACCTCTTTTTTGCATGTCCTGATGCAGTGCACGCAACAGGGTCAACGGATTGCAGTGACCATCGTGCTCCGTATAAATTGCACCGGGAATATCGCCGATCAACGGCATGACGGATTTCAGTTGGGCATTATCCAGAATCTCATAGGTATAAGCGCCACTGCCCATTTCATCCTGAATTTGCTGCAGTCTGGAGATCGATTGCCGGTATTCTTCTTCATCTGCGGCAATGTCGTAACCGCCTTTGACATAATGCAAATCCATGCCGGTTGAATCCTGCAATTCAGCGGCAAAGCCAGACCAGAGCTGAGTGGATTTCATTGACCATGCAGCATAGGCTGGCATGCCGGCACCCTTGCCTTGCACCCACACCAGTCCGAAGTTACCACGCGCGGTGCGGATAGCATTGTCGCCTTCATCAAACACCACGCAGCTTTGACCAGCTCGTGCCATGCCCCAACCAAACGCGGAACCCAGGAGACCGCCGCCGACAATTGCTACATCATAATCAGCCATTGGCGATGGTATCCAGTTTGTGACAGGCGGCCTGGTGATCAAGGGTTTTGTTTATCATTTCATTTCTCCCGTGTGTAATGCAAGACACAGCCTCCCGACTGCATGGTGCCGACAGTAATCAGCATACTGAACCAGGTTAGCCTAGCTTAGTTAAACCACTGCCGACTGGCGTCGGTGGATTTATCTGAGTGGCTTTCCAGGTACTGAATTACGATATCATCTGTAATGGCACCGTTGTTGGTCGAAAAATACCCCCTGCCCCAAAAATGTCTACCCCAGTAGCGCTTCTTCAACTGCGGGAATTTGTGCTGCACCTTGTGTGATGAGCGCCCCTTCATCTTGCGCATCAAGTCACTCACTGACAGAGGGGATCGACACGAACATATGCACGTGATCGCTGGCCGGCACACCCTTGATGATCTCGACCCGGTTCTCACTACAAACCTGCCGATGATCTCACGAATCCGCAGTCGAATATCACCTTGCAAAACCTTGTAACGATACTTTGTTATCCACCCCAAATGATAGCGATAATAAAACGTGTAGTGCTTGCCCAAGAAAGTGAAACTTGGAAAATTGGTGCTCATCAGGGCAATTCTTGACTTGTATCAAAGCCAACGGCCGCCATCTTTTCTACAATTATATGGTTGCATATACAGAAAAATTCGCTCTACCATCATATCTCACAGACTCTTGGAAATACCGGGTAATGGATTGCGGATAGACAGAAAGACGGAAACGGTCATGAAAAAACTTATCGCAATTATCCTTTTAACAATTACAGCCACAATAACAGCATCAAGTTACGGTGCTGCCCAGGAGACCGGGACTTATCCCTATTATAAAACAACAACTGCCAGTTTCGACGAGATATTCACTGAATTGCAGGATGTGATTATCAACGAGGGACTGGTGATTGATTTTATCGGCAATGTGGACGATATGTTGCTGCGTACATCCGAAGCGGCCTCCAGTGTTACCTCTGACGGTCAGAAATCACCTTATCTGCACGCTAAATACCTGCAGTTTTGTTCTGCCAAGCTAACTCATATGGCGGTTAGCGCGGATTCGCGTAATCTTGCCATTTGCCCCTATGTGTTTTTCATTTATGAAACGCATTCAAACCCGGGAAATGTAACTGTAGGCTTTCGCCCACCGCTGTTTGGACCGTCAAAACGCTCTGGAAAAATCAAAGCCCAGGTAATTGAGTTCCTTCAGGAAATTATTGACAAGACAATATCAGGATAGGCGATTTTGTCCGCAGAGATTTCTGTACAACCGCATCAGGTGTTTTTGGTATTATTCATGTTCCATTTTTATTGGCTGTGATCCGGCCAACCGAATTCAGATGTTGTAGTACCTTGTCAGATATCAGGGCGCTTACCCGCTGGTTGGATTCAACGGTAACACCGGCAATATGTGGGGTCACCAGGATGTTGGCTAATCCTTTAAACTGCGCTCCGGCAATCCTTGTCATTGGCTCGGTTTCGAAAACATCGAGTGCTGCGCCGCCAAGCCTCCCGGTCGATAGTGCAGCAGCAAGAGCCGCCTCATCAACGACGCCGCCGCGGGCTGCATTGATTAAAATTGCATCCGGCTTCATCATCGAAATGTGCTCGGCGTCAATGAGATGTCTGGTCTGGGGCGTCAGCGGCGTGTGCAGGCTAACCACATCGCTAATCGCCAGCAAATGATCCAGTTGCAGTTTATTGACACCTTCCCAGGCGGAATGTTCAGCCGGTAAATATGGATCAAAGGCCGCGATCTGCATTCCGACAGCCCTCGCCAGCCCTGCTGTTCGCTGCGCAATCGCACCGAAGCCGACCAGTCCCAGTGTTTTTCCACAAATCTCCCGCCCTGCACAGGCTGCTCTGGGCCAGTCTCCGCCCAGCATTTGATGCTTGGACTGGTAAGCATTCCTCATCAGCATCATGGCGGAGGTAATGACATATTCTGCAACACTAAGATCATTTGCGCCGCTGGCCGGATAGACCGTTACATCACTTTTTGCACAGGCTTTCTGATCGATGTTGTCGAGACCGACACCAAGTCTTCCAATGCATGTAAGGCGGGGTGAAACCTTCAGCAAATCTTCGGTAACCTGCGTGCGATTTCGCACTATGAGCGCTTTTGCACTCTCCAACAATGCGGGGATTTTTTCCTGTGTATCGGCAAGAGAGGGATCATAGATAACTTCAAATGCTGCGCGAAGTGTATCAACCGCCGGTTCGTCCATAAATTCGGTAATGAGTATCATTAGACCTGATCCATTGTGATGGCCTGACCGGTTTTTGCGGAACGTTCCGCCGCTTCACCAACCCGTACCGCCCAAAGGCCATCCTCAAGCGTAATTTCGGGTTTGCCTTTGCCGGATTGAACCATCTCGGCAAATTTCTGATGCTGATAGAAGGAGGAACCATGATGGTCACCGGCCTGCAATATTGCCTTGTCGACCAGTATCTCTTCCGTGATTTCCTCTTTTGCCCGTCGCTCGCCAATGACAAGTTGCGAATGGCGTTCCCTGCCATCTTTGCTGAAACGGGCTGGACCGGGAACGCACGCATCTATGCGCGCCTGGGACCCGGTAACCGATATGACTTCCTGCCAGCGGGAACCTTCGCCGAACATGCAAAGATCGAGCATGCCGCGGGCACCATTTTCAAAGTCGATAATGACATAGGCATTGTCGATAATGTCAGGTGTCTTTCCATCATAAAGTTCATCGAGGTGATTTACATTCATCGCTCCGGATGCATAAACGCGTACTGGATCGCTTTTCAGAGCAAATCGCATCAGATCCCAGAAATGGCAACATTTCTCAGTCAGCGTTCCCCCCGTTCGCTGGTTGAAACGGTTCCAGTCACCGATTTTGGGCAGGAAAGGAAAGCGATGTTCGCGGATACTGATCATCTGAACAGGGCCAGGCCTGCCCTTTGCCACTTCGTCAAGCAATCGTTGAACCGGCGGCATGTAGCGATATTCCATCGCCACCCAAACAGGGGCAGTTCTACCCTTCGCCCTGGCGATAATTTCCCGGCAATGATTCGTTGTTGTGCACAGGGGTTTTTCGCAAAGTACCGGCTTGTTGCAGGGTAAAACATCCAGCAATATTTTATGATGCGTATCGTTTGGCGAGGCGATCAGATAAACATCACAAACATCATCGCTCAGCATTTGGCGATAGTCACTATACAGCTTCGCAGTTCCGCCACAGATTTTTGATGAAAGTTCGCGCATCGAATGATCCGGATCACAGATTGCCGACACTTGTGCGCCCTGAAGCAGGTTGATATTGCGAATGTGCTCCTGCCCCATCATTCCCGAACCAATCAGGCCATATCGAACTATCATATCACAACTCCAGAACAGGAATACTCATCGCTGCCGCGACTGAACGCAATAACGGACGGTGCTCCCCGTATGCGAGCGCCATATGGTGTTCGACACCTGAGGCAATTATATCATCGAGCACCAGATTGGCGTCACGCTCGAAACGCACAACGCCGGATGTGCCGGTAAAAGCCATTGGCCGATCCAGCATCGCAGCGCCAGCAAGAACCATCTTCGTTTCTCCAAATGCCTGAGATATCCGCACAAGGGTTACCTGCCCGGCCTTCAAAGGAAACTCATAAAGAAGGGGCATTTTGCGATTGGTGTGGATAGTCGCACTTGCTGCCACTTCTGGCTGGCGCATCGAAACAGGCGCCTGGCCACAGTGCCAGACAACGCCTGAGTTGTCAGAAATATCAATATCCACCAGATCTGTCAAAAATACCGGGGCCTGAGCGGTTTCCTGTAAGATCAATTGAGTCAATGCGCCATAAACATCCGCTTCGCATGCACACGGTACTTTTTGCTCGCCGAGCATGGATACCGGCGCACAGACAGCCCCGCCATATTCGGTGAATGTCTCCGGCCAGCAACGTATGGCAAAAGCATCATAGGAATTATCTGATCCAATGATATCCAGTGCCGCTTTTAGCCGCAGGGATTTATCAAGCTCTTGCGCATTGACATTTTCCAGTCCACTGACAACCGAGCGGATATTGTCCATTATTTCAGCCGTCACATCACCTGAAATGGCCCGGGCTGTATCAAACAACTGACCAAGTTCAAGCTCATCCACCAGGACACCCGAAATCTCTTCCAGTTGACTGGCCGAATAGGCACAGGTGTGAAAACCGTCCGGGTGCCTGCCTATACGTGCAATGCGTTTGCCTTTCACGTTTTGTGCAATAGCGGCACCATTTTTGTCGGCAAATTCCGCTGAAGGTTTGACAACAGGCCTGCTGGCAACGCTGTCTGCTTTCAACAGTAAATCAATTTCGTCTGTGGCAACCAGTTCGGGGTCTTTATATGCCCAGGAAAATGTTCGACTGTTTAACCCGAGGGCATGACTGGCGAGATTAAGTCCACAAAATGCATTAAGACGCAAACGCTCTCCAAGACGCGGCTCGGGAACCGCCCATATTGACAACGGCACATCAAAGGCTGCGCCGGCCTTTACCGCCACATCGGCATCGGTGAAGGTGACCTGCAATAGCAACAAGCGGTCAATTGCTGCCTGCTGTAACTTGTCCAGCGCCTCTTCTGCTGCATCGACATCAAATAACAAGCAGCGTGAACCGACAATATCGTGCCCACTGTTATCCAGTACCTGCAGCATGGCGGCCAGTTTCTGTTGCGCAAAATCCACGTCAAATGTGGGGCGTCCCAGTGGTAATATTCCAATTCTCATATCGCCTCATCCAACCGTATCGTAAGTGTGGCGGAAGCTGGCATCGGCGGGAGCAAATATTGCACCGGATTTGCCATAACAATCATGCGTGCGCCAGTTATGGGCCTTGGCGTCCGCCAGGGCGGAAATCTCCGACAGATACTGCGCTGCACCACCTTCCAGATCTCTTGTTATAGCCTGCCAGTTCGGGTAATGGGTAAATGCTTCCAGCCAGATCGCCCTGCCGGCAAGAAAACCGGATGCACCAGCCTTGAACGCGTGATCAAGGATATTGCGGAAATCAGGTTTTCCAGCACCCGCCGACAACATTACCCACGGTCTGCCGGCAATTCGACCCATTTCATCAAATACCGCTTGCACTTTGGCTGATCCGTCAGCCTGGGACGCATTTACCGGACTTTCCAGTTTGAATACATCAACACCATAATCAGGATGGGCAAATTCTTCCACGGAAGCAAGCACATCATCGGATTTTTTTCCCTGCATTTCAACATAATCACCGGTTTGGTGGGCATCTTTTGCCAGAGGATAGACAAGCAGCTCAAACAAAAACGGAATGTCGTATCTGGCACATTCATCACCAATACGTTTTACATAATCCTTCTGCTGCTGACATATCGCGGCATCTGCATCAGGGCGATACCAGGCCAGAACTTTCACCGCATCCGCCCCCATGCGTTTGATTTTTCCAACTGACCAGTCATCGATTTGTGAGGATAACCGTCCACCTTCGGTTTGCTGGAACAAGGAATCCTCCAAAGTGACAATCAGTCCTCTGGTTGGGGCAAAACTGTCAATGCCGTGGGGAATTGCATAATGCGGGTCAAGCAACATCGCCGTGCTTTGAGATTGCAATGTCTTGACCAGCAATGTCTTGAATTTCGCTACTTCTTCCCATGGCGCGTCATTGGTTCCATGGTATTTGGCGATCGGTTGCTTGATGGGCGGACGCTGATCGACAGCGGTCATTTTAAAAATGCCGTCGGCGCTCGCCATTCGCCGCATGCCCCACAGTTTGCCTGGCGTTAGCTGTATCATACTCTCTCCTTCAGGAAATTTTCGGTGGCAATCCGGTCCGGGCACCCGGAGCGGCCACCAAACCGGGTACATTTTAATGAGGCGGCAGCATTGGCAAACAGGATCGCCTGGTCTTCACCAGCACCCTCAGCCAGATGAAGCGCAAATGCGCCGTGCCAGATGTCACCAGCACCAAGTGTATCCTTTACCTCAACATTAAAACCGGGAATATGCTCGACCTGGCCGTTTCGCAGGAAATAAACACCATTTGGACCATCGGTGACGCACAGCCAGGATGTCAGCCTTGTTGCCAATGATCTAAGGGCACGGGCTGAATCACTTTCACCTGTCAGCGCAACCAGACCCTGTTTTGAAAATGCTATATGGGAAGCTTTTGTCAGAGATTCGATATCGATTGGATCTTCAGCATCGACAATTCCCGGAACATCACGCCTGCGGGCTATCTCTGTAGTTTTAGCGGTTCCCGGCGACCAGCGATTATCGGTCAAAACCGCATCCGTATACGGTATGGCATCAAGCCACTGGGCACTTTGTTCAAGACTGGCACCCCTGAAATTCATGATCTGGCGTTCGCCGCGCGGGTCAACATAGACCGATGAAAATGAGGAACGCCCATTCTTTGCTCTGAGAACAAGATCAGTATTGACGTGTTCACGCTGCAGGTCAGCAAGAATGATTTCAGCCATATCATCATCACCCAGCCGCGCGGCAAGTGATGCATGTCCACCCAACCGGGTAATTGCCACCGCCGCATTGGCGGCACAGCCGCCACCAACTATCACAGCATCTGTCGCACGATATTTTTCAAAACGGGTTGGCATCTTATCCACATTGAAGACAAAATCGACAACTGCCACGCCTGCCACAAAAACATCTGCCATCAATCCACCTTCAGCCCACTAGGCACCCGCTCAGGTTTTCCAAATCTGCCTTTAAGAGAACCGGTGCCAGTCAGCGAGCCGAGAAAAGAAACCAGACTGTCTATCTCCTCATCCATGAGGCTTATCGCTTGAATGTCCAGTTTCCCTTTCAATCGCATCCGTTCAGGCCGATCTTCAAAGGAGACAAAATCAATGGATGCCAACCAGGGTGCCAAGGGCAAGGCAGCCAGTTTCCGGTTCCATCGTTCAAATGCTTGCAGCGGATCCAGATGATGACGAATAATCCCGCGCAATGTCTGATAGGCGCCGTTGTGACCATAAGGTGCAGTGAGAGCGACATTGCGCAGCGAGGGGGTGCGAAACCGATAGGCGTCTTCAAGGCGATCAGTTTCGCCCATCCTTCCTACATCGCGAACATATGGATCAAAATTTCGGGTACGTCCGGGACCAAACTGGGGCAGCGCAAGTGCATGGAATTCATGATCGGTAAACAATTTGCCTGAGTGGCAATTTGCACATCCACCCTTGCCGAAAAAAATCTCCAGTCCCTGTTTTTGCTGCTCGCTCAACGCAGTGTCATTACCGGCAAGATATGCATCAAACGGACTATCGGATGATCGCCATTCCAGCGCCTCAAATGCACCGATTGCATTAGCTATATGGGTGATATTGACATCTGATGGAACGCGCACCTCTTCAAATGCAGCGACAAACATGTTCCCGTATTCGGGAATCGTGCGAACCCGCTTGGCAAGTATTGGCCAAACTGCATCAATGCGGTCATGGGCGGCCCCGGCGACTTCATTTTCTCTTGGATCGCCGGCCATTTCAAACTGCGAGGTCATGGGAAATAGTGCCTGAGCCGCCAGAATGCTGTCCAGACCGGATGGCAACCATTCTTGCGCCGGAGAATTAAATCCGTTGCCATAAATATCAGATATGCTCAATCGGCCATCATGAAACAACTTGGTTATTTCCTTTGCACCCAGATTCCACAAGCCAGGGGAATTGCGCGGGATGCGATTTCTTATGCGAGTTTTGCCTGTACCGGCGCTTCGCTGCGGTCCCGAACCTGTTCCGCCCTCACCGATGCCCAGTGACAAACCATCAGAAGTGCCAAATTGCGGATTATGGCAGGTGCCGCATGAAATGTTCCTGTTTCCCGACAATACCGGATCATAAAACAGCAAGTGACCGATGCGCGCTTTTGCTTCACTGACTAACTGAAAATCTTCTGATACCAGTTGCTCCGGCAGTTCAGCAGCTTGCAATTGAGGCAAACTTGTCAGAAAACCAAGTGACAGAAAAAAGGAAACAAGATGCGATTGATGTTTTTTACCGCCCGTCTGGTATTGCTGTTGACCATTGCTTCTCCGGCTCTGGCGGAGCTTGAAACTGCGCGCGATCTGATGGATGAAGGCAATTTTGCGGAGGCGATGCAGCAGCTCCAGCCTGCTGCACGCTCGGGAAATGCGGAAGCTGAGGAACTGATTGGTGTGATGTATGCGATGGGGCTTGGCGTTGCCCGTGATGATACCCGCGCATTTGAATGGTATCTGCGCGCTTCCATGAAAGGGCATCCAGGCGCCCAGTCCGGGGTTGGCTGGTACTATGAAGTCGGGCGCGGTATGCCGGCTCCCGATCTTGTCAGAGCCTATATGTGGTACGTCCTCTCCGCCATCGGGGGCGACCCCGATGCGGCTATTTCCCAGGATGAAGTGGTCAAGAAAATGTCGTCTAAACAAATCGAGGAAGCTCACCTGCTGATAGATGATTATAAACAATGGCTCTATCCGTTCCGGTAACAGGGTCGTTCGATGGCGACCCTGTCGTTATTGGCTGATGAGATTATTTGATATCCATCATTGTGCCGGCATTCAGCTTTTCTTCTGCCTTTGCCACACCAGCATTAAGAGCGTCAAATATTTCCGCTCCGCCTTTGATATTGGACTTAAACCAAGCATAAACCGGGGTTGCGGCCGCTTTGAATTTTGCTTTTTCTTCAGGTGAAGGAACATAAAGATCACCACCGCCAGCAACAAACTCTTCATAAGCCTTGATTGATTTCCTCTTCGGCGAGGCAAAAGTGGCCTGTTGAAGCGCGGCAAAGCCGTCAACTATTACACGGCGCAGATTTTCAGGCATTGAAACAAACTTCTGATTATTCATCCACCAGAGAGCACCCATATAAGCATGGCCATCGAGGGTCACATATTTCAGACCTGCGTCGGGAAATTTCATGCCCATGATGTCGGTGATACCGTTTTTGGATCCTTCAACCACACCAGTCTGGAATGAGGTGAATAATTCAGGCCACGGGATTGGGGTAGGTGAGGCACCCATCGCTTTCACAAGCTCTTGAGGAAGATCTGCCACAACGGTACGTATTTTCAGGCCCTTCATGTCGGAGGGCTGTGTCACTCTTCGTTTGGTATTGGCGAAATTGCGCCATCCACCTGTGTTGCCAATAGTCATTAGTCGAATTGAATCATTGGAATCAACCAATGCCATTTTACGCATCGTGCGGGTAAAATCACCAGCGAGAACCTCTTCAGCAATACGATCACTGGCCATCAGATATGGAAGATCAAGAACCTGAACATAGGGGAAAATGCCTGAAGCACCCCCCGACGTTGAGATGTAAATGTCGATCGAACCATCAGCGATGCCCTGGAGACATTCAGCGCCTTTTGAGCAAAGCTGCGTGCCAATAAACAGTTCTACCGAAATAGCGCCATTTGATGCAGCTTCAACATAGTTTTTGAAGACGACCAGTCCATCATAGTCCTCGTCATTTTCGTTTGAGTTTGCTGTTGCGCGGATTGTATAATCCGCAGCGGTAGCTGCAAGCGTTGAACCCGCCAGCATAGCTGCCACGACAAAAGATTTCATTGTATTTCTAAACACTGTATTTCCTCCTGTTTGTGATACATGTGATAATTATTTCTTACTGCACAAAACCGGTCAATCTAGGCACGGTCATTGAAATAGCCGGGAAATAGGTAATCAGGAAAATTACCGCAACCTCGACCGCAAGAAATGGCAAAATGGCACGCGAGATAGTTTCAACCCGCTCGCCAGAAACTGATGAGGCGACAAACAATACCAGCCCCATGGGTGGAGTTGCGAGACCAACGGTCAAATTGACCGACATAATGATTGCAAAATGGACCGGGTGAACGCCAATACTCAAGAATATGGGTGCCAGAATAGGTCCAAGAATAATAATTGCAGGCCCTGCGTCGAGAAACATGCCAACTATAAATAAAAGCATGTTGATCAGGAACAGCAATATCAGAGGGTCATTGCTAAGGCTGAGGATTCCTGCTGCCAATTGTTCCGGGGCATGGCTTAAGCTGACCACCGTCTTGAATGCAACTGCCGCTCCCACCAGCAACAACACGGTTGAAGATCCAATGGCTGATTTAGTCAGGATTGCCGGTAGATCAGAAAGCTTCATAGAGCGAAGAACAAAAAATGAAATCATCAGGGCGTAGGCTACTGCAACCGCTGATGCTTCAGTGGGTGTGAATACGCCGACAAGAATGCCGCCCAATATGATTATGGGTGCCTGTAGCGGTGCAACAGCTCTTTTGCAAACTATACGAAAATCACTGGTAACCTGACGGCGCATGACAAGCATCAGAAAATGCGCAATTATCAAAAATACGGTAAAAAGAATCCAACCGTTTATGCTGATAGAATAACCACTCTGCCATGCGATCAGGGCTCCGACGGCGAAATATGCCGCCATTAATACACCTGCAACATTGATGCGCAGCAATATCAGGGAAATCCAGTGTTCAAGAGCTGTCAAATCCTGATTTTTGTTAACTATTCGCTCAGCCACCGGAAGTTCGTATTTATCGGCCATCAGCCGAACCACCAGCATCAGGCCAACACCAACAAGAATACCCGGCACAATTCCTGCCAGAAAGAGCGCTGCAACACTTTCCCCCATGACATAGGCATAGATGATCATGATACCCGATGGCGGGATAATTGGGCCGATAACAGAACTGGCGGCGGTAACGGCGGCGGCAAATTTTCGACTGTAACCATTTTTTTCCATCGCCGGGATAAGGGTTGAGCCCAGCGCTGATGTATCCGCTACGGCTGATCCTGAAAGGCCGGCAAAAAGCATGGAGGAAAGGATGTTGACATGGGCAAGCCCTCCGCGCAGATGCCCCATCAACGCCTGGGAAAACTCCACCAGCCGCATGGTGATGCCGCCCCTGTTCATCAATTCACCTGCCAGCATGAAAAACGGCAATGCCATCAGAGGAAAACTGTCCATCCCATTGTAGACATTTCGGTATAACAGCGCGATGTCGCGTTCCTGCCCATTCAACAGCAGAAGAACTCCCGGTGAAAAAAGAAGAGCGAAAAACACCGGCATCCCGACCATCAGGAAAATCAGAAATACAGGAAGAAACCAGACTAACATCAATCACCACCCGCTACAGCTAATTCATCGCTATTCACAGTTGGCAGTCCCGTTTCGGGGCTGATGATATTCAAAATAGTACGTATGATCAGTTCAATATTCACTGACAATAGTAACACAACGCAAACAAGCAATGAGCCATACATATAGCGCAATTTTACTTTCAATGCCTCCAAACCGATCCAGTCCAGCGGCACCCACAAAGAAGAAGAGTCAAAATTGCCACCAAAACCCATCGTATGGTTCCAGCCCAATTGGATGGCAAAATACAAAACCATTGTTGATAACAGCAAAAGTACAAGGCCTACAATCAGGCCCAGCCGTTTTGGCAAGGCAAGCTCGAGCATGTCAATAGCAACAAAACCACCCGAACGATAAGCCATCGGCGCTATCAACCCTGTCATCCACAGCATCAGAAATCTTGCGGCTTCGTCTGGCCAGGCGAGCGCACTATTCATGGCATAACGGAAAATCACCTGAAGAAGAATGACGATCACCATCAAGGCCAATGCAATCCAGGCAATATTTTTGCAAATTCGCAAAACCAGCGAGTTCAGCGTTGCTATTATGCCAAGCATTCCCTTAAGCACGCTGATAACCGCTCCCTTCGATGTTTGCAACAAGCATCGCCAAAATCAAATTCGTTTCTTTCGAAATTTGACCAAAACGAAAGCATAAGTCAAGTTATTATTATTTTGCCGCCTCAACGAGTTCAATGTTGTGCATTTTGCACAACTCGAGAATCGTTGAATGATTACACTGATCGGTCACCAGTGTATCGACCTGTGAAATATGGCCAATCTGAACGGGACCGGAGCTTTCGAATTTCGAACTGTCCGCCGCCAATATAATGTGATGTGAATTTCTGATTATCTCTCTCGCCACATTTGCCTCGCGCAGGTCATAATCGAGAAGTGCACCATCGGAAGATATGGCTGCGGCACCGATAACACCGATATCAGCACGAAACATGCGAATAAAATCCACCGCTGTTTCACCCAGGATGGCGCCGTCAGACCTTCTAACTATGCCGGCGGGCACCATTACCTCCACCCCCTCAAACAGGCGCATGTCATTGGCAATACTAACATTATCTGTGACAATCTTGAGGCCGGTATGGTGTTTCAACTGCTTTGAGACGGCCTCTGTTGTGGTTCCGGCATTGATCATCAGGGCAATATTATTGGGAATACGATCGGCTACCGCTTTGCCAATCGCTTCCTTGTGCCGGGGGGAAATCTTCCTGCGAATTTCAAAATCCGTGTATTCCAGGCCTGTCAACAAAGATGCACCGCCGTGAAACCGCATGATCCTGTTGGCATCCGCCAACACCTGCAGGTCCTTGCGAATTGTCTGGGGGGTAGTCACAAAGACCTCAGCCAACCGGTCAACCTGCACACTGCCCTCGTGTTTGATCTGGTTCAGTATGGCTTCCTGACGCAATGAGAATTTGTCGGCATTTACCATCAGACAGTCTTTCAACAAATAATCAGCTTAACAAGCTGCGTTTTACCATTAAAACGAAACTGATGACACAGTAAATCATTTAGGTAGGCCATACAACATTAATGATAGATCTGTTATTGGAATCAACAAATGCCGGATAATGGTGGCTTGTTAATATGAAAATGTTTCAAATACGCCCATGTGGATATCCAGACCAAGCCGGTCTGCCTCGGCTGGAATTACCACAAACGACGCAAATATTTATTGCTGTCGATGACTATCGGTTTCCTGAAGCCTCGCCATCGACTTGAACCAATCGGTAATTTTTTCCGCCATCGGGTGTCCGTAACGGCAGGCCAGATGATAGCCATATTCTGTCCTGATCCGCAGGTCTTCAATCTCCACCAGCTGCTCTCTTTTTAAAGGTGGCTCCGCCAGATGTTGCCAGGCAAGTGCAATGCCTTGCCCGTCAATAGCCGCCTGTAACGTCAGCGCGTAACTGTCATAAAAATAGGTACCTTTTTCGGTTACGTGACTGACACCGTGGCGGGCCAGCCATTGCGACCATGAAAGCCAGCTGTATTTTTCCCGCCGTTCATGAATGAGAGGGGCTGAAGACAGGGCTGAAGCGCTGACACGGCGTACTCCACCAAAATGCTCATTGGCAAATTCCGGAGAGCAGACAGGAAAGAGTTCTTCACCGAATAATTTTTCACTTTCCCCGTCACTCCATTCACCCTTGCCAAACCGCAGGGCAAAATCTATTTCCTCGAGGTCGAAAATCGTATTTGTATCAGATGTAACCATACGCAATTCGAATTCAGGAAAAAGTTTTTGCAAGGCGGAAAATCTGGGCATCAACCACAGATGGGCAAAGCCATAGGTGCAACCAATCGACAAAGTATTGGGAGTCTGCTGCGCGGTAATCCTTTTGGCAGCCTGGCGAATGTGACCAAGGCCCAGTTTAACCGCATCATAGAATTCTGATCCGGCTTCAGTCAGTTCCACCCGGTGATGCAGTCGTTCAAACAGTTGAACATCAAGTAAATCCTCCAGCGCCCGAATATTGCGACTGATTGACGGCTGGGTTTTACCCATGGCCTTTGCCGCTTTGGTAAAGCTGCCACTGTCAACAGCCTTTTCAAACGCTGCCAGATAACTCATGGCCATGGAAATACGCCAGTCCAGATTCATTTTCTCAACCCTCATCAATTCAGGTCACATACGTTAGGCGAATGTGAGTATAACAATAAACACAGCACGAAAAAAGCTGTTTTGGTGTAAAATGGACGAAATCCTGTTGGCAGACTGGCAAAGGATATCCCCGGATGACAAATCAAGATTTTTCACAGTTTGATTTCAGCGCTGGTTATGAACTACTTGAAAACGGGTTTTTGAATAACCAGAGCGATAAAACCCCGTTTGTCCAGCAGTGCCATGAATTCAACATGGCCTATGCGGGTATCAATGCCTGGGAGTTTTATTCCAATCCGGAAAGTTTTGTTTTTGGCGCAATGAAAACCGCGCATGAATTGAACTTTGATACGCCTGATCTATGTTGGGATGCCTATAATATCGAGGCCGAGGCGATCGGCTGCAAGTTAATCAAGTTCGATGACCTGACTCCGGCCATCGACAACACAACGCCGCTGGTAACCTGTGAAAAAGATCTGGCCCATTTGAAACCGATCGATCTTAACGCGGGAAGAGTGCCGTTCGCCATGGACGTGTCGAGCCTGTTTCGCGAGGTCAGTGGAGTAGAACCTTCACTGGTTTTTTGTGCGCCGTTTACACTTGCCTCCCAGGTGATGACCTTTGAAACGCTGGTGCTGCAGATGCAGGACAATCCGGCCTATGTACACAAGGTGATGACTTACCTGACCGACGAGGTGATCGCGCCCTATATTAACGAATTCTGTCGCCGATTTCCCAATGTGACCATAGTACCCGGCAGCGATGCGGTAGCCTCATTGCCGTTCATCACACTTGATATGCTGGAAGAATTCGCGCTTCATTATATTGAACGCCTACGCTCGCTGACCGATAACAAAACCATTGTTGACAACTGGTGGGGAGATTCCTTTGTTGAGGATCAGGAAAAATTCTGGGAATTCAAATTGCGTGCCAATCCACTTTATCTGAAAGTGCAGGATCCTGATCTCTACCGGATCGGCGCTCAAAAAGCCAAGGATTATGCGATAGCGCGGGATCTGCCGGCGATGTTTGGAGTTTCCAACAATCTATTGATGCAGGGACCGGCGGAAGAGATTGAAAAGCGTATTCATGAATATCTGGAAATCGCCGGGGCGGGTGGAAAAAATTTGTTGTACCTTTGCAATTTCAGTTCGCAGACGCCGGTCGAAATGGTCCAGGCATCCGTCGCCGCCATTCAGAATTATCGCGACGGCAGTCGCCCCTGGTCGGGCCGGCATACCAGCGGCACACCGGAAGCTGCTGATTATGAAAAATTCGGTAATAGACCGGAGGCCGACAGGAAACATCAAGTCATCAATATCTTCAGCAACCTGCCAGACAAGGATGAAGCCCTGCTTGATGATTTGTTTGACCATGTTGTCAACGGGGAAACTGATGAGGCAGTTACCAATGTAAATGAGGCTCTGGCAAGAGATGTTCCGCTGTCTTCAATTCTGGAAACTTCACTGATTGCAGCGATGGAAGAAGTCGGCAACATGTTTTCTGATGGTGAAATATTTGTGCCTGAAATGCTGTTGTCAGCGCGCGCCATGAAAAGCGGGCTGGAAATCCTGCGCCCGATGCTGACCAATTCAAGCGTCGAACCAAAAGGGCTGGTATTACTGGCGACTGTACAGGGCGATGTGCATGATATCGGCAAGAATCTGGTCGCCATGATGCTGGAAGGCGCCGGCTACAGGGTGGTTGATATGGGAGTCAATAAATCCGGTGAAGAAATACTCGACAAGGCGCGCAAACTGAAACCTGACGTTATTGGCCTTTCTGCGCTGTTAACCACCACCATGCCACAAATGTCGAAAATCATTACGGCATTCAAACAGGCCGATGAACCCTACCCGATCATCGTTGGCGGAGCGCCGCTCACCCGGGAGTTCGCCGACCAGATCGGTGCAGACGGTTACGGCCTGGATGCACCAGATGCGGTCAATCTGGTGCATTCCTTGGTAGCCAAAGGCAGCAACTGGAGACAGGCTTTGAATGCCTGAGCGGTGATAGCGCGAACATTGTGAGAAATTGCCTGAGAGGCAAAGAGCTAATAAATCGAATTTGGTCAGCTCCCAATTACCCTCCACCTGTCCGGGTATTTAACCCGATTGCCTGATATTCCGGGATCAAACTGATTCCTGCCATTTGCACCCTGTTTGTGGGTTGATGACCTGATTTATCCGGATTCAAACACCGATACGCCGGAAGGCGGTATTTGTGTTCCGCCCAGCCTGCATTCACCCAGTTCCAAGCCAGATGCATCGAAATCGCAATCCCCGTAATTGAAGACAAATGTCAAATCGCCACTGCGACGCAGACGCACGCCATCGGGCAATCGGCGGGTTTTTAACCCGGCCGCTTCTGCCAAACCGTTGAGGGCGGATTGCAGCAGGTGCCCATCAGGCCAGCCACAAAGATAGGTTATGTTGTTTTGGCGAACCAGAGCCGGTGAACCGTCTGAGGTTGCGAATTCCACTTTCGTCTCAGGGCCGGCAATGACATGTTCGCGCCAGAACCGAAATTTGCCATGTCTGGTTTTGACCGGGCAATCCGACCTGAGGCTCTCGACCCTTGAGACTTTCAGATCGAGAATTTCCGTAGGGAGATCGGGCGGCAATTGATCGGGAATCGAGAAATTTACTGTTTTTGATCCACTGCGCGGTCCGATCAGAATTTCACCGTCAAATTGCACCAAAGCCTGGCGGAGTTGAGGTGTCCAGGCAAACAGACCGGGGACAATTACCAGTTTATATCCGGACAGGTCCCGGGTTTGTGAGGAGATGAAATCGATCGAAAAACCCAGTTTACGTAGTATTCTATAATGGTCAAAAATCAGCCTGAAATAGTCAAACTCCTTACCCTGGGGCTGTATCTCCCAGGCCCATGAAGATGTATAATCGAAGACAATGGCAACCTGCGACAAGGCCTGGGCCGGCCATTTGATTATCCTGATGTCTTTCTGAACTTTCTCAACCTCATGAAAACCTTCTGCTTCCACCCCATCGCTGCGCAGCAATCCGGAATGCATTTGCTCCTGGGCAAACGGAGCCTGGCGCCAGCGAAAATAGCTCACAGTTTGAGCCCCGTGAGCCAATGCCTCAAGACTCCACAACCGAACCATCCCGCTTCGAGGTGCAGGATTATGCGGCGCCCAGTTAACCGGACCCGGTTGCTGTTCCATTACCCACCAGCGCCCCTTTGACGTTGCTCGATAGAGGTCATGATGAAACGCCTGAAAATCCGGATCACCGGTTCTGGCAAACCGAC
The DNA here is from genome assembly GCA_024225445.1 of Hyphomicrobiales bacterium. Classification (GTDB taxonomy): domain Bacteria; phylum Pseudomonadota; class Alphaproteobacteria; order Rhizobiales; family Rhizobiaceae; genus JAAEMP01. The sequence goes on along the minus strand of JAAEMP010000042.1, from coordinate 21,145 downwards.
TTTTCCATTCATCACTATTGTCCGAACGATCTTCCAGAAAGCCAAGCGGATAGGAATCCCATGAAGATATGTCAAGATCATTGCCCAAAGCAAAATGATCAAAATCAAGAATGCGTCCCATGAAGTTATGAACAATGTCGCGACCCGGGGAATATTTGCGGAGTATCTCCACCTGCAGGCGATTAAACTCAATCACCATATCTGAAGCAAAGCGCTGATAATCCATCCTGTGGGCCGGATTGGCTTCAGTGACTGTCAGATTTGGTAATTCGACCTCATCAATATCGCCATATTCCATTGACCAGAATGTATTTCCCCAAGCCTTGTTTAACGCATCAACCGATTGATACTTGCGCGCCAGCCAGTTTCGAAATGCCGCAAGATCGACAGGAGAAAAAGATAGTGTTGTATTGTGACAGCCGTATTCATTGTCAGTTTGCCAGGCGACTACAGCAGGATGGGTGCCAAAGCGTTTTGCCAATTCGCTGACAATACGCTGGCATTGAGAACGATAGCCTGTATGAGAAAACGAATAATGCCGCCTTGAGCCAAACTTTCTAATCTGCCCGTCAGCGTCAACTCCGAGCATATCGGGCATTTCATCAACCAGCCATTTTGGCGGTGTGGCGGTTGGGGTTCCAAGTACCACTGACAGACCTTGTGCATGCAGAATATCTATTGCCCGGTTGAGCCAGTCAAACTGATAATCTGCGCGCGCCGGTTCCAGTTTCGACCAGGCGAATTCACCAATGCGGACGAAGCGGATGCCCAATTCGCGCATTCGCCTTGCGTCCTGAGACCAGGTTTCCTCAGGCCAGTGCTCGGGATAGTAACAAACCCCCAGGGCCCGGTCTTGATCATCGCTGAGCATGGATTAACCCTAAACAGGTTGAAATAGCGTGAGCTTCACTGTTCATTCTCAATTCCAAAAATATCATCATAGGTCTTTATGACACCATTTGCCTTCACCCGTATTTCTTTTGTCGAATCACCGGGACTATAAAGGCTTGAGCCCAGCCCGAAAGTGTTGACGCCCGCCGATTTGTAAGTAGCAAAGTTTTCACCAGATACGCCGCCTACTGCTGCCATTACGGTGTCATCCGGCAATATTGCCGAGATTGCCTTGATGCCGGAAGGACCAAGAACACTTGCCGGAAAGATTTTCAAAGCGGATGCTCCAGAGTGAATGGCAAGCAGGGCTTCAGTTGCGGTAAATATACCCGGCACGGTTATCAGACCATATTCAACAGCGCGTCGCAAAACCAGTGGGTTGATGTTGGGTGCCAACATCAATTTACCGCCTGCATCAGCAAGACGATGGACGTCGGGAACTGAAAGCACAGTCCCCGCACCAATCAAGATTTTATCGGGAGTAATTTTGGCGATTTTTTCTATGGAATAAAACGGATCGGGTGAATTAAGCGGAATTTCGATTATTTCAAAACCTTCTTCAATCAGTACATTGGCAACATCAACTGCCTGAAGCGGACTGATCCCGCGGAGAATGGCAATTAGTGGTCGTTTGAACTGCGGCCAGTGTGTGATTTCACGCTTCACGCCTTTTTTCTTTCATAATTATGCGACCACAACGCTTTTGCCGCCGTGTATAACCCACTTCTCACAGCATCGTCTGCATCAAAGCTATGAACGGCAATTCCCTGTGACTTGAGGGCGGATTGGTAGAGTTCGGCCAATTGGCCGGTCGCCACCAGTGTCACTTTCTCAATAGGTCCATATCTGGACAACGCACCGGCAATTTCCAGACCAATAACACTGCCTGACAATTCTGCAGCACTGCTGGCGAGGGAATTATATCCGAGCAAATAAGATGATCGTGCCTTGAACAAACGATTGGTTATTTCCTGCGGATTATCGACCGATTGAGCCAATGATCTGAGGAATATGGGGGTGCCGGGAGAAAACTCCCTGGGTTCTCCCTCACCCAGCCTGAGAATTGAATGATTGGCCAGTAATCCAAACAATTCCCCGGTCATGAAAGTTGAAAAATACTGCAGCTGGCCTTGTTTGAATTTAACCCACTTTGAGTGGGTGCCCGGCATGCAGACAAATCCATCTTCAGGAAGTTGATCAAGCAGGCCAAGCAATTGGGTTTCTTCTCCGCGCATCACATCGGGATTGAGTAAATTTCGCTGAGCAATACCAGGCAAAATACGGATATCATAACTTCTGTGGGGAACGGTAACCGCATTATCAATAATCTGGTTTAATTCACTCGGGGTATTAACATATCGAGCCTCTTGCCACCCCTGCCTGGAGCCGGCCATGCCGCAGACAATCACCGGCAGATTATCCTCAACACCAAATGTACCCAGATATTGCTCGACGATGTTATCAAATCCCCTGGCCTGCGCCTGGAGCAACCCCTCATCACTTCGGCGCTCAAGCATCTTATTTCCGTCACTGTTCAGCAACCAAAGCCGAAATGTGGTTGTTCCCCAATCTATTGCTACGCAAAAAGGCTTCATCCGGTCACCACAACTCCGCCATCGACAACCAGAGCCTGGCCGGTCATCATTCGTGACGCCGATGAAGCAAGGAACAGAGTGGGCTCGATCATATCATCCGGTTCAATCTCCCGTTTGAGACACTGCATTTCCAGATGGGCCGACAGGGCTTCTGGCGTTACCCATAACTGTTTTTGCCTGTCAGTCAAAACCCATCCTGGCAGCAACGTGTTGACCCTGATATTATGGGGCCCGAGTTCTCGTGCCAATGCCCGCGTTAATCCGGTTATTCCGGCTTTCGACGACAGATAGGAAGCATAGCCAGCCTGGCCCATCAGATAGGAAATAGACGAATAGTTGATGATCGATCCGCCACCGGCCTGTTTCATATCATCCATCACTTTTTGCGCAGTGAAAAAATGCGGGCGCAGATTGATATTGAGTGACCGGTCCCATTCCTCAATGGTGTAGCCTTCAATCTGATGGCGTGTATCAGCAGCAGCATTATTGACCAGAACCGTAATCGGGCCATTGGCTTTTCTGGCTATATCGATGGAGTGAAGCAAGGCTTCATTGTTTGTAATATCACAGGAGATAAAAAGCGGGCGATTTGCATATTGGGCTGCAAGCACATCGCAAAATTCGCTTGCATCTGATCGTTGAACGAATGCTACTTTTGCACCCTGGGCGATAAAACCCTTGGTCAGAGAAGCCCCTATCCCCGAGCCCCCCCCGGTAATAAATACTGATTTGTCTTTCAAATCGGGGAATACAGCGGAACCTTCCATTAAGTCACCTTTTCTGATTTGCGTTGGTCAATCCAGCCCGGAAGCCATGTTCCATGGGCGGTAATTAGCTCTTCAGTCATATTCCAGATTTGCTCCAGGTCAAGCTCTGCTGCCGTATGCGGATCAAGCATGGCCGCATGGAATATGTGTTCGCGATTTTCCTCCATCAACGCCGCGACCGTCAGTTCCTGAACGTTGATATTGGTGCGCATAAGCGCCAAAAGTTGTGGAGGTATTTGGTTGACTTTTGTCGGTTGGATACCGTTGCCATCAACCAGACAGGGCACCTCAACCGCGCATTTTTGCGGCAGTGATGATATTGCGCCATTGTTCTGGACATTTCCATAGATGACTGCAGGTTGGCCGGTTACAATCGAGTTCATCAGAATAGCGGCATACTCGTTTGATTGATCAACTTCAATTGACTGGGCATTTTGCAGTTCATCGATCTGTTCCTTCCAGGCATCAATCTGCTCAACACATCTTTTGGGATATTCATCCAGTGGTACACGAAACCTGTCAATCAGATCCTGGCGGTCGCGTTTGATAAAATAGGGAACATATTCAGCAAAATGCTCTGAACTTTCGGTGACGAAATATCCGGTCCGCATCATCATTTCATAGCGGATAATGTTCGGGCAACGCTCATTCCAGTGGCTGGGTTTGGGAATGTTTGCGCTGGTATAGCCCTGTCTGAGAAGCGGGTACAGATCTCTATACGAACCATCCGTCAACCGTTGTTCAAACTTTAGAAAGAATGCCATGTGATTGATACCGGCGGCATGATAGCGGATTTCATCTTGTGGAATTTCCAGATCGCGCGCCAGTTCAAAAACCGTATTCTGTACGGAATGGCACAGGCCAATTTGTCTTATATCCGGATATTTATTCGCAATTGCCCAGGTATTGATTGCCATCGGATTTGCGTATTGCAACAGTAGCGCGTTGGGACAAACTGAAAGCATATCTTCACAGATTTTCCATAGATGGGGTACTGTGCGCAACCCGCGCATGATCCCGCCAATACCCAGCGTGTCTGCAATTGTCTGACGCAGGCCATATTTTTTTGGCACCTCGAAATCAATAATGGTGCAGGGATCATATCCGCCGACCTGAAATGCCACAATAACGAAATCCGCGCCCTGTAATGCCTTGCGTTGATCGGTTGTACTGTCTATGACCGCTGGCACGGCATGGGACGATACAAGCTTTCTTGCAACCATCTCTGATTCCGCCAATCTGTCATTGTTGATATCCATCAATGTTATTGTGGCTGCATTCAGTGCCGGTTTCAGCAGGATATCACCAATCAGTTTCTTCATGAAAACCGTTGAACCGGCGCCAATGAAAGTAATTTTTGGCGATGCGATTTCTGCATTTGCCATATCCACTACCCTTTAGTTGAACCAAGCGTCAGTCCGGCAATAAAGTGTTTTTGCATCAGAAAAAACATCGCTACCGGGGGTAGCGCTGCCATGATTGATCCGGCAGAGATCAGTTGCCATTGAGCTATCCACTGACCGTTAAGGGATTTCAGTCCTGCGGTAATCGGCATTGCATGTTGACCATTTACCAGCACTGTCGCCCAGAAATAATCATTCCAGATGAATGTAAATTCAAGGACAGCCAAAGCTGCGATAGCCGGACGAACCAGAGGCAGAACGAGGTTCCAGAAAATTCTGAATTCTCCAACCCCTTCAATGCGGGCCGACTCAATCAGTTCAAACGGCAATGCCCGGATAAAATTACGCATGAATAAGGTACAGAAGCCAGCCTGAAACGCCGCATGGAATAATACCAGACCAGTGACAGTATCATAAAGACCTGTATTTACTGACAGTTCTCGCACCGGCACCATCAGAATTTGAAAGGGAACAAAATTGCCTGCAATAAATATGAAGAACAGGGTCATATTTAATCTGAACCGGTAAATTGCCAATGCGTAGCCGGCCATGCAGGATAGAGCCAGGGTCAATATGATGGTCGGTATGGTTACTTTTACAGAATTGAGAATAAAAGTTCCCATTGGCGAATTGTTGAAAACAGCGGTGTAGTTTTCAATCAGGTTGAATTCACGAGGCCAGCCCCAGAAATTACCAGCGTTAATATCGCCAGCAGACCTGATGGAAGTAACCATCACCGCAATCAGAGGCAGCAGCCAGACAAAAAGGGCAACAGGCAAAAGAACTTTATAGGTTATCTGTGTCGCAGTTGAAGACTTTTCGATTGGATGCGGAAACATGTCAGTGGCCCTCCTTTTCCTGCACATACATACGCCAGAGGAAAAAACAGATGTAAACCATCATGATCAGAAACAATACTACAGCTATCGAGGCGCCATAGCCCATGCGGTACCCATATTCGGAAAGCGCGGTCTCAAACATATAATAAGCCAATACGTTGGAGGAACCATAGGGCCCACCCTGGGTCATGATGGATATCAGGTCGAATGAACGCAATGCCCCGATCACTGTTACAACAATCGCAATGAAAGTGGCCGGGCGCAGTTGTGGCAGGATCACATACCAGAGCATCTTAAGACCACGGGCACCATCGAGCCTTCCCGCTTCAATCTGATCTGGAGAAACATTATTCAGTCCGGTCAGATAAAGAATCATGCAATAGGCGATTTGTGGCCAGAGCCCGGCGGCAATGATACCATAGGTTACATATCGCTCATCAGCCAATATTGCCGGTGGGTTTCCGCCCCAGATATTGAAGATCAGGGCAATTATTCCATTGGATGGATCATAAAACCAGGAAAATACCAGCCCAACAACTACCTGAGAGATAACAAAAGGAAAAAAGAACAGGGATTTGTAGAGCCTGATACCCCATACATTCTGGTTTAGAAACAGGGCAATGAACAGGCCCGCAGGTACGGCCAGCATATACAACACCAGCCAAATGACATTGTTATAAAGGGAAGTATAAAATCGGTCATCATCCATCAACTCGACATAGTTCTGGTTGCCTACCCAAGTTTTGGCTCCCAGTCCGTCCCATTCAAAAAACGAAATCCAGATCGACTGAAAAATCGGCGCAATGACATAGATGGTAAACATCACCATAGCCGGTGCCAGAAACAACCAGGGTGCGATTTTCAGCCTGTTACGCCGTAAAAAATTCTGATGGTGCAACGGTGACAATGAAGCAATTTGCGAATTTGTGTTTTGCATGGAACTGATCACCCACAAAAATTGGCAATATAGGCCTGGGGTATACCCGGTCAATGGACCGCAAACCCGGGCATATGCCATTTGAGCTACGCTAATAACAGCAGGAGCAAAAGGCGAAATTGGTTCGCCGGCTCAAACAGCACCGGGCACCAGGTCATGAACCCGTGCCCGGCGTCAAACGCAGGTTTTACTTGTAGACCTTGGCCTGGACCTTATCGAGGCGCTTCAGGATGGCGTCACGACGATCAGGCTTGATCATGAATTCCTGAAAGCCTTCCATACCTGCCTTCGCCATAGCAGCGGGTGCGTCGCGATCATAAAACTGTGCTAGTCCCGCTGCATTTGACAGCATTTCAAAGCCAGCTTTGATAAATTTGTCATCAGCTACCTGGGCATTTTTGTTTGTCGGCAATTGTCCGAGAATCTTGTTCACTTCGGTCTGCGTATCAGCAGCAGCAAGAAATGCGAGGAATTTCCTGGCATCAGCCTTGTTTTTGGCTTTTGTCGGAATGTGGAATGTGTCTGTGGGAGCTTCCTCAGCCATTGGAATACCGGCGGTTATTTGCGGGAACTGCATGAAATCCAGTTGATCATCGCTCAAACCGGCTTCACGCAATGGCGCTACTGCAAAATTGCCCATCACATACATTGCCGCCTTGCCCTGGACCATTGGTGCCAGCGCTTCCTGCCAGGACAGAGCCGCATGATTGTCAATGAAATATCCTGGGCGAACCAACTCTTCCCATCTGTCAAAAACTGTCTGAATGCGCGGGTCCGTATATTTGATTTTGCCGGAAGTCAGATCATTGTGGACCTGATAACCATTAGTGCGGAGATTAAGATAATCGAAGACACCGGCGGCGGTCCAAAGGTATTTTGTGCCAATTGTTATCGGCGTGATACCAGCCGATTTGAGCTTTGCGCAAGCGGCGAGAAAATCTTTCCAGTTTTTTGGAACGGCGATATCATTGGCTGCAAACAGATCTTTGCGATAATAAATTCCCCACTGATAATAAGTATATGGAACACCCCATTTTTTTCCATCAATGGTCATTGAGGGTGCGGTTGAGGCCAAAGCATCGTTGAGCCCATTATCCGCCCAAACATCATCCACTGGTTCAAACAGGCCGGCTTTTACGAATGGCGCCATGCGATTTCCCGCATACCATGCCGCAATATCCGGTGCATCGGCAGTGAGAAAATTGCGAATAGAAGTCTTGTAACCTTCATGATCAAAAAGATTCCACTTGACGGTGATACCAGGATGGGCCGCTTCGAATTTCTTGATAACCATTTCAAAGGCTTTTTTTGGAGCCGGGTCTGATCCGTCATAATTGATGACAATCTCACCAGCCAATGCGCTCGTAACCCCCAGTGCCAGAGCTGCGGCGGCAAGGGTAGCTTTTTTGAGTATGTTGTTCATTTGATTTCCTCCCAGCAAACCTGCTGTCATTTAGATTTTGTAGCCAACCGCGATAATCGAACCTTCCGGATATTCCATTTAATGGAATTGAATTTGACTAAATAGAACTTGTAAGTTAAACAGCAAATTCTGTCAAGCAATCTGAATATGGCAGTTTTGAACGGATGATAATTTGACCAGTAAAAAAGCATCTGCCTCCAAATCTGGCACCGGCACTCTCGGCAAAGCCATGGCTGTGCTGGGAATCATTGCTGCTTCACCTCACCCGCCCCGATTTACCGAAATTCTCAGGAAATCGGACCAGCCACGTGGCACCCTTCACCGACAACTTACCAATCTGGTGGAAGAGGGATTACTCAATATCCGCCCGGATATGTCTTATGAACTTGGCTATAATTTACTCAAATTCGCAGCCAGCGCATGGGCCGGAAATGAATTCAGGTTGATCGCCGAACCACATTTGAGCCGGTTACACGAATTGACCGGCGAAACGGTTCATCTAGGGGTTTTACGCGATGGCCAGGTCATTTATCTGGATAAGGTCGAAGGTACACAGTCGGTTCGTATGTATTCTCAAATAGGCAACGCATCACCACTCTATTGTACCGGGGTTGGCAAAGCGGCAATTTCGGTTCTACCGCAAGCGGAGATGGAGAAATGCATCGCTTCGACAATATTTCACAAGTATACTGATCATACGCTGAAAAATGCCAATGAACTAAGGACCGAGATCGAGCAGATCAAACTCTCCGGCAATGCTTATGACCGTGAGGAACATGAGATCGGCATCCGATGTGTGGCTGCGCCGATATATTCACCAAACCGTACTTTTGTAGCAGGTGTATCAGTTACCGGTCCCGCCTACAGAGTAAGCGCCGACACCCTTGAAGGCTGGGCCGGGCTGGTTCGCGGAACCGCGAATGCGATTATGGATGACATGAGCACCCGCCTTGGACCGAGAACCTAGAAAGATTGATATAACTAACGAGTGGGAGACAATAATGGCCGGATTGAATTTGAGTGGCGTAAGAAAATCCTTTGGCAGTGTGGACGTGATCCATGGAGTTGATCTTGATATCGGTGATGGTGAATTCGTCGTTTTTGTCGGACCATCAGGTTGCGGAAAATCCACTCTCCTGCGCCTTATTGCCGGTCTAGAAGATACAACCTCCGGGACAATAAATATTGGCGGTAGCGACGTCACTCAAATGGAACCGGCAGACCGGGGCATTGCCATGGTTTTTCAATCCTATGCACTATACCCCCATATGACTGTGGCTGAAAATATGGGATTCGGCCTGAAAATGACCGGGTCACCAAAACAGGAAGTGGACCAGAGGGTATCCAAAGCAGCAGAGATTCTGCATTTGGACACACTTTTGGATCGCAAGCCCAAGCAATTATCAGGGGGACAAAGGCAGCGGGTAGCGATTGGCCGGTCAATTGTTCGCGAACCCAGGGTATTTCTGTTCGATGAGCCTCTGTCGAACCTTGATGCTGAATTGCGTGTCCAGATGCGCCTGGAAATATCCAAACTCCACAAAAAATTGGGTGCAACAATGATCTACGTGACCCATGATCAGGTTGAGGCGATGACCCTTGCAGACAAGATTGTGGTACTGCGCGATGGAATCATCGAACAGACAGGCCAACCAATGAACCTCTATCATGATCCAGACAATGTATTTGTTGCGGGATTTATCGGATCTCCAAGAATGAATTTTCTCAATGCAACTGTCCATTCAGCAAACAATGGATTGCTGACACTTGCCCTCGACGACCATGATCGCATCAAAATCAAGATACCCCTGAATGGCGAACTGCCTGGAAAAGGTGACAAACTGTTCGCCGGTATTCGCCCGGAGCATTTCGCCGCCAGTGGATCCGTTTGTTTTAATGTAGAAATAGATGTGATCGAAAATCTTGGCGGGACATCGTTCGCCTATGCAAATACAAAATCAGAAACCCCAATAACCATGGAACTGGAAAACGGGCATCTGGCAAAAGAAGGGTCTTTGTTTGCAGCCGGAATAAATCCCGATAATGTAATGGTATTCGACAAGATGAGCGAAAAAAGGCTGCGCTAAGAATTAGTTTTTTCCACCTGGCCGATGGACAGAACCTGGTAACTATGCAGTTTAAAAAATGACAGCGCGCCAGCCAGATATTCCTCGACCTCAACAGGCCAGGTTCCATTTCATCGAAAGCGCTCTAGCTCACAAACAACTTCAATTTCCTGGATTGATCCGGGACCTTATTTGCAATCGAGGCTGGCAAACTCCATGTAGGAAATGATATCGCCGTTTTCCTCAAAGGCCCCGGAAGCGGGATTTTCATCATATTTGACGGCGCTGGCAAAGCCTTTGCTTACGCAGGCGATATCAGCAAATTCCTTGATGCCGGGCTCTGCGCCATCGCCTGACCATGTGGCTTTTACCTGCTTGAACGACTGAGCGCTGGCTTCAGTTGGCAGCAAAAAACCGCTGCTCACTGCAGCAAGGGCAACACCTGTAATCGTCAAAATGGTTGATAGTTTCATGTTGATCTCTCTGTTCGATATCATAATCTTCACCTGTGACACGATGGTTGTGCACCCGCGGCAAAGATCCGGCGCGGATGATTTTTTGTCTATCAACTGGCTGATCACCATGCATGCCAACTGAACCCTTTCATATGAAAAGACCATTAGAATTTGTCAATTGTTTGTTACTTCATTCAACCTTTGATCTGCGGCCAGAGACCATAACAATTGATCACCAACTGTTCTTCGAATCGATCATGGCGGGCAAGCCGGATTGACCTATTTCTCGTTTGGTTCTTTGGTAACCTTCGATAAAATGGATGGCTAACCGGGACTGATAAAGAGAACAGATGCACTTGTTGTTGCTCTTCAGGTTGAAGGCAATCAGACTGGCAATTGGAACTGAAACAACCGCCAGCCAATCACATCGGCATCTTAGTGTCCAACCCGAAACTCTGAGCAGGGTTTGATTTTGCAGAAATTGTTCAATATCAAGGAGCTTTTCGCAGTACAGGGTGGTGCCCTTTGCAAGAAAAACTCCACCGATAGTGGGCAATTTGTGCAAAACCCCGCGGGCGAACCTGATTTTGGCTCTTTTTGCCGGAATTTCTGCTTGAAGGCAACCAGCCTGCGGCACAGAATTTCCAACAAAATCACCTAAAATCCGGTTCGTCAAACCCTGCCCAGAGTTTCGGGTTGGACACTTAATTCGGATATTTATTACAAATGAAACTGATACTATTCGAAAACAAACTGCGCATAACTTGTCTACCGCTCCAAGTACCTATCCGCTCAGTCAATTCAACACTATAGCCGAAATCCGTCTAACCGCACCGGCTTGATTGACGTCCAACAACGTCGACACGAACTTTTGTCCATCCCGCATTGACAAAACCAAGTTTATTGGCAGCGGCTTTGGTAACGTCGACTATCCTGTTTTTAATAAACGGTCCACGATCATTCACGCACAAGATAACCGAATGCGCGTTGCGCAGATTGGTTACACGTATGCGTGTGCCGAATCCCAGACTTTTATGTGCGGCGGTCATTGCACCGGGATTTGCCCGTTCCCCGCTGGCTGTTATGGAAGTCATGGCGTACCAGGAGGCTTTGCCATATTCGGCGGCAAGGCCTGGTAACGAAGAACTGGCAACCAGGCAAGCGGCAATAACTGTAGCGATAACCCGGTTAACGGGTCGATTTTGGAAATACATAATGGTTGGGTTCTTCGGATTTTGCGATCAGATGGTGTTCAAGTTTAATCAAAAAGAATGAAACTTGCCAGCATCAATTTCATGCTGCCGGCGTTCGAGATCATTGATTGAAATCGACTGATTGAGATAATCAAGCTCTACCTTCCGGCGTGAAGGTACACGAAATGCACCGGCAACACGACCGAACAAATTTGAAAATCGGTTTGTAGTCATTTTATACTCTTGTGTAATGCGCCGCAAACAACTGTAGCAATAGCCCAGTTAGCGGGCCGAATTTGGTTAGGGCACTTCTGATTCATTCTGGGTCATTTGACCGACCTTGCGATCAGATAGCGTTCAGGTTCAATCAAAAAGAATGAAATTTGCCAGTATCGATTTCATGCTGGTGGTGCTCAAGTTCAGCGATTGATTTCGACTGATTGAGATAATCAAGCTCTACCTTCCGGCGTGAAGCGATTGGAAATGCACCAGCGACTCTGCCAAAAAACTTTGAATAACGATTAGTAGTCATTTTTTACTCCTGTGTAACGTGCCGGATATAGCAGTGGATGGATTGGTTTAAAAGGCCAGGAAATGCACAGCTGCTATGCAGTTTGATCAAGGATAATTTTGAGGAATATTTGCCGTTGCCGGTCAATACACCTGCCAAGGCACTTCCGGTTAAAAAGTATGCCTTTATTTTCAAAATGTTACGTTGGGCGTGTTAGGAATAGTGGAAATCCATGGAATCGCAAATACTTGAAACACCGGGTTTTTCCAATACGAAACCGTTGCAATGGATTTCAAGTCCTTGTTTTCATTACGGAACTTTTGAGTCAGGCTCTATGAAACCATTAATGACTACTCCAGGAAATGCGCTTCTAAACTGGTTTTTGTGAGGGATCAGCGTTGGCGGCAGCGGTGCCAATGACTTTGGCCTGATCGTCCGAGATGCTTTGGTTCTGATCCAGTCCAGGAATTTGCACACGCACTTCGCGACGGGCAAAGTCAATACCATTTTCTTCAAATGCCTTTTGTACGCGTGAATAGACTTCCTTGCGTATAACCCATTGAGCACCGGGTTTCGTTGTAAATTTTCCGCGAACCACGATTCCCACATCATCAACATCAGCCGCACCTTGTGATTTGAATGGCTGAATGAAACCTTCCGCAAGTGCGGGGACCTGCATCATTTCCTGGCCAATTTTTTTGAAGAGCTTGCGAACTTTCTCCAAATCGGTGTCGAAAGGAACGGTAAACCGCAACTTCATTATAACATAGTCACGACTGTGATTAGTCAGTTTGGGAATCTCACCATAGGGAACGACATGAACCGGACCATTGGGGTGTCGCAGTTGCAGCGAACGAAGCGATATTCTCTCTACCGTACCCACTGTTCCCGCAATATCGATATATTCACCTGTGCGAAATGCATCATCCCACAAAAACAAAATACCCGAGACAATATCCTTCACCATCGCCTGGGCACCAAAACCAATGGCCAATCCCAACACACCCGCGCCAGCCAATAATGGTGTTATGTCAATTCCGATATTACTAAGGATGACCAGACCGAAGACGGCGGCGATGCCGTATTTTGCCAGGCCCAGAATCAGCGGAACTACAGTGGATAAACGTGACCCGCCGGCACCACCCCCTTCGCCACCTTGATCCTGCTGAGACGGGTCAACACCCAGGGCTGTCTGTTCGGCCGCCAATTTACGATTGGCCCAGAGTGAAACCACTTCCCACAGAAGATATCCCATGGCAAGGATGATCAAAATCTCGATCAGGCGGCCTGCCACCTTTGCCCCGACGCCTGCCTCAGCTATTGTCCGAGGATTGAGGTTCCAGAACCCGGCGACAATGAATATCAGTGTTGCCATAACCAAAATCCGACCGATACGGATATAGGCTTTTTTGGTGAGGCTATGCGCACGTTCGGCGACTGCCCCTTTACCTGTCATTGGAGGTGTCAGATAGCGGACCAGTCGACGGATAAATACATCGAAGACCGGTAGGCTTGTCAGAACGACAATGGTTTTGTAATTGGGAGAAGATGCGAGCAGATCAAATTGCTTGAAGCCGACTAGTACTTCGGTCAATAGCCAGGTTAAAACAATGACAATGACACAATATACCGGATAAAATCGAGCGGCCTTTTCCTCCATTGGTGAAAGTGCGGAATCAACTCCGTGCGCGATGGCAATCATTTGATCCCATAATTTCCAAGTAATGTAGATCATAAAACCAGTAACTGCGAGATTGAGCCAAAACCCTAAACGGGACTGCCCCATCGGAACGCCGTTATTGTCACCAAAAGCCACAATCGCAACAGTTAGTCCCATCACGACAAACATCGCTACCATATGATTAAGCATTTGTCTGGATTGAGGGGTATTCAGATTAAGAAGTCGAAATTCTGGCCGTTCAGGAGCGAGTATCAATCTGAACAGGGCGAGACCAATGCGTGGTAATACAACCAGATTAAACATCAATGTTTCAGCAAAGCCGATATGTTCAGCGGGTATCAATGTTGTGGCTGTGTTTCGTGTAACGATGAAAAATGCAATCAGACCCAACAACTCTATCGCCAAGCGGGCAAAAAGAAATCCGAGCGTGTCACGTAAAGTATCCGGGCGTTCAATGGTGAGTAGTGTGCTGAACCGCCGCCGCATAAAATAATTCACAACCTGTTCGACGATGAATCCAGCGGTCATTGCCAGAGCGAGAAATCCAAAAACGGTTCCAATTCCGCGCCAGCCGAGTTTGGCATGAAAATTGGTAAAACTTTGTTTTTGATACTGCCACAGTAATGGGGAAACCTTGACCGCATCAACGACTGAATCGACAATTGAAGTGGCGGCAGTTTTTGCAAACTTGATAACAGAAACGGTATTTTCGGCTGATTGCTGTTTCTGGGCCACTGCATCGAGTTGCATAAGCAGAAGCGAACGAACTTCCGATTCTGAAAGACGGGATACGAGTGCATTGATGGCTTCAGGGGTGAGGGGGTCAGGTAAAGTTATCGATTTTTCGTCACCGGATGTTGACTGGAGCGATGTTTGGGCAACTGCTGCAGTTTCAATGGCTGCAGTTTCAATGACTGCAAATCCAAAAGCTGCAAATATGGTGAATACCGTCCAAAACGCAATAGAATGAATACTCTTCATGATGTTCCCCGAGATTCGACGTTACAAATACGGTCGATTTTGGTTTTGTCAAATGGGTTGAAATATAAACATCATTAGCAACACAGACCGCATGGGTTTGCAAGTATGCGAATGACGATTAACACCAACAGGGTCAAGCACGAAGGCGGGACAGCATTTTGATTGCGGTTGCCCGTATTCCGGCGACCACTCATGTTCTGCAAGTGAACCGCCGCTGGACATTGGTTGGCAAACTATGGCAATCAGGCGGTGACCGCTGTTGGAGTTCTCGGCAAAATTGGAATAGGTGGATTTTGCAGACTGGGAAAACCCGGAGCCGTACAATATTTCCACAGTAAAACCTCAAATGCAGTATGCGAACATGGCGGCATTCAGAATTTAACAGCCCGGGCATAGTGTCTTAAAAACAGAGGATTTTCGTCTTGGCACCAGCAGACTCATTACTTCAGTTTTGCCATACAGTTGTTCACATAAGCATATAATCAAGTGCACCGTAGGAGCAAATTACATGCCAATCCATATTGCCCCGTTTTGAAACACGGAGCATCTCCATTTAAACCTAACTGGCCCGAAGCTGCATATTTGGTAAGCGACGTAACTCCAAGGCAGCAGTTCGTCAATGCGGCGGTCTTAAACAATGCGCCGATTGCTAATAATGTAAAAACTTCCATGAAATCATGCCCGTCTATAGTAAGCGTTCGGTGAGTCCCACTTAACGCTCACGAACTACAATATGTTGAAAAATTTCATTGGTGATATTGCCCGCCAACCCCGTGCGCTGGCGAGCAACACCACATGATACCTTGCTCTGTTTCTGGCAATTGTTATTTTGAATTATCAGGTTTTATCTTATTTTGTGGAGTTTTACATCAATGTTCATGATATTTGCGGAACTGTGATAGGTCACTAGTCTGGCGCTGATTTTCTCATCGGGATCAACACTGGTTATGATCGCTATTTTCCCATCGGCTTTCTTAGGCAAGGCAGTTACCAGGATATCTCTGGCTGATTTATGCTTGATATTGACAGCTCTGGCTTTGATTTCAGTCATATTACCCGCGTCATCAATAATTTCCAGATCCATGACCGAATGATCATCACTCTCTACAATCATTTCTTTATGAGTTTTCTGCATGTCAGTATTCCTCTTCGCCCTCGGTATTTGCCAGATGCCAACTACCTCAACACCCCGCAATTATGAGTGCTTTTATGGATCAAGAGTAAGCGCCCCTATGGTTATTCATCGGCAACATAATTCCAAGGCAGCAGTTCGTCAATCAGGTCGATCTTGTGATCTGCAATACGGTTGAGAACATCAGTGAGCCAAGCCTGTGAATCAACACCCTTGAATTTGGTGGTTTCAATCAGAGTACAGGCAATGGCAGCGGCCTTTACTCCGCCCTCGGAGCCCATGAAAAAACAGGGTTGTTGCGGCATTAGGTTATCTGACAACTCAATAAGACATGTAAATGGGAAGCTTGTCACAAGTGATGGGAAGGATGGACGTATTTGAACAGTAACAATTCATATTTATATAAGGCTTCTGTAGCCAAAGGAGATTGAGATATTCAAGTATGTTGATAAATCGTTCAGTTTTGGTGCGGCAGTCGCAACATGTTTTCTTTTCGTTGTATGGATGGTCAGTGGTGATGATCGTCAAACTGCATCTGAAATACAAGTATCCGTGTCGATCAAGCCCTAATATTGGCCCATTTTCTGTTATCTCTCAACAGGGATACTCTAGACCGCACGCGGTTCAATATGATGAACTTCACAATAGGCAAATTCTAACGCACGCTTGTTAACGGTGATAAATTTTGTTCACTGTTACCCGAGGCGTTACCCCATGAAATAGTTGGGCTCTTGATAATTTAGCTAAGTATTTTGATGAGCATATCGAGAGATAGCTTGATTTATATGGTGCCCAGAGGTGGATTTGAACCACCGACACGCGGATTTTCAGTTAGCTGATAGCAGGTCTCATGACACGTCACTTTCACTCATTTCTTATTGATTTACAACACTTTTCACAGTAGAATCAACTCATACATAATCATTCAATATCACCCCAAATCCATGTATTTAGGTGTCTAAGACGTGTCTAAAATAAACCTTACCGACATTTCAGTTTCAAAGCTACCGATACCAGAGAAAGGTCAGAAAACCTACTTTGATGCATCGACTGCCGGATTTGGTGTCCGCGTGTCGCAGGGAGGAACCAAGACCTTTGTAGCGGTTCTGGGAAAGAACCGCACCTACCGAGCAATCGGTAGATACCCGAATATTTCTCTCAAAAATGCCCGTCAGGAAGCAAAACATCAGCTTTTAGCACAATCATCCATGCCACTCGAAAGACCCGCCGTGCGCCATTCTGAAGCCGTTGAGAGGTTTCTGGAAGCTTGCGCCCATAAAAACAAGCCAAGAACCGTCTACGATTACAACCGTGTTATAAACCGACACTTCGAGTACGGAACCAAATCTGTAAACTCAATATCCCGTTCTGATGTTGTCTCTCGTCTCAACAAACTCAACCACACACCGTCAGAAAAACACCATGCTTTTGTTGCTATGAGAGCATACTTCAATTGGTGTGTGAACGAGGGGATTATTGATACTTCACCTGTCGCAGCCCTCTCTCCTACTTCCACATCGAAGCCAAGAGAACGCATCCTCACCACCGACGAGCTGATTAAGGTTTACAACAACGCTACCGAAACCGATGGCATGTTTGAAACCATCGTACAGATTTTAATCCTCACTGGCTTACGTCGAAGCGAGGTGTCTGCATTGCACCGAGATTGGTTTGAGGGGAATATTCTGACACTCCCTGAAACAATCACCAAGAACCGAAGGAACTGTACTGTACCAGTACCAGGTACTGTACTTGTACTAATCCAACAGTACCCCGATCAATTTTTTGAAAACGACAAGGGGACCACGTTCTGCGGTTGGGGCAAAGCCAAAGCCCGTTTCGATAAAAGACTGGAGGGGGTCGCATCGTTCACCCTTCATGATTTGAGGCGCACATACTCTTCAGTTCACGCTCAGTTGGGTACACCTATCCATATCGTTGAAAAATTACTCAACCACGTCTCAGGCTCCTTTGCAGGCGTTGCAGGGGTATACAATCGCTATTCCTACATGGATGAAATGGCTGAGGCTGTACTTAGATACGAAGACTGGATAAAGTCCGAAGTGCTTAGGCAAGTCAAAACCTGAGCGTTGCAACGCTCCTTAACAGGAGTATTTGCAATGTTTGTTTCAAAGAAAAAGCTATCGGAGATGGTGCTTTACTCTTCGGCACATATAGATCGGTTAGAGAATGAAGACAGTCCGTATTTTGATCCTTCTTTTCCAAAGCGGGTTAAGATCGGGAATAATCGTATCGGCTGGCATATGACGGAAGTAGAAAACTTTATCCAAGCCAAGCTTGAACAACGTGACAGCTCCTCGTAAGAGGGCTTTGGGAGTGATGAGGTAACACTTGTCACTCCCTTTTTTCTTACCACTGATTTTAGTAGTGAATGATGGTGTGAACCGCCCCACTCAGCCCTCAGATGTGCCACAGTAGTTGCGTTATCAAACGCAAACACAGGAGAGGATTATGAAAACCGAGGAACATCATAGCTCACCCCCAATAGTGAGTGAGCTTCCGGTTAGCCACATCGGCAATGACCTTGGCGAGGAGTCTTTAACGCTAGCGGATGGACGCACTGGCCGAACTGCGATAATTCCATATCTTGACCTCAAAATTGGCAGATGAATGAAAAGGACTTCAAATTGCCCTACCAACCAAATGTCCAGCGCTGGATGGATTTTATCGAACACGATCATTCGGTCGAAGCGCTTGCCAAGGTCATTGCCGATGATGCGGTGATGTTTAGCCCGGTGGTATTTACCCCACAGCGCGGCAAGATGATCACCATCGCTTACCTGATGGCCGCCGCAGAGACGATTGGTAACGACAAGTTCAAATACACAAAGGTGTTTGATTGCCGCGATCGCGCAGTTCTAGAATTCGAAACCGAGATGGACGGCATCTACGTCAACGGCGTCGACATCATACAGTGGAACGAAGATGGTCAGATCACCGAATTCAAGGTGATGATCCGCCCGCTGAAAGCGGTGCAAGTGGTTCATGCGCAAATGGCAAAAATGCTGGAGGAGCTGAGGGAAAAACAAAAACATTCGTATCCCTAATATGGCTACTACTACACCAAACAACATCAATAACGTCGCGCAACCTGTGAGACCGCATCGCCGGACGTTCACCTTAAAGCAGACATTGAGTTAAGGTTGTATTGGAATTGCTCGAATGGCAGCAATGCGGACCTTTTACCGTTTAGAGATTCGATTGTTGTTCAGCGAACGACATACCCATCAGCGTCGCTAAGTGCCATAACCAGACTCTCACTGTCCCACAACAACAACCATAACCCCATCTGCAAATAGCCTTTTAACAGCCAGAGAAACCTCTGGAGAGTCGTTTACACAATGTAGGTGATAGGCATTATTTCAAAAAGACGCAGGATGAGTCTCGGTGTTTTCAATGAGCATATAATTTGTTTCCGCTTTCCTGCTTACACCAGTTGATTTTATCTACCATTCTTCCATGGTTGCAGTACCGCATTAAGAGTTCTATGGATCGGTGCATCAATGCCAGCAGCGTCTGACAACCGCGCCACCGCACCTGAGATCCAATCAACTTCCAACGCTCGCCCTGCTTCGAGATCAATGGCAGTAGAGGCTCTCAAATTGTCGGGTAAGCCGCTAATTCCACGCCATACTCGGTCTTCCATATCGTCAGGCAGATTTACACCAAGTGCTCGACCCAGTGCAGCAGTTTCAGCCATTCCATCCTGAAATAGCCTGCTCAGGTGCGGATCGATCTTGATCTCACCCAACGTACAGCGTGCCGCAGCCGTCACTCCCGACATCGACGTGAAGACACAAAATTTTCGCCAGAGTTCCACATCGATATCCTCAACAACCGGTGCGTCTACCCCGGCTCGCTCAAAAGCTGAACGGACTGCCTTGATCCTTGGTGATTGAGTGCTGTCACGCTCTGCAAAGGTGAATGTAGCGAAAGTCCCCACCTGTTTGATTTTGCCTGGATTTGCGATTGTGGTGGAGACACCGGCAGTACCATTGGCTATGTTTTCCAAAGGCAATATTGTTGCCAATCTCTCCACAGTTTCAACACCGTTGAGAAACGGGATCACCACTGTATCTGGCCCTATGAGCGGTATACAACTCTCTGCGGTGCGTTCTATGTCTTTGGCCTTAACGCCAAATATCACAGCCTCCACTGGTCCGATTTCCGCTGGGTTATCGGTGGCGATTGAAGGGTGAATTGTCGCTGACCCGTCGGAGGTCTCAAGCGTCAATCCTTTGGACCTGATAGCATCAAGATGCGCACCACGTGCCAATGTTGCAACGCTTTCACCTGCTTGCGTGAGTTTCACAGCCAGATAGCCACCGATTCCACCCGTTGCGACTGTCGCAAATTTCATATCAACTGCTCCTGTTATGGTCCATACTTGAAGATAGGCCATCAACGAAGCAAAGGCCAGGCAAAGAAAATCTCCTCGGAGGGCTACGGGCATCCAAGCGTGTTGAATAAAGCCAATCGAGATCTCAGCCGAAGGGCTGAAATGGGTCATGAATGACATTTAGCCATACTATGGATTGTTCTGAGTGCGCCAACATCTCAAGGTCTTAAGAGGGCTCTGGCACTAAATCGCTACGCGATACTTGTGGCGGCTTGGTTGGTTTTGTGCTGAATATGGAAGATTTGCGGTTGGGGTAATGATCGCTGTTTCTTTGTGTCGAGGTAATTTTGCCTCGATAGACAGAGGATTTTCCGATGAACATTCCCTATTCCAAATCTGTAACACCCCTTCGCACGCGTATGATCGCAGATATGAGCGCGCGTACTCTGGGGCCTGCATCCCAGAAGAGCCACCTGCGAGCGTGCAAGCGTTTTGCGGCTTGGTTGCGGCGCTCACCAGACACGGCGACACCTGATGACGTAAAGCATTTTCAGCTTCATCTGATGGACACCGGCGCCAGCATCTGCACACGCAACCAAACGATGACCGGGGTCAAATTTCTGTTTCGCGTGACTTTGCGGCGACATGATCTGGTGGCCGAGATTTTTAGCCTTAAGGAGCCGGTGAAAGTGCCACTCGTTCTCAGCAAAAAGGAGATCAAGCGTATTTTGGCGATGGCACCTAGTCTGAAAGCGCGCGTGATGCTGTCACTGGCCTATGGCTGCGGGATGCGCGCCGGCGAGGTTGTTCGGCTTAAAGTCGGTGATATCGACAGCGCCCAACAGATCATTCGTATTGTGCAGGCCAAGGGGCGCAAGGATCGCAATGTCATGCTGCCGTTAGATATTCTG
>JAAEMP010000041.1 GCA_024225445.1 Hyphomicrobiales bacterium | reverse complement strand
AGCATTTGAATGCGTCGGTGAAATTGGCGGTGTTTGACTTGAAAGTCTGAACAATCAATGCCAATCTCACAAAACGATATTATCCATCCGGGAGAAATCAGGTGAACTACCTAAAGTTGCATAAATTGGTAATGTTAGTCAGAATTGCTATGTTCCGCCAAATTTTTGTTGTCTTCATAATCAGTCTGGTTTTGATGGCTACAAACAGTGGAGTGGCCCAGGCAGAAACTGCAGAAGAACTTGCAAAAAAACTATCAAACCCTATCGCTTCGCTGATATCGGTACCATTCCAGTTTAACTACGATAGCGGATTTGGCACTGGAGAGGGTGAAAAAGCGACACTAAATATCCAACCAGTTGTCCCGATTTCCCTGAATGATGAATGGAACCTGATTTCACGAACTATTTTACCTGTGACAAAACAGTATAATTTTCTGGGAAATTCCGAAAGTCAATACGGGCTCGGAGATACGGTGCAATCTCTCTGGCTCTCCCCTAAAGAACCAACATCCGGGGGTATTATTTGGGGCCTTGGGCCAGTGATATATATTCCCACGGCGACGAATTCAAAACTCGGTGCGGATACATGGGGCGGCGGACCTACAGCAATTGCCCTCACCCAGAGTGGTCCATGGACAATAGGTGCCCTGGCAAACCATATCTGGTCATTTGATGGTCACGATATCAATTCCACATTTCTGCAGCCATTTGTAAACTATACCACGCCAGATGCCTGGACCTATTCCGTTAACACTGAATCAACTTATAATTGGAACACAGAGGAGTGGTCAGTCCCGATTAATGCGTCGATTTCCAAATTGGTTAATATTGCCGGTCAAAATCTGTCTATTTCAGGTGGGATTGGATATTATGCCAACAGTGCAACAGGTGGCGCTGATGATTGGAGGGCAAGATTTGTTGTCACTTTCTTGTTTCCAAAATAACAGGAAGAATATATTAGAAATTTCAAATAGGCGACTCAGGCTCATCCTCTGCCTGACAGGTGGGGGCCGTAGTGTCAGCTTGCTCGCTGACAGCTTCCGCGAATCCTGGGTATTTGTTCCGGCAAGGCAACAATCTATTCCGTTTCCGCCAACCAGTTGCGCATGATCAGTGAGGCGATTGATTTTGAAGGGGGTGCACGCAGTTCCCCGGCATGGCGCTTTTCGATCATCGCCAGAACTTCTTCACGTTCAAACCAGCGGCAATCTTCCAGTTCTTCGCCATCAAACGAAATCTCATCACTGAGCGCTTCACAATAAGCGCCAATCATCAAAGAGTGGGGAAAGGGCCATGGCTGGCTGGCATAATACCTGACCCGGCCTATTTTGATGCCACTTTCCTCCATGGTTTCACGCCGCACTGCCTGCTCCAGCGTCTCGCCGGGTTCAACAAAACCGGCCAGACAGGAATACCAGTTAGGCGGGAAATGTGGTCCGCGCCCCAGCAGGCATTTATCCTCTTTCACGCTCAGCATGATTGCTACAGGGTCAGTACGCGGGAAAATCTGGGATTTGCATTTTGGACAATCGCGGCGCACGCCGCCTAGATGAGATCGGCTGGCAGTGCCACATCGCCCGCAATACTGGTTGGTTTTGTGCCAGTGCAGCAGGCTGAATGCCATACCGATTGCACCGGCATCTTCCTGCGGCAAAGTACCCGAATAAAGTACCGCGCGGGCATCCAGCGTGATGAACGGAGGTTTGATATCCTCAATATCAATTTGCGCCGGTACTGCAACGACCGGATTTTCCTTGATTGTTCCAGGCATGATGGAGTTGACAAAATCCGGGTCAAAGGCAGTTATTTCATCAACCGGTAAAAACACCTGTGAATGATCTTCCCTCTTGCGCACCACTATTTTATCTCCGCAAACCGCAAGATACCGGCTTTCCGGATTATCCAGTGCTGCAGAAAGGCAGCCAGGCGAGCGCCCTTCGACATTTGAAGTGATTTCATTGCTGGAAAAGCCAAGCAGACTGCTCGGTTCCGGCTTGGGGCAATTATCAAAAAAATTCTTCATGCAAGCTGCCTTTTGATTTTGTTCAGTAATAATTTGCCTTTATCTGATGGGTAGGGCCGTCGTGTGCCATAACCCCATACCGGGCCAGGCCAGTTTTCATCGCCACAATTGCGCGCAATGACATGCACATGCAACTGGCGTACAATGTTACCAAGAGCGCCGATATTGATTTTTTCACAGCCTGTGACAGCAGCCATGACGTCGGCAATTCTTGTCGTCTCACCCAGTAACCGGATTTGGGCATTTGTGTCCAGAAGGTGAATTTCTTCTGCATTTACAATGCGGGGCACCAGGATTGCCCATGGCCAACGGTTGTCATTCATCAATAACACCCGGCACAGGTCTAATTCACACACCGGCAGGCTGTCAGCCCGCAATCTTTCATCCAGCAAAAACTCAGACACGACAATTCCCCAAAAGATCCAGTGTAACGAAAAAAGGGTCTTACGCTAACATGATTTTTTCTACAATAGCTTGCAATTTTGTTCGCAATACCAGATATGTATCATTGGAAGGTTGGTGGTGGACGTGCTCCTCGCCAACCGGGTCAGATCCGGAAGGAAGCAGCCCTAACGAGATTCGGTGCGGGTCGCCTTAAGCCAGCCTTCCACCTTCCAGCTTTTGTTTTTAGGCAGGCCGGGCGAGACGCCAACGAGGTATTCCGCTTTGCCTGTTCCTGTAACCATAAAATCCGCTATAATCCCGGATAGTTCAATTGTTGTAGGTTTGCATAATTAAATGGTGATCATGACCAGTTCTGGCAAAGACAAATTATCATCATCCAATTATCGTGTTTTGGCGCGAAAATATCGGCCTCACAGTTTTGATGACCTGATTGGCCAGGAGCCAATGGTGCGCACCTTGTCGAATGCATTCGATACCGGTCGTATCGCCCAGGCCTATATGCTGACCGGTGTACGTGGCGTTGGCAAAACCACAACGGCGCGAATTCTGGCAAGAGCGCTTAATTTCAAGTCAGCAACGATTGACAGGCCCAGCGTGGATTTGTCTGAAATGGGTGAAAACTGCCAGGCGATAATGGATGGCAACCATCTTGATGTAATCGAGATGGATGCAGCATCCCACACCGGCATCGACGACATCCGTGACCTGATTGAATCGGCCCAGTACAAACCGGTATCAGCCCGTTACAAAGTCTATATCATCGATGAAGTGCACATGCTGTCGCGCAATGCGTTTAATGGCCTGCTCAAAACCCTGGAAGAGCCGCCGGAACATCTGAAATTCATATTTGCCACCACCGAGATTCGCAAAGTGCCGGTAACGGTGTTATCCAGATGCCAGCGGTTTGATTTGCGGCGCATAAATTCAGATGTCATGGCTTCTCACCTGACATCCATTGCCGGCAAGGAAGGCGTGGAAATTGATGCCGGTGCACTGGCGATGATTGTACGTGCATCGGAAGGCTCGGTTCGTGATGCCCAGTCCCTGCTTGATCAGGCGATTGCCCATTCATCGGGGACAATCGATGATTCGGGCAATGAAACCATCAAGATTGAGGGTGACAGTGTTCGCACGATGCTGGGACTGGCCGATCGGGCGCGAATTATCGATCTGTTTGAATATCTGATGAAGGGTGACGTTGCCGCCTGTCTTGATGAGCTTCGCCAGCAATATGATGTTGGTGCGGAACCCGCTGTGGTGCTCATTGATCTTGCCGATTTTGTTCATTTTGTCACCCGCCTGAAATATGTGCCTGCTGCCGGTGATGATCCGGCGATTTCAGATCTGGAAGGTAAAAAGGCGAAGGAATTGGCGGCTTCACTTTCTGTGCGGGTATTGGGTCGCGCCTGGCAGATTCTGCTCAAGGGGATTGAAGAGGTGAACGCTGCCGAGCGTCCGCTGATGGCCGCAGACATGGTTCTTGTACGCCTGGCCCACGCGGCTAACCTGCCCACACCCGATGAAGTCATCCGGTCACTTGATAAAACAGAGGCAGTAAACCCTTCGCCGGCAATGTCAGGCGGCGCTTCGGTGTCTGGCAATGTTCCTGCGGGTTCTCCAACCGATGCGACAGGCCAGAATATGCCGGCAGCGCCCGGTACTTCAATCCAGGCGTCACCAAGGATGAGTGGCACAGGTGGAGCGCATCTGGCAATTGTTCCCGATCCGCCCCAAACACTGGCTGAGCCCGATGACGTCCCTCAGATCATTCTGAACAAATTTGAGGAATTGCTGTTTCTCGCCGAAGATAAACGTGACCTGTCGATCAAGACCGGCCTGCGCCGTTTTGTGCGACTGGTCAGTTTTGAAGATGGCCGCATGGAGTTTTCGCTCACCGGCAACCCGCGACATAGTTTTGTCAACGATTTGCATTATAAATTGAAACTGTGGACGGGCAAGCGCTGGAATATTGTCATCAGCAGAGAGCAGGGGGCTCCCTCGCTTGAGGAAATTGAAAAGACCGAAGAAGCCGACAAATTCGACAAGGCCAGCGCTGATCCGGTGGTTGAAGCCATTCTGGCCAAATTTCCCGGGGCCAAGGTCATTGACGTACGTATCCGTGAAGACGAGGCATCGCAGGTTAATATGGAAGAAGATGCCACCGGTCTGGATGACTTTTTTGAATAATTCGAAACTTCTAACTCAAACAAAATTACCTCTTGTGGAGCAACTGAAATGAAAGACCTTATGGGCCTGATGAAACAGGCCAAGGAAATGCAGTCGAAAATGCAGTCGATGCAGGACGAACTGGGTGATATTGAAGCCGAAGGTATTGCCGCCGGTGGAATGGTAAAGGTAACGCTCACCGGCAAGGGTGAAATGCGCGGCATCTCCATTGATCCCTCGATGTTCAAGGAAGATGATGTTGAAATACTGGAAGACCTGATCGTTGCCGCCCACAATCAGGCGAAACAGAAAGTCGAGCAGATTACGGCTGAAAAAACCGCCGAGCTCACCGCCGGCTTGCCGATACCACCGGGCATGAAATTGCCGTTTTAAGCAAAAATGAAGATAATAACCGGCAGATGATGTAATTTGTGATTCTGCAACAACACCATCCAATAATTGCGCCCGGATACTACCCATGTCCAAATCTGTCACCGGCCCGGAAATTGAACGCCTGATCCAGCTTCTGGCCAAACTGCCGGGACTGGGGCCGCGTTCTGCACGCCGTGCAGCACTGCACCTGATCAAGAAAAAGGATCAGCTGCTGTCACCGCTGGCAGCTGCAATGGGCGAGGCACTTGAAAAGGTTCGCCTGTGCGAAACCTGCGGCAACGTCGACACATTCTCTCCCTGCACCATATGCAGCGATCCGCGCCGCGACCGCTCGATCATCGTTGTGGTGGAGGATGTCTCCGACCTCTGGGCGCTGGAGCGCGCCGCGGTCATCAACGCCACCTATCATGTGCTGGGCGGCGTCTTGTCTCCACTCGATGGCATCGGACCCGAGGACCTGGCCATTGCCAGCATGGTTGAGCGGGTCAAAGGAGCTGACAGTGCGGTCAGGGAAATCATTATTGCCGTCAATGCGACAGTCGAGGGACAGACAACGGCCCATTATATCACCGATCAACTGGTCGGAACCGATATCAAAATCACCCGCCTTGCCCACGGTGTGCCGGTCGGTGGTGAACTCGATTATCTGGATGAGGGAACGCTTGTGGCAGCGATTAAAAGCCGGAGCCGGTTTTAGGAAGGGGTTGTCATCTTTTACAGTGAGATTGGCCTTTCTTGAAATCCTGGAGGGTACCTGGATCTCACTGGAGGTGGGATGCCGCCCTAGCTCTGTTGATGGCATCTCAATTTCCGCCGCCGTGATGTATGACCTAAGCACCCACGATTTTCCCGTGCTCAGTCCGCCGTCTCAAGCTTGTCTTGGGTGTTTGTCTCAAAATCACTCCCATCATGGCGTTCGTGGAGTTGTTCTTCGGGTTCTCCAAAAGTCCGGTTAACCATTCGCCCGCGCTGAACCGCTTTCCGCTCGCCAATCTCCCCCGCCCACCGAACGACGTTGGTATATTTGTGCGCTTCAAGAAACGTCGCCGAATCCTCATAAATCCTGGCCAACACTACCGCGCCGTACCACGGCCAGATTGCCATGTCCGCAATGGTGTATTCGTCTCCGGCCATGTATTGATTTTCCGCTAAATGACGGTCGAGCACATCCAACTGGCGTTTGACTTCCATCGTATAACGGTCGATTGCATATTCGATCTTGACCGGCGCGTAGGCGTAGAAATGACCAAACCCTCCACCAAGATACGGAGCGCTGCCCATCTGCCAGAACAACCATGACAGGCATTCTGCCCGTTTGGCCGGATCGGCTGGCAAAAACTCCCCGAATTTTTCAGCCAGATACAGCAATATGGCACCGGATTCAAAAATACGGATTGGCTCCGAAGAGCTATGATCCACAAGTGTCGGAATTTTCGAATTTGGGTTCGCGCCAACAAAACCGCTGCCAAATTGTTCTCCCTCGCCGATTCTGATCAGCCAGGCATCGTACTCGGCGCCACTGTGTCCAAGGGCCAACAGTTCTTCCAGCATCACTGTGACTTTCACGCCGTTGGGTGTGGCAAGCGAGTAAAGCTGTAACGGATGTTGACCGACGGGCAGGTCTTTTTCATGCGTTGGTCCCGCTATCGGGCGATTGATACTGGCGAATTTGCCGCCGCTCTCCTTGTTCCACTTCCAGACACCTGGAGGAGTATAATCTGATGGTTCTGTCATTTATTGATCTCGGCATAACGGGGAACGGTCGGGCACAAGTAACCTGCCATTCGTTCCGTTTGCAAGTCAAATTATTGCGAGGTAGCCAGATCGGGCACTTCCATCACATAGCCAAAGTTACCCGCCCACGCAGTCGTTTACCAGTTACATTACCAGTTGCAACAGTTGTACTTTTGATTTTGGTATTCTAAACTTGTGTCGTAATGGACCAGCCATAGCATACGGGAATTTGGCGCAGGACAGGGAATAAAATCCATGAACAAAGAGCAAGAACAGTCTCTGAACGGAAAATGCCTGTGTGGTGCTGTCAAGATTGTTGCGACAGCCAAAAAACCTGGCGTCATAGCTTGTCATTGCGACATGTGCCGGCGCTGGTCAGCAGGGCCATTTATGGCACTGAGTTGCCAGACTGTGACCTTCGAGGGCGAGGAAAACATTGGCCGAATACGTTCTTCAGACTGGGCTGAACGTGGTTTTTGTACCAAATGCGGGTCAAACTTGTTCTATCACATCGTCGAGAGTGATGATTATCAAATTGCTGCCGGCCTGTTTGATGACCAGTCAATGCTACGTATGTCCTTGCAGGTCTTCACAGACGACAAGCCGGAGTTTTACGAATTTGCCAATGAAACGAAAAAGATGACAGGTGCGGAAGTGATTGCCCTGTTCGCACCTCCACAAACCTGAGTTGGTGTTTCCCGCACTGTGATATCGACATGGCTCTATGGACGAGGGGGGCGTGATAATCATCGCGTATTGCATCAACTGCCATGGGGATCTATGACCTAGTACTGTGGGCTCGCTATATTTATTAGCATAATCCCCTATATTCCTGATATGTGAATCCGTCCACCAGTTGACCGCTACTTTTGCAATGCAATTTTGCAAGCCAGCATTGCCTGGTAATGAGAACTCCATTGGAATCTTGAAAGAAAGCTGTTTTAATATTCTGATTATCTGACAAAGTTACTGCTCGTTATTTGCAGCAGTCGCTCGGATTAGCGTTGAGAAAACCTGACAAAAATATCTCAACAAAACCAAAGGGAGAAAATAATATGTGTGATATCTGTGTAATGAACTTGGTGAAAGACAAGATGCTTTCAAGGCGTTCTTTTTTCAAGGGGACTGCGATGGCGGGATTGAGTGCTGTTGCGGGTGCAAGTATCAGCGCTCCAGCGGCAATGGCGGCGGGACATCAGCGAGTTGAAGACATGACTCATACAATTCACGAAGATTTTCCGACCTATTTCGGTGAAAGCCAGTTTTCGAAGGAGCAAAAATTCAATTTTGCTGAGCATCACTTTAATTTGTTCCAGTACACGGTGAATGAACACACAGGAACCCATGTAGATGCGCCACTGCACTTCTCCGCCGATGGAAATTCCGTTGATGAAATTTCGGTTGAGAACCTTATTGCGCCGCTGTGCGTAATTGATATCGCCTCTCGTGCAGCCGATAGCGCGGATGCACAGGTGACGCCTGATGATGTCAGGGCCTGGATTGCAAAGCATGGTGACATTCCCGCGAATGCATGTGTCGCCATGCATTCAGGATGGGCTTCCAAAGTCGATACTGACGGGTTTCGCAATTATGATGGTAAGGCACAACACTATCCGGGCTTCCATGTGGAGGCGGCTAAAATGCTGATCGAGGAGACTGGCGCCACTTCAATTGCGGTGGATACGCTTTCTCTTGACCATGGAATGTCCGCTGATTTTGCAACCCATTATGCATGGCTGCCAACAGGTCGCTTTGGTATCGAGAACCTTGCCAGCCTGGACAAAGTGCCGGCAAGTGGAGCAACACTGGTCGTTGGAGCTCCCAAGCACAAGGGCGGAACAGGTGGGCCGTCCCGTATCTTTGCCATGATATAACAAACTATAATAGCGGCTCTGAAAAAGTCTTTCAGGGCCGCATTTTATATTTATTTCGTATATAAATGTGATTTGAAAGTAGTATTCAGGAGAAACAGATGCCGACAGTATCACCACGCGCAGATCCAGAGAGCAACCCACGCGTCAAGGCGGTATATGATGATATCCGCGCCACCAGAAATTCGGATTTCATCAACAACATCTGGCACTATCTCGCATTCGACGAAGATTTGCTGGAGCGTACCTGGGAAGAAGTCAAGGCGGTGATGGCCACCCCATCTGATCTGGACCCGCTAACCAAAGAGCTGATCTATTTAGCCGTGTCGATCATCAATAATTGCGAATATTGTATACACTCACATTCAGCAGCTGCGCGAGCCAGGGGCATGACCACTTCCCAACACGCTGAGGTCTTGAAGATCGTATCATTGGCAGCCAAGACCAATCATCTTTCAAACGCCATGCAGGTGCCGGTTGATCCGGAATTTATGGTCTCGAAAAGTTGAGGAGAGTGTTCCATGCCCACGCCAATCGAAGCTTGGCATTCGGCGAACTTGAGGTTCCTCAACCAGTTTCACTCAACCGCTTTCAGTTGCACCTTTTCCAGCTCAACATTTTTCCCGTCTTCAAAATCCAGATCGACAATGCGCGTGCCACGTTTGCTGATTTTGGTTGATGAGGTCAAAATCATTTCAACATCTTTTTGTGCCTGTCTGAAATGCGTGTCGAGTTTGCGCACCCGTTCATCCATGCGGCCAAGGTCCTCGGCCAGCCTGATGATTTCGTCCTGAATCAGGTGTGCCTGTTCGCGCATGCGGGTGTCTTTCAGCACCGACTGGATAACCTGGATTGACAACATCAGCAAAGACGGGGAAACGATAATGACGCGTGCGCGATGGGCTTTTTGCACCAGCTGTTCGAAGTTTTCATGAATTTCGGCAAATACCGATTCAGACGGCACAAACATGAAAGCGGTTTCCTGGGTTTCACCGGGAATCAGGTATTTGTCTGAAATAGCCTTGATGTGATACTCCACATCCCGTCGAAACTGGCTGGCTGCTGCTTTGATTTCCTCTTGTTTGCCGGAATTGCGAATGGCATTCCACGCTTCCAGCGGAAATTTCGCATCGATCACCAGGGAAGGCGTATCATTGGGCATGAAAATCAGGCAGTCAGGCCGGTTTGAGTTGCTCAGGGTGGCCTGAAATTCATAAGCCCCCATCGGCAGCCCATCGCTGACAATGGCTTGCATGCGTCCTTCGCCGAAGGCACCTCTGGTCTGTTTGTTGCTGAGAATATGCTGCAATTCGACCACTTGCGATGAAAGGGCGGTAATATTGTTTTGCGCCTTGTCGATTACCGCCAGCCGTTCCTGCAATTTCCCCAGGCTTTCCTGGGTGTTTTTTGTCGTCTGGCTGATCGAATCGCCAATTCTTCCGCCCATGCTTTCCAGCCGCTCGTTGACCGAACGCATCATATCCCCCTGACGGGTGGAAAAGATCTCGCTCATGGTTTGCATGCGCCCGGTCAGTTCATTCTGGCTGGCCACCAGTTCTGCCATGCGCGCTTCCGCCTCGCGCGCCCGCTCGATCGCCGCCGCTTCATTTGCTGCGCGCCGTTTGGCATTCTGCCATCCGGAAATGATCCGCCAGACCATCAAAATAATCAGCAGCCCGGCGATGGCAATTGTGATATCTCCCAGCGTAATCACCCGATTGCCAAAATGCATGATGTCACGGGCAAAAAACCCATCAAAGTCGAAAACTGTTCTGTCCATTAGCCCACCCTATCTGATTCCATTTCAATTGATAAGAACAAAACAGGAATATTGTTGAGATTACCGCTCTGTCATCTTGACGTGGCCCCGGGCATTCCATATGTCCTGCTACTGTAATTACTCAATTTTCTTTAGTACTAGATCAAGACAACAGACCCCATGACCATTAAACCAATCATCACCATCCCGGACCCGGTCTTACGTGAAGTTTCCAAACCGGTAGAGCGCATCGATGATGAAATGCGCACATTGCTCAACGATATGCTGGAGACGATGTATGATGCACCAGGCATCGGACTGGCCGCCATCCAGCTTGGCATACCCCTGCGCATCGTTACCGTCGATGTGGCGCAACGGCGTATCAATGATGAAAAAATGCAGGATGATGAAGGGGAAAATGGCGAACCGGCAGAAGACGAGGAAGAAATTGCTCCGGAGCCCAATCCGATATTCCTGATCAATCCCGAGATTGTCAGCCAGTCTGATGAACGCTCGATTTATGAGGAAGGTTGCCTGTCTATCCCCGAATTTTATGCTGATGTGGAGCGTCCGGCATTTTGCAGGATCAAATATCTGGACCGCGATGGCAAACAGCAGACTCTGGATGCAGATAATATTCTGGCAACCTGTATCCAGCATGAGATCGACCATCTGGAGGGAACATTGTTCATCGATCATATTTCCAAACTGAAGCGGGATATGGTGGTAAAAAAATTCACAAAAATAGCCAAACAGTCCGCCAGAAATAATCGTATGGTGGGGTGAGATTGGTTTTATCTTTCGGATAAAACCGGAAGTGCCCCAACTGGACAGGCAAATTCATGTCACTCCGTATAATATTCATGGGTACGCCGGAATATGCTGTACCGACATTATCCGCATTGGCCGAAGCCGGTCATGAGATCGTTGCCGTTTATAGCCAGCCACCAAGCCTCGGCGGACGTGGAATGGCCGAGAAAAAATCACCCGTCCATATCAAGGCCGAAGAAGCCGGTTTCAAAATATTTACCCCCAAATCTTTCAGGGGTGACCCGCAACAGGCTGAATTTGCCAGTCATGAGGCTGATATTGCCGTGGTTGTCGCTTACGGATTGATTCTTCCGCAGGTAATTCTGGATGCACCGCGTCTGGGCTGTTTTAACGGCCATGCTTCGTTGCTGCCGCGCTGGCGCGGTGCTGCACCCATTCAGCGGGCGATTGAAGCCGGTGACAAGGAGACCGGGGTGATGATCATGCAAATGGAAGCAGGGCTTGATACCGGACCGGTGATGATGACCGGGAAAGTGCCGATTACCGCTCAGATGACAGCCGGCCAATTGCATGACCAGCTTTCCTGCCTTACCGGTGAATTGATGGTCTGCGCAATGGCTGAACTGGAATCAGGACGGGCAAATTTTCTGCCTCAATCGACCGAGGGAGTAACTTACGCAAAAAAACTGGAAAAATCGGAATCCCGTATAAACTGGAGAAGGCTGGCAGACCACGTGCACAACCATATTCGGGCGATGTCACCATTTCCAGGTGCCTGGTGCGAGATCCCCCTGGCTGGGAAACCCACCCGTGTCAAAATCCTGGGCGCCAGTGTAGTGGATCAAAACGGCAACCCTGGGGAAATTCTCGATGAGCAATTGACCATCGCCTGTGGGGAGGGCGCAATTCGTCCGGTTCGCTTACAAAAGGCAGGCAAACAGCCCGGTGATCTTGCCGGTTTTCTGCGCGGCAATTCGGTTGAAACCGGTTTGGTACTCAGCTGATGGGGCGCTACAGGATAGATATCGAATATGATGGTACACCCTATTGCGGTTGGCAGCGTCAGGACGGCCATCCTTCTGTGCAGCAATCAATTGAACAGGCGTTGCAGCATTTCTGTCAGCACAAAGTCAGTTTGTTTGGTGCCGGTCGCACTGATACCGGTGTGCATGCCTTAGCCCAGGTGGCTCACTTTGATCTGCAAAAAAAATGGACTCCGCAGAAGATCATTGAAGCAACCAATGGCATCTTGCGCCAGCAAGGCGATCTGATTGCGGTTACCAATTGTCAGGAGGTTGCCGATGATTTTGATGCCCGGTTTTCGGCGACCAGACGTTCCTATCTTTACCGTATCATCAATCGCCAGGCACCGTTGACATTGGACAGAACCCGGGCCTGGTGGGTGCGTTTTCCTCTCGATGCCGATGCCATGCATGAAGCGGCACAAGTGCTGGTCGGCCATCATGACTTCACTACGTTTCGCTCGGTAAACTGTCAGGCCAAATCGCCGGTAAAAACACTCGATGTGCTTGATGTAAAACGCCATGCAGAGGAAATCGAAATTACCGCCTCCTCACGTTCATTCCTGCATAATCAGGTGCGTTCCCTGGTTGGCACATTGAAAATGGTCGGTGACGGTAAATGGACAAGGCAGGACGTGGCCTTTGCGCTTCAATCAAAAGATCGAAAGCAATGCGGCCCGGTAGCGCCATCATGTGGATTATATCTGGCTGGCGTGGACTATTGATAATCCTGCTGTGGCTCGACAAGTTGTACTCCAGCACCCATGGCCCTGGTTAGAGCAAATCAAAAACCATTTGATTATATGGCAGATGCGGATAGATAAAGAAATGTAGCAAACTCCAGACTGTGTCACTTTCGCGATATGATATACTCACCTCACGTTTGCAAACTTGCAAGAAGTGTGCAAATGCTGCGGGACAGGTGGAACCGATACCACAATCTCATTTATCGGCCATTGGATGAGATAACCGGAGGGCCATATGACGACACGCGGCCATTGTCTCTGCAAAAAGACGCGGTGGGAATTTGTCGGTGAGGTTACCTGGGCCTGCTACTGTCATTGCGATGACTGTCGCCGCAATTGCGCTGCGCCGCTCGTCGCATGGCTTGGCGTACCAATCAGGAACTTCAAATGGCTAGGAGACGCACCAAAAACCTTTGAAAGTTCAAAAGGCGTATATCGCCATTTCTGCGATAATTGTGGCTCACCAATGGGATTTGAAGCTGATCACTATGCAGGAGGGATGCATCTGTATGCGGCCTCGATGAATAACCCTCAGGGCTTTGAACCGACATTCCATGTAAACTACCAAAGCAAGTTGCCCTGGCTTCAAATTAATGACGAACTAATGAAATACGATGGCACACTGCTACATGCACCAGAAGACCTCAGCGATTATCATTCTTGATATCCCGTTTTTAGTGGGCAAGTTGCTGATTGTTGCTGCTGCATTATCCGCATTGCCGATATTGGCGACGGACTGATTTAACACTGTTACTGAGGGTATTGATGTCTAGAGCCCTTTTAAGACAGCGGTTTAGGCGTGTGATTGGGAGGTTGAAACACCCACATCAACGACGAAGAATAATCCTCATCATATCTTGTAAGAACACGAGAACGGTTAGTTAACTCATGCCAACTAGACTGCCATATGACGGAAATCCAGTGGCGGATAATAAGTGCAGGCCAACGCATTCAAAGAACTGCTCGACAAACCTGAAGCGAGCGAGGATCCATGGGAAGTTGGCAATTCTGCTTTCAACCTGAAACGGTTCGATGCCATGTCGGCTTTGGTTTTCGCGTTGCCATGTTCGAAGAATACTGGAATTGGCAATAGGTGGACGAAGGCACACAGCGCATATGCCGACAATGATGATGTTGAGGACAGCATGCCCGTTCCAGCTCAACCGGCGCGACCAATGCCTCTGGCCCAGCTAAAAGCTAACCTCAGGCGGAATCTGTCCATCAAAGAGCTCAATCGCTTGCGCCGAAAATTTGCATTTGAACATCATCCAGATCGTGCCTCAACGGCCGAGCGAAATTCAGCATCACGCAGACTGGCGATTGCTAATGATTTGGTCGATCTTGCCATCCGAAATGCACGCCACTAAGTTGTGTCGCAATAACTGTTTGCAACGCATGCTGGCCTTGACCCATTACTATTTGAAATTTGTCGAACGGCTGCTTGGAGCCCTCTCAAGACCCTGGGTGTTTGTCGCAACTCGACCAGAACGATAGACGGATTCAGTTAAATGATGCCCTTGAGCGGCCATTACCCGCTACAGCTTCATCCCGCCTGGAGGGCATCACGGCCCATCTCGCTACGGGT
>JAAEMP010000040.1 GCA_024225445.1 Hyphomicrobiales bacterium | reverse complement strand
GGATTGGTGATGCCAACATTGAAATCGCCATCTGTCGCCAGAATCACACGATTGACACCATTTTTATCCATCTGTTGTTCGGCAAGCTGGTAGGCCCGGCGGATCCCTTCAGCACCGGCAGTCGAGCCGCGAGAATTAAGGCGGTCCAGCGCTGACAATATCTTGTTTTTATCGGCGACCTTTGTCGGTTCAAGCACCGTGCCGGCACTGCCTGCATAGGTAACAATGGCCACCGTATCATCCGGCTTGAGCGAGGCCAGAAGCAGTTTAAACGAGTTTCGCAATAGCGGGAGTTTGTCGGGTGAATTCATTGAACCCGATGTATCAATCAGAAAAACCAGATTTGCGTGCGGGGACTGGGATATCGGCAAATCATACCCCTTGATACCGATGCGCATCAGTTTTGTGCGGGCATTCCATGGCGTCGGCATTATCGAGACATTGGTGCTGAAGGGCTCGGCCCGGTTTTCCGGCGCTTTGTAGGCATAATCGAAATAGTTGATCAGTTCTTCAATTCGAACTGCATTCATTTGCGGTAAAACACCACGATTTAAGGAAGAACGCACAAATGCATAAGAGGCTGTATCAACATCAACGGAAAAAGTTGAGACTGGGTTTTCGCTTACCAGTTTTGTCGGATTGGGAGTGATTTCGGTAAATTTGTCCCGGCCCTGATCCTGATAATGGCCTGAATTTGTTACATCATCGCCTTTTTTAACTAAACCATTTTGCACGGATTGGTAGGCCACTACCCCTTTGTTGCTATGCATTTGGCGTGACTTTGTTTTCGAGCGCGCAAGTTCGCCAGCCATTTTCCTGGGTGCTGGCGCCATCAGTCTGAGGATACGCTGATCATTTGACAGTGCCACAGGCGGGGATGGTTCCGGCACATCAGCCTGACTTGCTGCTGAATCCAGCAAGGCCACTTCAGCCTCATTTTTCTGCAATTTAGCCGGTTTATCTGAAGATGGTGAACTATCTTTCGGTAGTGCCTCGCCATCCTGTCGCAGCCTTCCAATCCCTTCAGGGCTTCGTTTTGCCTCGTCAAATTCGGCAGTCTGCGAAACCGGTGCATTTTTGTTTTGCACCGTCTTCGGCGGTGGTGTGGCTATGTCGGGGATGATCTGATCGATATTGACAATGGCAAAGGCCAATACCGCAACGCTTACACTACCGGCCAGCATATGTTTGAAATGGGGATGTACAAAATTCATAACGCGTCTCCTGTTGATCGCTTGCAACAACATGTTGCCTTGCTCTCTAAGACGGTTGCCAATTCCAAATCCTTGGGCGGGCATTGATTTTTTCGCAGAATTTTCTTTCTCAAACTGCTTCATTGCGGTGTTAATTGCCGATTTGCGCATATTTTTACGCGCGGAGATTTTTTCCTGTGACCGGAATGCCTGCTTTAATCTGTCAAATTCGTTACTCATGATTCCTGATCCGCAATCGCTTTCAGTTTCTTTCGCAGTTCATGCATTCGCCATGACACGGTGGATTCCTTTATTTCCAGAACCTCGGCCGCTTCACCATGGCTTAATCCTTCCGCCAGAACCAGAATTGCCGTCTCGCGCAAATCTTCACCAACTTCATGCAGGGTCTCATAAAGCCACGCCTGTTCTCTGGCGGCATCGGCTTGTGCGCCGCGTCTCAGATCAAGCACTTCACTGTAGTCCCTGTTCAGGCGAAGGGCGGTTGAATGTTTTCGCGCCATGTCGTGCGCGCTGTTCACTACAACCCGGTAAAGCCAGGTGGTGAACTTTGCCTGATTCATGAATGAACGCAATTTGCCCGGCAGCGACGCACAGATATCCTGGGTCAGATCTTCGGCATCTTCGCGTATGCCGGAAAACCGCAAGGCAATGCGGAAAATAGTGTCATAGTGACGCTCCAGCAGCGTTTCGAATGCCGCAGCATCCCCGCTCCCGGCCCTTGTTGCCAGTTCATTGTCATCTGTCTGCATGTACATGTCAGTCTATTAGACGCATGACAGTGGCAATTCCTTGGCGAATAAAACAGGTTCAACAAAATTACTCAGGCTCATTGAAAAGCTTGCAGGAATATCCGGTCAATTACTCGAGATCATTTCCGCAAAAACGTCATTTTAAATATCTGCTCTAACAAGACTGGCACAGGCGCAACGCATCTGTCACTGCTGCGTGGATATCGCGGCTTGATACGGCATCGCCGATGCGGTGCAGCTCGAAATTTCCTGACGCCTTGTCGGGTGTTTGGCTGAAAGGTTGCGCCTGTGCGTTAACCCACGCATTCAGATCGGTTATTCCCTGATTTCTGGACTGTTGCCGGAGTTCAAAATAGATATCCGCAGCGGGAATAGTGCCGTAGTCATAGATAACCTGGCTGGTTCGAATCCCGGTATTTTTTCCAGTCAGCTCATTTTGCAGCGTTACTGTCAACGCGTTGTTTTCGGCACTTATTGCGACCGGATTTTCTTCATAATAAACCGGCAACCCTATTTCATGAACCCATTTGCGCCAGATCACCCGTTCGGCATAGGTCTGATCAAGCGCCAGGCCTTCATCAATGGTTGCGAATTGTACGTTGGAACCATGCCGCTGGCATTTCTCTGCTGCACTCAAGGCAACATGGCGGCCGGTGCCATCAATGACCAGCACATCATCACCTGGTGAAACGGTGCCTCCGAGAATGTCCCAGGCGCTCGTCAGGTGTTCGTGGCCCGGCAACCAGGAGAGGTTGGGTGTCCCACCTGTGGCGATGATGACAAGGTCCGGAGCAAAGCTCATTACCAGATCGGCGTCGGCAAATACGTTCAGTTGAAGTTCAACACCCAGGCGCTCCAGTTCTGCCACACGCCAGTCGACAATGCCGATCAAATCCTTGCGCCATGAGGCATTCGCTGCAAGCAAGATCTGCCCGCCCGGCCGCGATGCCGCATCCAGAACAGTCACTATGTGACCCCGCTCACCGCAAACACGCGCCGCCTCAAGGCCAGCCGGGCCAGCACCAACCACAACTACACGGCGGCAAACGACAGCAGGTGAAATAATCTGATCGAGCACACGTTCCTGGCCCGTTGCCGGATTGTGAATACAAGACGGGCGCTGATCACTCATGCAGTGCGTTGCACCGACACAGGGGCGAATGCGGATTTCCTCGGCAGCGGCAAGCTTTTCAACCAGATGCGGGTCGGCAATCTGGGCCCTTGTCATGCCGACCAGATCAATCAATCCCTCACCAATAGCATGGCGCGCTGTCGCAACATCGGAAATTCGCGCGGCATGAAACACCGGCAGGCCTGTTTCGTTCCTGAACGCACCGGCCTTTTCCAGCCATGGCGCCATCGGGGATGCCATTCCCGGCATATTGTCGACAGCAAGCCCGATGGCCGTGTCCATACGTCCATATATTGCGTTGAAAAAGTCGAGAGTGCCGGAACGTTCGAATACTCCGGCAATCTTCAGACACTCTTCGAAATCAAGTCCGGCTTCGTGCCCCTCGTCCACAACAAACCTGAAACCAACCAAAAAGTCATCGCCCACCTCTCGGCGGATTGCCTCAAACACCTCAAGGCCAAAACGGCATCGGTTTTCCAGCGATCCTCCGTAATGATCAACGCGCCGATTGGTTGCTGGTGACAGGAACTGACCGATCAAATGAGCCCCGGCAAGCGTCTCAATCCCGTCCAGTCCGCCCTCCTTGCAACGCCTGGCGGCCTGAGCAAAATCGCCGACGACACGAGAGATATCGTGGTCGTCGATTTCCTTGGGAATACTACGGTGCAACGTTTCGCGGACAACAGATGGTGCGATGGTCGGCAAACAGGCGCCCATATTACTCCCTCCACGTCTTCCAAGGTGGGTGATCTGGCACATCAGCGCTGCACCATGCGTATGCATGCGTCTGGAAAAAGACTGAAGGTGCGGAATTATTTCATCAACACCGACATCAAGTTGTTGAAACATTGATGGTGAATCGATCGATACATTCGACGAACCACCGAACATGGATAAAGCGATTCCCCCTCTGGCTTTTTCTTCATGGTAGGTCTGATAACGATCCAGCGGCAGGCCGCTTTCCTCCAGTCCACAAGCGTGGCTGGTGGATATGATGCGGTTGCGAAGTGTCAGGTGCTTGAGCTGGAACGGTTGAAGCAAAGGATCATGATATTCTGATTTGGGGTTCATTGGAACGTCCTTTGCAAGCGACAAATGGGTGCTGTTGTTCAGACTCTCCGATTATCCAGGAGCCGTCAATATCATTCTCTTCATTATGCAAGAGAATTAGACTATGGTTGGTTTCATGTCCTTGCCCCCTGCCAGAAATACCAGATTGACTGTTGATCGCTTGAGCCCGGTGGCGCCCGAGCAGCTGATAATAATGGTTCTTGCCAGCGCGTTTTTGTTGCTGGTTACCTTAAGCGCCTTTACCCGCGTGATTCCAATGCCTGCCTTCATCGTCAATTTACTGGATGTTGAAACCGAGGTAAACTTGTGGACCTGGGCGAATGTGCTGGTCCTTTCATATGCAGCACTTGCCCACATGGCATGCGCCGGTGTGCGTTATTTCGGCGGTGAACGATATGGACAGTACTGGCTCATAAGCGCCATTATCATCGCCGCACTCTCCTTCGATGACTTTGTCCAGATACACGAACGCACAGAATTCATCGGGGAAATCGTGGTTGGTGAGAAAGGTCTCTCCAGCCATGCATGGATTATTCCCGGTGTTGTAATCGGCGCGATATGCGTTGCGGCCTTGACCCCGTTGATGACTACGGCCGATCAGGTGCCGGGCAGATTGATGATTTCCGGCACCGCATTCTTTTTCATTGGCGCTATCGGTCTTGACGCGCTTGGCGGTTATACGGCCAGTCGCTGGGGTAACGATTACATCTACGATATTATCGTGCATATCGAGGAAATGTTCGAAGCGTTCGGTGCGACGCTGTTTCTGGGTTCGGCTCTGGCCGACCTTCGAGGCCAGAAAAGTACGATCATGCTTCTTGTGGAAAAGAAGATTGGTTAAAGTGTCCGGTATTGACGACAGGTCAGGTTTGCACATTCCAGTACCCTGATTGCCGAAACCACTACCTCAACGCATTGTATGCGAACGACTTGTGAGCAATTCGCCTTGCAGGTAATCAATTTCAATTCGGCCAAACGTTTCATATTTCATCAAATGTGCTGATTATTCAGCCCGGATTTCTATCTGCTGCGCTGCCAGACCTTTCAGCCAGTTCACCACATTTATGATAACGCTGGAATTTCTGGCATTCTGATTTTGCTGGATATAATAGCTGGCATGCAGATGAAACGGGTCGCTAAAAACCTCGACCAGATCTCCCGAAACCAGATATTTGTCGATGAATGGACGCCTGCCCAACATGATACCCTCCCCGCGAAGTGCCGCTTCAAGGGCAAACATTGAACTGTCCACCGACAACCTGCCCGGTATGGCAATTTCATTGGTCTGAAAATTCCGGAACCACCGGTGCCAGTCATCCTTATACCCAACAACATGGACCAGTTCAAAATCAAGTAGTTCGCCAGGTGTTTTGGGCCAGATATTGTCATTTATCATGTCAGGAGAGCAAACCGGGGTTATGGTGATATCCAACAGCTTGGAGGCGCCGCTTGCTGTGGAATTTTCACTCAGCACGATTATTTCCTGCCTGCTGCCCTGGGAAAAATTGTCTTCCAGGTCACGATCCATTGTGCGGATACGCAGGTCGATTTGTGGATGAAGTGTGTGGAAAGAGCCCAACTGCGGTGCAAGCCACAAGGTTGCAACGCTTGATGTACACCTGAGAGTTACCAATTGTGCTGATCGGTCGGGAAACAATTGATCAGTGATCGTATCCAGACGGTCAAGCGCTTCATGTACTGCATCCAGATAAGCCACACCGGTATAAGTGAGTGTTAACTGCCGGTGATTACGGATAAACAGATCCGCATCCAGATAGGCTTCCAATTGACGTATTTGCTGGCTCACTGCAGCTTGAGTGATGCTCAATTCATCAGCTGCGCGGGAAAAACTCAATAACCTGCCCGCTGCTTCAAATGTTCTCAGGACGTTTAGACGCGGCCTTCTCATTGCCTGACTTTCATTCCAACATGTGCCAGCATCGTGGCATTGTATAAGTTTTACTTATGCAACATGGCAGTTTAAATTGTTTGTAACAAGGGGGCCATCTGGATAAAATCTCTGGTGGCTCTGAAACCGTGCGGGATTTGACGACAAGCACTCCCGGACATTGCGCAAGGTAATGCAAATTGAATTTCTTTTCATATCTCAAAGATGATGAAATCGATTACGTACACCAGGCCTCACTGGAAATTCTTGAAGAAACGGGCCTGCTGGTTCGCAATGAAAAAGCCAGAAAGAGATTTGCCGAACATGGGGCGAAAGTGAATTTCGATTCGCATGTCGTTCGCATTCCGGCTGATATTGTTGAAAAATATCGTGCACTGATTCCCCCGACGATTACCTTGCGCGGTCGCAATCCCAAATTTGACGTAACATTTCCCCGCAGGCTCCCGGTCATTGCAACGGCGAGTTCGGCACCCGATATCGTTGATCCGGTAAGCGGGAAAGCCCGACGGGCTACTTCTCACGATATTGCCCGCATTGCACATCTGGTGAACGAATTGCCAGGATTTGATTTATTTTCCATATCCACTCTTGCCGAAGATGCACCCAAAGACCAGTTTTCATTGACCCGCTTTTACGCTGCCTTGAAAAACTGTCTTAAGCCGGTTCGCACCTCCGTGTACAATATTAAGGAAGCAAAACAGGTTATCCGGCTAGGCGAACTGATGGCCGGGTCCAGGGAAGCCTTCTGGCAGCGCCCGTTCATCAATTTTGGCTATTGCTCCATCGTTTCTCCACTTACCATGGATTTCGATAGTACCGAGACGATGATGTATTTTGCCGAAAACGGCATTACGGCATATGGAACCGTTGCGCCAATGGGAGGATTGTCAACGCCGCTATCGCTGGCCGGCATGCTTACCATTATGAATGCCGAATGGCTTGCCGCTGCAGTTTTGGTGCAGATGTCGAAGCAAGGCACAGCACAGATTTACAATTTTTTGCCGGTATTCGCAGATATGCGTGATGGTGCCTACGCGCCTGGCGCGATAGAAATTGGCATGATGAACAGTGCCGTTTGTCAAATGGCGAGGTTCTATGATGTACCTGCCGGTGGTTATCTTGGCCTGACCAACTCGAAAATTGCTGATGCACAGGCGGGATTTGAAAAAGGTATGTCACCGTTAATGGGTGCAATGTCCGGTGCCGATTTCATTGTGACGGGCGGACTTCAGGACGCTTTGATGTCTTTTGATTTCGGCCAGGCGGTAATCGATAACGAAATCGCGCTGATGATTAAGAAAGTACGAGAGGGATTTGGATTTTCCAAACAGGCAGTTTCACTCCAGGAAATCAAAAATACAGGACCCGGCGGCATGTTTGCCGCCAATCCAGCTACGCTTGAACGCATGCATGATGCAACCTTCATGCCGGAACTGGCGGACAGGAACTTACGCGAAAAATGGGAAATGGAAGGATCCTCCACCATCCATCAGCGAGCAATGAACAAGGCACGAGATATTCTCAGCACACCAAATTTGGCAGCCCTGGATTCTAAAACTGACGAACAGGTCAGAGCAGAATTCAAAGGGCTGGTAGCTGGAGATTCACTACTGCAAAAAGGTTGGATGCGGACTGACATCAATAATGATAGTCCGATACGAAGCCGGCGTGTAAATAGGCGAAGAAAAATTACTAAAACTTAAATAAATCAATTACTTTCATAAGTTAGCTATAATCAAACATGAAAAAAATATTTCCTGCGAAAAAACGCATTGTTATCATTGGCGGCGGTGTAATTGGAACAAGCATCGCTTTCCATCTGGCCCGTTCCGGTGAAAAGGATGTGGTTTTACTGGAAAAAACCAGACTGACGGAGGGTGCCACGTGGCACGCAGCCGGTCTGGTTGGACAATTTCGCTCCCAACAAAATCTGATGAGCCTGATGAATGACAGCGTTAAACTTTTTGACACGCTGGAGGCTGAGACCGGTCAAAACCCCTCCTGGTGCAAAGTTGGCAGCCTTCGCATCGCGCAAACCAGTGAGCGGTGGCAGGAACTGCTTAAATCCTATTCGTCCGCCCGGGCAATCGGATTTGAAATGAATATGCTGACCCCGTCAGAGGCAAAAGATTTATACCCGCTGATTGAGACTGACGACCTGATTGGAGCCGCATTTATTCCCGATGATGGACACATTGACCCCAATTCTCTCACCCAAGCCTATGCCAAAGGATTCAGATCCAATGGCGGCCAGATATTTGAAGGTGTAATGGTCACTGAATTATTACGTAAAAAAAATCATATTACCCATGTTGTGACTGATCATGGCACCATTGAAGTTGAGACCGTCGTCAATGCAGCCGGTCTCTGGGCGCGCCAGGTAGGTTGGATGGCCGGAGTAAATATCCCGGCTGCGGTGGTTGAGCATCAATATCTTGTAACTGAAAAATCCAGCCGGATTCCAGACAACCTTCCTGCAATGCGTGATCCTGATGGCGGGTATTATGTCAAACCCGAGCCTGGCGCTCTGGCTATCGGCGGGTGGGAAAAACAAACGCTTAAAGTCAATCCGATAAATGGTTTTCCGTGGAAAAACAGCAATCATTTGTTTGATGGCAATATGGACAGGCTGGAAGAGTTTTTGCTGCCTGCCATGCAACGAATTCCGATACTTGAAGAATTGGGCATTCGTACCATCATCAATGGCCCGATTCCAATTTCACCTGATGGTGAACCAATAATGGGCCCGGTTCCAGACGTTGATAATTTTTTTGCCGCCTGTGCCTTCACCTCCGGGATAGCGGCATCGGGCGGTGCCGGGAAAGCTGCATCCAACTGGATCTTGCATGATGATCCCGGGCTTGACCTTTGGGCATTTGATATAAGGCGGTTTGGAAAATTGCAGGCCGGGCAAAAGTTCCTGCATGAGCGTGCAGTAGAAAGTTATTCCAAATATTATTCTGTCAGTTGGCCAGGTGAAGAATTGCAATCGGCAAGAGGAATTCGTCGAAGCCCATTATACGCTCTACTAAAACAACAAGGAGCAGTTTTTGGATCG
This sequence comes from Hyphomicrobiales bacterium, assembly GCA_024225445.1. Lineage (GTDB taxonomy): Bacteria > Pseudomonadota > Alphaproteobacteria > Rhizobiales > Rhizobiaceae > JAAEMP01. The sequence continues at coordinate 10,629 of JAAEMP010000040.1, read as the reverse complement.
AAATTTGGTTGGGAGCGGGCCAATTGGTTTGCCCATTCAAATATTCCACAAATTGAAACCCATTCTTTCGAACGCAGTGTTCAAAAAGAGACGGTGGGTCGAGAACATCTGGCAGCGCGCAATGGTGCTGTATTGATCGACATGACATCTTTCACCAAATTTGAGATCAGCGGCAGCAAAGCCTGTGCTTTTCTGCAATATCTGGCGGTCGCCAACATCGACAAACCCGTAGGTGGCGCAACCTATACGCAATTATGCAACGAACAGGGCGGCATTGAAGCAGATGTAACAATTATCAGGCGCGATGTTGATTGTTTCTGGTTGATCACGGGCTCTGCACTGGGCGTCAGGGATCTACACTGGATCAATCAGGTATTGAAAAAATTCCAGGGACAAATATCCACGCTTGAAAATCAGGGAAACGATCCAGCGGATTGTGTTCAGATCCGCGACATCACATCAGCATATGGTGTTATCAATATTGCCGGTCCGCTTTCACGGGACATATTGCAGCAGGTTTGTGACGAAGATATCAGTAACCAGGCATTCCCGTTCATGAGCACAAAAAACCTGAATATAGGCTTTGCTCCCGCCATGGCCTACAGGGTAACTTATATCGGGGAGTTGGGTTGGGAACTCTATATTCCAGCTGAATATATGCAGTATGCCTATGAACAGCTGCAACAGGCAGGCGAATCACCAGGCATCATAAATATTGGATACCATGCCATTGACAGTCTACGCCTGGAAAAAGGTTACCTAGCATGGGGGGTGGATATCACTCCCGATTACAATCCGTTTGAAGCAGGATTACAATTTCTGATTGATTGGAACAAGGGCGATTTTGTTGGACGGAGAAGCCTCGAAATCATCAAAAATGAAGGCCCGTCGAAAAAGCTTGTCTGCTTGTCACTGGATGAACCATTACCGGTATTCGGCGGCGAAGCAATTATCATCGACGGCAAATCCATAGCGCAAACAACCAGTGGAAATTTCGGCTATTCTGTTGGGAAAAGCCTTGTTCTCGGGTATCTCCCGGTAAACTGCATGGAAAAAACACAAAATATCAAGGTCGAGGCTTTTGGCAAAACAAGTTCAGCCAAACTGATCACGGGTTCAGCCTATGATCCCTCTCGGGCAAAGATACTGTGTTAAGTAATATTACAAATATTCCAAAATTACTCGACTGCCATTGATAAATAAAATATACAACTGTGTTCGAATCGGCATGTCGAACAAAGCCGGACCAAATACCCCGATAAAAACAAAAACACGCAGGCAATATACATGAAGACAAATTTACATCTGCTCCGCAGAACGAAAGAACTTGAACAAAAAATAGACGGGTTTTTTGACAAACTATCTGAAGCTGCTGTGGTTTACCGCTTGGCTGTTCGTGTTTATCTGAAGGAGGGTATGAACGAGGAGTTTCAAAGGAGACTGGAACGGGTCAACTCACTTGAATCGGAAGCAGACGATTTACGTCGGGAAATTGAGCAACGATTATATACAAATACCCTCATCCCGGATTCGCGCGGTGACGTGCTTGGATTGATTGAAACTGCAGACCAGTTACTTTCACAGTTTGAAGGTTCTCTATGGGCCTTTAATATTGAACAACCTGATATTCCCGGAGAATTCAGAGACGGCTACAAGAAACTCGCCAGCATGGTGGTGAAGGCCGTCGATGAACTGGGGCTGGGCGCAAGAGCCTTTTTCCGTAGTCCTCATGACGTTCCCGCCTATAATCACAAGGTCATGCTCTACGAAAGAGAAGCCGATGTAATCAGCACCGAATTAAAGAAGAAAATATTTGGTTCTAAATTGGATCTTGCGCGCAAATTGCACTTGCGCGAATTTGTTGAACAGATCGATTCAATTGCTGATCTGGCTGAGGATGTGGCCGACCGACTGGCAATTTATGCTATCAAAAGACTGGTTTAGCTGAATGGACATACTTGTTTTGTTGTTCCTGACCAGTGGGTTGTTTTTGGGCTGGGCGTTGGGCTCCAATGATGCTGCCAATGTTTTTGGTACAGCCGTTGGCACAAAAATGGTCAAGTGGCGCACAGCCGCCATCATCTGTTCGGTTTTTGTCATATTGGGGGCTCTGATTTCCGGCGCAGGTGCATCGCATACACTTGGGAAACTGGGGGCGATTTCAGCTTTGCCCGGTGCCTTCATGACAGCTTTATCTGCCGCAGTTGCAGTTTATACAATGACCAAGTCCGGGTTGCCGGTGTCCACGTCCCAGGCGATCGTCGGGGCTATTGTAGGCTGGAATCTGTTTTCAGGAAATCCAACCGATATAGCTACCTTAACAAAAATCCTGAGTACCTGGATAATATGTCCGGTACTGTCTGCGGTTATCGCGATTGGCCTGTTCAAGATGCTTCGATTTTTTTCCAGAAGAATTAAACTGCACATGATCATGGCAGATGCCTATACCAGAGTAGCCTTGATATTGGCCGGTGCATTTGGTGCTTATTCACTCGGCGCCAACAACATCGCCAATGTTGTCGGCGTATTCATTCCCGCCAGTCCCTTGCCCGAACTTGCGGTCGGACCTTTCATGATAACATCAACGCAGCAACTGTTTCTTCTCGGTGGACTGGCGATCGCTTTAGGCGTCTTTACCTATTCGCGCGGTGTAATGATGACGGTTGGCGGAAACCTTGGGCGCCTGTCACCAACTGCTGCTCTGATTGCTGTGACTTCCCATTCAATTGTATTGTTTGCCTTCGCTTCACGCGGTCTTGAAGCATGGCTTTCCGGCATTGGATTGCCAACCATACCTCTGGTACCTGTATCCAGTTCGCAGGCGGTAGTGGGCGCAATTGTTGGCATTTCAATATTGCAGGGTGCGACAGGCATCCGCTGGTCAGTGTTGGGAAAAATCGTAACTGGCTGGATATCTACCCCGATAGTTGCCGGATTTTTATGTTTTGTCGGGCTGTTTTTTCTGCAAAACGTCTTTGGTCTGGTGGTTGTCTGAGAATCCGTTCAAAAAGTTCCACCCTTTTAGATTAACAGCCCGGTTGCAATTGCAACATGGTGAAGTCTAATATTGGTCAGTATGACCATGAATGGTTCCAGGTGTTCACCTCAAGTTCGGTTTCCGGCTGCCAGTCAACACAAAGCTATAACAAAATACAATCGGGAATGCGGAATGTCAGTTCGGGCTAAATTGAAAAACTGTTTTCTATTGCTGGCAATAGTGGCCTCCTCAAACCTGTTCAATATCAATATGGCATACCCCAAAGACAAAAAGGAATATCGCATCGGCATAGATGGCACTTATCCTCCATTTTCACATCGAAATCTGGATGGCGAGTATTTAGGCTTCGATATCGATATTGCAAGCGCATTGTGTCAGGCAATGAAAATCAAATGCACGTTGGTTAAATATGAGTGGAATAATCTTCTGGCTGCAGTTCGTAGCAAAAAAGTGGATTTTGTTATTGCATCTGTTGATATAACCAGGCCGCGTCGCGAACTGGTTGATTTTTCTGCTCCATACTTGCAAACACCAAGTGCGATAGTCGTGGGAAAAGATTCAATCCTCTCCGGTCTGGATATTGAAGATCTAAGGGATGCGCAGTTCGGTGTTCTGAAATCCTCACCACATGGAGAATATATTCGCACCCATCGCCCCGATACACACATCAAACTTTATGAAAACGAGGCAGACTATTTTGTCGATTTGGCTAATCGAAAATTGGACGGGATTGTTGGAAATCCGATTTTGCTGAACGACTGGCTCCAAACTGCCGATGGCAAGAATTGTTGCCGACTGCTTGGTACCCTGCCCCATGACGATCAGATCAATGGCGAGGGCTTTGGCATCGCCGTCGAAAAAAATTCAGACAAGCTCCTGAAACGAATTAATAAAGCTCTGAAATCCATTAGCAAATCAGGAAAATATGCCAAAATAATGAGAACCCATTTGCCCTTTCTCAAATAATCAACAGGCTTCTGTTGATTAGGCGAATTCAGCAGTGATTTTCCAGGAGCCAGCGCGTAACTTAAACCGGTGTTTGTGTGACGACTAATTGTCTCTGCAGACTAAGGCAAGGTCGGCTATGCAAAACGGACTTGAGTGGTATGTCGTAATTAATGCAATTTGAATTGTTTGTTGTTAGTTCTCACGTTTCCAAAAGTAATTTAAGGGAAATACGGAATGAGCATGCTTACAATCGTAGCAATAATTGTATTTATTTTAATTCCTGTGTTTTTTGGTTTTAAAAAATGGAGAGAACACAGGCGGGCAATACAAAAATTCTCAAAAGAATTTGTCGAATTTCACGTAGACACCGAGAACATGAAGGACTCTGCGCGCGCAAGTGCACGCCCAGCTGTAATGCTCAAGCCCCAAATCCCGATTGGCGACAACTCGTCAACTGGATGGTTCGGCGGACGACCGGCCCTCCCAGAAGGCATGGCTGTACCTGAAAAAGACGGTGAAAAGTTAGTATTTGTAGGACAGATAAATTTATCTGAAATCCCAAAAGGCATTTGGTCAGGCCTAGGCCCACGGTCCGGTTGGCTTGCATTCTTTCTTCCGGAAAAGTGGCCACCTAAGCCGACTGTTCTCCACTTTGATGGGCCATTGGTTGAAGTCTCTGCTAGCGATGCACACAATGCAGAATGGACTAGGATTCACGACTTCAAGGAGCCTCGTGAATATTTACTTCCACGATGGCCAATAATCGTCGAGACCTTACAGGGTAGCGAACTTCACGACGTCCCAACGTCTCATGTGACGAAAAGAGATTGTTCCGGTACGCTATTAGATACCGCTTATTATCCGTTCGACATTGAGACGAAGTCACTACTTCTGCGTTGCCTGTCGGAGTGTGTCGTAAATGCTACGAAAAGCACGATTAGGTTCCCACCTATGAGGAAACTGCGTCCAGAAGATGCGGCATGGTTTGAACGGCAGAGGCTAACCATGCTAGATACGTTCGAGCACTTCTTTGAACTGGAAGGCATCATGCACGCTGATAGGCAGGTTAGTGAGGAGCATATTTCGGAGTACATCAAACAATTAGAAAACCTCAGCATCTGCGACTACCAATATCTTCGCAATGATGATGACGGTTACTGCGAGCTAAATCTACATGAAGGAAAGCTACTTGATAAACAACCTGATTGGTCACAGCTCGGAAGATGGTGGCAGCGGTATTCTGATGGACTAGCAAACCATGCCCGCAAAGAATACACGTCTTATGCTAACGCACTTCCGACCAAACTGTGCAATCGCCTTGAAAACGTCTGGCAAGACGAAACTCCATTGGGGTTGGGCATAATGGGACATGCGCCACAAGGGCACATATATACACCGCACGGCCCTGATAGCCCCAATGAGGTACTCTTAGAGCTTCATACCAGTCGACTTGCGGGCTGGATTTGGGGAGATTGTTACTCGGTCGTTTTCCTAATCAAACGCAGTGACCTCCAAAAGGGGAGATTTAGCTCCGTTATGTTCGACATCACAAATTGACCTCCATGCGTAATGGGTCAATTTGCGCAGAAATGCAGCTTTTATCACTTAATAAATAATCGGGATATTTAACGTAGGGGAGACAATTACACCTGCAATTATCATCAATATTGCAGTGTAATGCTTTGTCAGAAACTGCTTATCAGATGAAAATGCCTTCATGACCAGAATATCAATTAATGCCATTACACCGCCTACGATCAAAAGTGTAATTATCACAGACAACAAATAGTCAAATGGTAACCACAAAACAATAACTGCAAATGCTTTAAGCAAGCCGCCACTTTTAACAACAAACATGAACCATAAAATCGAAATAATCAGCGCGCCAAAGCCAATAGCTATATGCATTAAGATCTCTGAAATCGATAGGCCGCCTAGATATCCTGCGATAGGCATTAAAAGCGCAAGTAAGCCCAAGCCACGATGAGAAATGTTCCCCTTACCTGCAAGCAAAAAGAAAATTCCAAAAATAATAAGTGCTATGCTCATAAATTGATTATAGTCGAGCATATGGTGACCCTTACAAAATAAATTTTGAAGTATGATTATGGGAATGAGCTTAAATTACTCTAAACACTAGCCTCTGTAATTTTGTCGTAAATAGACCCTTCAGTGTTTATGCGTCATGAAATTTGGGCTCGGAACAGCCGTTCGTCAAATTTCGAATATTGATAGCTCAAGGTCAGCCTCTGGACAAAACTGAACCGCCCCGGGATTGCCGGAGGCAGTTTGGTTTAAGTTATGCTGCCGTTCGCTGCAGGCACGAGATTGAGCGCAAATGCAGACTCGCTCAATTAGAACGGCAAGTTTTCTCCTTGCGATAATCACTATTTCTGAAGTAGAAATTGTCACCCCAATATATAGTTATCACACTTGGTTCGGATCGTATGCCTCGAAGTACAATTATGGAGACTATCCTAAGCACAAGCGCCCGTATCGGATCGTTGTATATTCCTGCGAACTCTCTGCAATCTCATCTCGGAACATATGTTTCCCCACTCACGGTCTGTACTCATGATGATGTCCATAGGGTCAGAATTCTGGGCTCGTCTATTGGATTGATTCACAATGAAAGACACATGCTAGTTTGTAGTCGGCACCAAATCCAAGGTTGCGAACTGAGGGACGTTGGATTGCTTCGACCTGACGGAAATGATTTTGTTACGTCGTCGGGGTCGCGGACGAGCCGCAAAGGAACACACACCCAAGATTCGGATGCCTACGATATTGTGGCTTTCGATTTCTCTAAGCCCGTTATTGACAATCCAATACTAGGCGAACCTTTCTTCAAGTTCGAACAAGTTCCGGCTGATACATTCAACTCTAACATTCTTGCGTTCATTGTTGCGGGGTATCCCAGTGGAAAGCAGAAATACGAATTGTACGACAAGAACCATCTCGGAACATGTAGGCATATCTTGACTGCGCAGCCAGATGGCCAACCCGAGGATCAAGCACTCCTGAAGCTAAAGTTTATTCAAGACCTAGATTTCGACCCTGACGGTCTCAGTGGCGGTCCTGCCTTTGTTGTTCAACTCGTAGGGAGCGAGCCGCGGGTGTTTCTTGGAGGCATGATTGTTAGGTCCGGAAAATCACACTGTTACATTGTGAAATCGGGATTCTTGTGGGAATTTCTCAACTCTTTTGTCTAGAACGAATTGTGTCAAAAAGGGCTCCAAGCAGCCGTTCACTGTGGTATAATTGAATATATGGAATTTGCCACAAAATCTGGGGTTTCGAATTGAGCGCAAAACATGATAAATGCCGTGGGGGAAAAGTTTTTATTGTCCGTATTTTGCAAACATTGATATTGAAGAAGACATCATCGAAAATGGTAACGTGCCAATAATTTGGGAATTTTGAACCGTGAATGATCCGGTAGCGATACCCTGGTGGATATTTATAATATTGTCCATATTTGCGGCGATCGCCGTCGTAGACCGTATTTTTGCGCCCGCCACACGCTGGTTTTTTCGTCGCCGGGTCAATGAAGCAATTGATGAATTGAATACCCGCCTGGACCTGCGCATACAACCGTTCAAACTAACCAGGCGTCAATCTCTTGTCGATCAACTGATGTATGATCCACTGGTAATAGAGGCAGTAGACCTTGAAGCGCAAAAAACCAATGTTCCGCGCAATGTTGTAATGGTCAAAGCTCAAAAATATGCAAAAGAAATTGTGCCCCATTTTTCGGCTCGTGCCTATTTTGGTTTTGGTACAAAAGTTGCACGCTGGTTATCCAGGTTTGTCTATCGTGTCAGACTTGGTTATTCCGATGATGAAGCAATCAGATCAATTGATCCCAATGCTGCGGTGGTATTCATCATGAACCATCGTTCGAATATGGATTATGTGTTATTAACTTTTATGGCCTCCTCACGTGCATCCCTGTCTTATGCAGTCGGCGAATGGGCTAGAGTTTTCTTGTTGCAATCAATCATACGGGCAATGGGTGCTTATTTTATCCGGCGCGATTCAGGTAATGAACTTTATCGGCGGGTTTTGGCACGCTATGTCAATATGGCAACCAGGCAAGGTGTCACTCAGGCGGTATTCCCCGAAGGAGGGTTATCCAGGGATGGGAAGTTACGGGACCCCCGTCTGGGATTGATTAGTTATATGATTGGTGATTTTGATCCTGATAATGACCGCGATGTCATTTTTATTCCGGTTGGACTGAATTATGACCGTGTAATTGAGGACCGGATACTGACTTCCAAACAGGAGCACCAAACTACCGGCCGTAATTTCCGTGTTTCACTTGCCAGTGTTTTAGGGGTGATACGCCAGATATTGTGGCTAAGGATAAAGGGGCAGCTTTACCGGGCAGGATATGCGGTCGCCAGTTTTGGCACTCCGATTTCGACAAGTGAATATCTAAAAGACAATAAACTGAACCTGCGCCAACTGGATGAAAAGCAACGGTTTATTGAGATCGAGAAATTTGGGGAAACCCTCATTGAAGCAATTGGTGCGGTAGTTCCGGCGGTACCGGTGGCGCTGGTTGCAAATGTGGTTTTGGAACTTGGTGAGAGATCGATCAGTGAACTGGAACTGAAATCAAAAGTATTTGAATTGATATCAAGACTGGAGGATATCGGTACTTACAGCCACATTCCTCGCGAGGACCGCGATTATGCAGTATCAACCGGTCTTCGCATGCTCACTTTACGCCATATAATGGAAAAAAGTGAAGATGGATTGTTTCGGGCAAATCCGAAAGAAACAATCCTTCTGAAATATTATGCAAATTCGATATCCCATTTGTTACAGGATTAGACTCTTAACCTGGATCGAATCAATAGAATCTGGCAAGCACCAGTCTGACATCGTCCGGCAGGAATCCACCATATGGAATCACTACATTATCTCGCTCTGATTTGGAGTATGGTATTCGTTGCCAATGTTTTGGCAATCAAAACAAAGATGCTTCCCGTATTGTGGTTCCTGGCATTAGGTTCACTGCTGGCAAATTTTGGTTTGATCTCAGGAGATGGCAATGAATTCATCTCCGTGCTGGCTGAACTTGGTATCATTCTGATCATGTTCGCGCTTGGATTTGAGGAGAATGTCGATAATTTCCTGTCCAGTATCAAGAAAAGTTGGGGTATCGCATTATTTGGCGCAATAGCACCTTTTACAGCAGCTTACCTGGTTGCCGACCATTACTGGGACAATACGAACATATCGCTGATGTGCGGTCTGACCATGACAGCAACCGCAGTGTCACTAACGATGATATCATTACAAAATGTCGGATTGGCAAAGTCTACCGCTGCTACCCGAATAATGACTTCTGCTGTACTTGATGATATTGCCTCTCTGGCACTTGTTGCGGTGCTCGTGCCAATTGCAAGTGGTGCGGGACCATTGGATTTAGAAAACCTCGTTCTCATTGCCCTAAAAGCAGTCTTGTTTTTTATTATAGTATCAGCACTCGGCGCTATAATATTTCCCCACAATTTCATCGGATGGATGCGGCGTATCCCGTTCATAGGTAAATATGGTATCCGCCATTTACTGAATTTTGGACGCCATTCGACTTTAACGGTATTATTGCTGGCATTATTGGTTGGACTTTTGGCGCATGAATTTGGCTTTCATCCGGCAATTGGTGCCTATATGGCGGGATTGATACTCAAGGAAGAGTACTTTCAAAGAAAACAGCAAAAAGGATCCTGGGAAGATACAAAACGTATCGTGGAAAATATGGCATTCTCGTGGATTGGGCCGGTGTTCTTTGTCAATCTGGGTGCCAAACTGATCTTTGACAAAGATCTGATGTTGTCGGTTTTTCCCAATATTATCCTGCTGATTACCAGTGTATTTTTTGCCCAGGTGATCTCAGCTGCTGTGGCTGCAAGATATACCGGAAAAATGAACTGGGCCGGAGGTCTGATGATTGGATTTGGTATGCTGGGTCGTGCGGAGCTGGCTTTTGTCGTGATGGATATTGCCTATGTGCAAAACTCAATTTTGAATAAAGAGGCTTTCTTCACATTGATGGCAACAGCATTTTTCCTCAATATTCTCGTACCAATAACCATTACATTGTGGAAACCATACTATTCCGGTGATGACTTACCTACGCAAAATCCTGATTAGCGATCATTGTTTGTCATTTTCGTTTCTGTTTTTCCAGCCAGCGTCGTTCCAATGCAGCCACTACCCCGTGCAGTGTTTGCAGCTCCTGCTGTTTCAGGCCGGCATGGGTAAATATCGAGCGCAAATTGTTGGTCATTCGCTCACGTCGTTCTTCAGGATAATAATATTTTGCATCCTCGAGCGCATCCTCGATATGGTTGAAAAAATTCTGCAGGTCGGTTTTCTCGGCAACCTGGCTGTCAGGAGCGCGAAATGCAGAGTGGTTCAACTCACCCTGCCCGCTTTTCATCCATTCATAGGACATCAATAATACTGCCTGCGCGATATTGAGTGAGGCAAATGCCGGATTGACCGGAAACGTAACCATCGCATCTGCCAAAGCCACTTCATCATTGTGCAGGCCCCATCTTTCGCGTCCAAACAAGATCCCGGTGCGAGTGTCGTTATTGAAACTCTGCCGCAATAGCGATGATGCCTCACCTGGGTTGAGGACATCCTTTAACATGTCACGCTGG